>DULO01000065.1 GCA_012840345.1 Candidatus Fermentithermobacillaceae bacterium
GTGATGGCGAAAACCAGCCCCAGCAGGGACAACATGATGGGGATGCCGAACTTCCTGGATGTCAGGATATCATCGAGGCGGTCAGTCAAGGTCTCCATCTCTTCTTCTGGAAGCCGCACGCATTCGGCTACGATTTCCTCGGCGCGGGCATACACCTGAGCTACCGCAGTATCAGAAATGGAGCACGCTTGACACGGAGGCACATGCTCGTCGCCTTCGTCGCCCTCGTCGCCTTCATCGCCTTCTTCACCTTCTTCACCTTCGTCGCCTTGTCCGTTCCGCTTGTCGCCGCCCTGCAGGTGAAAGCCGCTGCTTGCCAGGTCGGCCAGTCTATCCGGGTTATCCAAGTTACCCTGGTCACGCTCGTTACCCCAGTTGCCGCCTTCAGCCTCGCTGCCCCTGCATTCGCTCTTGGTGTGGACTACCGGCTCCGCCACCGCTTCCCAAATCGCGTCCAATAGCTCCGAGATACCTTCGTTCTGCCGCGCCGAAGCCGGTACCACGGGAACGCCGAGTTCGCGGCTCAGTGCTTCCACGTCAACAAGAATTCCTTTCTTCCGGGCCTCATCCATCAGGTTCAGGCAGACCACGCATTTCCTCGTGATAGGGATTACCTGAAGCGCCAGGTTCAGGTTGCGTTCGAGGCTCGTAGCGTCCACAACGCACACCGTCACATCTGGGTTTTCACTGACGATGAAGTCGCGGGCGACTTCTTCCTCTCTGGAGTTGGCTCGAAGAGAATAGGTGCCCGGGAGGTCGACTAACCGGAAGGTCTTACCCTTGTGCTGCACGCTGCCCTCGAACAAGGCGACAGTCTTGCCGGGCCAATTGCCCGTGTGCTGGTCCAGACCGGTTAGCCTGTTGAAGACGGTGCTCTTTCCAACGTTCGGGTTGCCTGCCAAGGCCACAAGATAGGTCTGCGTATCCACGTAGACGTCCCCCTTCCGGAAAACCTATCGGGGGACCGTCTACCCCCCAGATTCAGATACTGTGATGGACTTCGCCTCGCTGCTCCTCAGCGCGATCACGGTGTTCCGGATGGATACGGCTATCAGGTTTCCGGCGGGCCCCTTCCTCACCACTCGCATCCGGGCTCCTGCGGTAAATCCGAGGTCGACCAAACGGTGCCCCAACAAGCCATTGACCCCTTGATGGACCAGGTGGACCCAGCGCCCAACTGGGGCTTCGGCCAGCGAGATGAGGCGGAGGTCCGGAGACAGCTGGGCTAGCTGGGATAGGTGCGATAGCTGGGGCATCTGCGCGGCGCGAAGCCTCTCCGCGGAGTTGACTCCGGCCCGGACGTCTATGGCGGCATCGGAAGACCAAACCGCGCCCGCCGTAACGCCGGAACCTCCGCTTCCGGCCAGGATGACTTCCGAAGCCTCGTTTCCCACAGCGTCCTCCCAGCTTTCCTTAACGATTCTGTCATTTCGACGCAACCTTTGGCGCAACTCACCAGGAGCCACCGTGGCTTACCAGGAGCCCCATGACTTACCAGGAGCCGCCATTACGCACCTGGAGGTCACGCCCCGGCGCTCAAAAAGGCCAGTCAGATGTGGAAACCAATCGGAAGATCCTATGTAAAGTGGGAGGGTTTTGTCACAGCTAATCATGTTTTACTAGACTAAGTTTCCTGCGAGACCCACCTCATGCGAAGCGGTTGACCGTTCGCGCAACTTAGCGGTAAGATCGATGAGGATACTTAGAGTATCGAAGGATTATTTCTCAAAGGTGACGTCGTGGATAATCCTAGCGAACTTCCAGCCGAAGACGAGCCCATCGTAGACTCACAAGAAGTGGAATCCGGTGACAGCGCAGCGGTGGCTGCCAAACGCCCCCGGTTCAAGGGTCTTGACCTCGAAAACCATACCATCGAGCAAAACCTATGGATCTTGGCAGGCCCTCTAATCGCCGAGCGATTGCTCCAATCCGTCGTGGACGCCGCCGATATGGCTATGTGCGGCAGAGTTGGCGCGGCAGCAGTCACGGCCGTCGGGTTGTCCAACCAGATCTCCATGATAGCCACGGGGTTCTTCGACGCCATCCGAGTGGGGACCACGTCCATCGTAGCCAGACGCATCGGCGCGGGTAACTACGAGGACGCCCAGAGGACCCTTAGACAGTCCCTCCTCATCGCCGCCGCCATAGGCGTGGTGGCGTTTCTGGTCTTCTCTGTCTACTCGGGCAACGCCCTCAGGCTCATGGGGGCAGAACAAGACGTCATAAACCAGGGCGTCCGCTACTTCTGGTGGAAAGGCTTATCTCTGGTCTTTGAATTCGTCACCATGACTTTCGCCGCGTCTTTGCGAGGCTCCGGCAACACGCGGCTTCCTATGTATGTGGGGGTTGTCGTCAATCTGTTAAACCTGGCGGGCAACTATCTCCTCATTGGCGGAAATCTCGGGTTCCCTGCCTTTGGCGCTGAAGGCGCCGGAATCGCCACCGCTTTCGCCAGGTTCGTCGGGATGGGAATGATCGTGGTTCTCACGGGCGCAGGAGATACCCCGCTCAAGGGATGGCTTAAGGGGTCATTCAAGCCTGACCGCGAGGCCCTGGGAGCAGTGATGAAAGTAGGCCTGCCCGCGTCGGGAGAACGCTTGACGCTGAGGGGAGCTCAGATCCTCTACACCCGGGCCGTCTCGAGCCTAGGGACGAACGCGTACGCGGCGCACCAGATCGCGCTGAGGCTGGAATCCATCTCGCTCACCATCGGGTTTAGTTTCGGAGCGGCTACGACCACGCTGGTAGGCCAGTACTTAGGTTACGGAGACCCGGCAAAGTCTGAGGAAGCCGCCCGCAAAGCCCAGAAAATCGCTTCGTTCGCTATGGGGTGCGCGGGAGTTGTTCTCTTTCTGGCGGCTCCGGCGATCGTTCGTCTCTTCGTGCCCGGCAATGAGGAGGTCACTCGTTTGGGCTCAACCGTGCTCAGGATCGTGGCCGTGGCCCAGCCGTTCATGGGCATAAACCACGTGCTGGCCGGCGGGCTCAGAGGCGCGGGAGACACCAAGTGGGTCATGTACATCACAGGGGCCAGTTCTTGGGCAGCTAGAGTGTCGCTGTCCTACCTCTTTGTCATGGGCATGCGCATGGGCCTTCCGGGCGCTTGGTACGCCATGGTGACCGACCTCATCCTCCGCTCAATCCTCTTTATGTGGAGGTTCAAAGCGGGACACTGGAAGGAGATTTCGGTGTAGGACTGCCCAGCCCTAGGCCACCTCAAGGCCCAGTCCATCGGGGGCGACGATCTCAATACCCAAGTCCAGCAGGGCCCTTTTCATGGTTTCGATCGTGCTTGGATTCCTGGTTCCGTAGAGAAGCTTCATGGGTTAAGCCCCCCTTCCCCAACATACCACCGCGGAACGCAATTCCTGAACCCATCGTACCAATCCAAAACCTGTTCGGCCTGCTTCAGCATGACGTCTACCTCTTCCTGCCCGAAGGGGATTGCCCACGGCACAGAGGCGAGCATGTTACTGGCAATGTAAAGGGACATTAGCTGGAAGAACTCTAGGGGGATGCGGACCTGGCCTGAGCCGCCTGGCGAGCCATCCTTGGCAGCGTATCCGCCGGCGTGCTCAGCGGCATGTTCCGCGGCAGCTCCCGCTACATCTACTGCGCCATGTACTACGTCTTCCGCGGCATCTTCGACGACACCGGCCGCGAAGTACCCGTTGATCCGTCCGGACGCGAAGGCTCCACTCACCGACGCGCACCACACGATCCGGTTGAACTCCTCCCACGGGTCGCCATAGTCCGGGCGGTTGAAGTCGATGATGCCGAGCTTTCCGTCAGCGGTGATTACCATGTTGCCGCAGTGATAATCCCCGTGCTGGAAGACCTGGGGCCTGCCCTCCAGGAGGTGCCTCAACGAGTTGATGTGGCGGATGGCCTTGTCAGCACCGGGAAGCTCGATGCCGCAAGCCTCATAATTGCGGATGTTGCGGTCGATCTTTCGGTTGAAGCGCTCGGCCCAGTCGGGTTGTTCCGGAGGAGCGGGAATCCGGTGAATCTGCCGGAGGATCATCCCTGCCTCCCATCCCAGGTCATACTGCTCTTTGAGGCTCAGACTAGGAAGGACGTTTTCAGCGTCCTCGCCCTCTATCCAAGTGGTTATGGTGAAGACTCTGGATCCACCGTCGAACATACCAAAATCCACAGGACGGGTCATCAGTACGGGAAGGTCGTCTAACTTCCGCAGAGCGTCGTACTCGAGCTTTTTGCGAGGGTAGTCAGCAATGTCGGAAATCCTGACGAGCAGGCTTTGGCCTTCTTTAGTCTTCACTCGGTATTTGATGTCTTTAGACCAGCCCTTGGGGACAGGCTCAATGCTCATCCACCGCTCTGAGCCGGGGATCTCCTCAAACATGCCGCTCACCTTTCACCCGTCTCGCGTCTTCGCCAAGTCTGCTAGAGCCATCCAAGCAACATACTCAAACGGGAACGCCGGAGGAGGCAAACCTCAATGATATGCACGATCCGACTGATTGGAAGCCCAAAACGGAGACTATCATAGAAGAAGAGCGCTAACAACGCAGACCGGTTCAGAGTTAATGCAAGGGAGTGGCCCGCATGGATAATGATAGCCGTAGTGTTGGCAACGCCAACCACCCGAATGCAAAGGACCATACTACAGACGACAACCACGTGGACGCAGATGACCGCGCCCTGGACGCCGGTAAAACCGCTTTCGCCACCTTCGCTGGCGGATGCTTTTGGTGCATGGTGCAGCCATTCGCCCAGGTAAACGGAGTTCGTGAAGTCATAGCCGGCTACACGGGAGGCCACACGGAAAACCCCACGTACCAAGAGGTGTGCTCGGGAACGACCGGTCACTACGAGGCGGTCCGCGTCGAGTACGACCCTGAGGTCGTCTCCTACGACACGCTCCTTGACGTCTTCTGGCGGCAGATAGACCCGACGGACCCTCACGGCCAGTTCGCCGACAAGGGGCCCCAGTACAGAACGGCCATCTTCTATGAAAACGAGGAGCAAAAGCGCTTGGCGGAGGAATCGAAACGGCGGTTGGAAGAATCGGGGAAGTTCAAGAACCCCATCGCTACGGCGATACTGCCGGCGTGTACCTTCTACCCTGCCGAGCACTACCATCAGAACTACTACCTAAAGAACCCTGTACATTACAGGATGTACAAAGCCGGATCCGGGCGCGAGCGCTACTTGAAGGAAACGTGGGGCAACGAGGCACCCCCATCAGCCAGGTCAAGCACCTTTGCCAAGCCGGCGGACGAGGAGTTGCGCAGACGGCTCTCCCCTCTCCAGTACAAAGTGACGCAGGAAAACGCGACCGAGCCTCCCTTCAAGAACGAGTACTGGAACAACAAGCGGGCCGGGATTTACGTAGATGTCGTCTCCGGAGAACCGCTCTTCAGTTCTCTCGACCAGTTCGACGCGGGATGCGGATGGCCGAGTTTCACAAAGCCGATTGAGGATGAGAACATAGTTGAAAAAGAAGACCGGAGCCACTTCATGATCCGCACGGAAGTGAGGAGCAAAAAGGCCGATTCTCATCTTGGCCACGTGTTCGACGATGGACCGGGTCCGACAGGGCTTCGCTACTGCATCAACTCCGCGGCGCTCAGGTTCATCCCGGTAGAAGAAATGGAGAAGGAAGGATACGGGGAGTACCTGCGGTTCTTCGAGCGTCAGCAATAGGTGAAGCGCAGGCGAGTTCAATAGTCTAAAGGAATCATGGGGTTTTCGACGAAAGGTGACAACATAAACTGAGTCGGGAGGGAGAACTATGCTATTTGTCTGCTATCCCCAGTGTTCCACCTGCCGCAAGGCGCAACAGTGGCTTGACAGCCGGGGGATCAAATACGAGATTCGCAACATAAAAACACAAAACCCAACTTTGGACGAGCTCCGTACGTGGCACGCCACGAGCGGCATCCCTCTCCGGAAGTTGTTCAACACCAGCGGATTGCAGTACAGGGCGCTCAACCTCAAGGAGAAGCTGCCGAAGATGTCCGACGACGAGCAGTATGCGCTCCTGGCCACCGACGGAATGCTGGTGAAACGGCCTATCGTCGTTGGCCCTGATTTCGTGCTGGTGGGGTTCAATGAGAAAGAATGGAGCAGCCGGGTGGGCCAGGCGTAAGTCGCTGCGGTCGACCATTGCTCAGCCGCGACGCGTCTAGAATATCTATGAGGCTGTACTGGTCCGTTGCACTAGTTGCCTAGGAGGCATCGCTCGCATGGATTTCTCCATATTGATATGGGCGTTTTTCATCATATCCACCGTGATACCGGTCTTTCAAAAGAAAATGGTAGAATCGGCAAGGCTTAACATCATGCGCAGCCTGGAGAAAAAGCGCGGCTCGAGGCTTATTACCCTGATTCACAGGCAAGAATCCATCAATTTCCTTGGCGTGGCGCTGTCGCGGTACATAACCATCGAGGACTCAGAACAGGTGCTGCGAGCCATCAGGCTGACTCCGGATGACATGCCCATCGACATCATCCTCCACACGCCGGGTGGGCTGGTTCTCGCTTCCGAGCAGATCGCCAGGGCGCTCCTCCGTCACAAAGCGAAGGTGACAGTGTTTGTGCCCCACTACGCGATGTCCGGCGGTTCCTTGATCGCGCTCGCCGCTGACGAAGTGGTCATGGACCCCAACGCGGTCCTCGGGCCGGTCGACCCGCAGATTGGCAAGTGGGCGGCCTCATCCGTCCTCCGGGGCCTCAAGGAGAAGGACCGGAAGGACATCGACGACGAGACCATCATGCTCGCGGACATGGCCGAGAAGGCGGTCAAGCAAGTCAAGCAGACTGTAGTCGACCTGCTGATGCAAAGGGTTGACGAGACCAAAGCTCATGAGCTCGCTGATAAGCTGGCTTCGGGATACTGGACCCACGACTATCCTCTCACGTGCGAACAGCTAACGGATCTCGGATTCCCTCCCATCTGCGGAGACATGCCCACGGAAATCTACCGCCTGATGGACCTGTATCCTCAGCCGCAGCAGACGAGGCCGTCGGTCCAGTACGTTCCTATCCCCTATCGCGGGGACAAGGAAGTCAACGGGAAGTAGGCGTAAAGGCGAGATCTCGGAGGAGAAGTACGGCGCCCACGGGGATAAGACAGTCACGGGAAGTAGGCGCAAAGGCGAGATCTCGGAGGAGAAGTACGGCGCCTACGGGGATAAGACAGTCAACGGGAAGTAGGAGGTTCGGTAGATGCCTAACGGTCCGGTCTGGCTCGCGTTATATGGGACGATGTTCACCTGGTTCCTCACGGCCCTCGGAGCAGGCCTGGTGTTCTTCTTCCGTACTATCAACAAGCGGACTCTGGACCTCATGCTGGGTTTCGCCGCGGGAGTCATGATTGCGGCGAGCTGCTGGTCCCTGCTTCAACCCGCCATCGAGATGTCTGAGGCTTCGGGCGGCATCAAGTGGCTTCCGCCGTTGATTGGTTTCCTGCTCGGCGGGCTGTTCCTTTTGGTCGCGGATCTCCTGCTCCCTCACCTTCACGGCGGCTCCAAGAGTGACGAGGCACCGGAAGGTCTAAAGAGCAGCTGGCACCGGTCCATCCTGCTGGTGACCGCCATCACCATGCACAACATCCCGGAAGGACTGGCAGTCGGCGTCGCGTTCGGAGCGGCCGCCTCGGGCCTCCCGGCAGCTTCCATAGCGGGAGCTATCACGTTGACCATCGGCATGGGGCTTCAAAACCTGCCTGAGGGAGCAGCCACCTCGGTCCCCCTCCGGCGCGAGGGACTATCTCGAATGAAGAGCTTCTTGTACGGACAAGCCTCAGGGATGGTGGAACCCATCGCGGGAGTGCTCGGCGCTGCTCTGACAACACACATCCAGCCAATTCTGCCTTACGCCCTCGCCTTCGCGGCGGGAGCTATGATCTATGTTGTAGTGGAAGAATTAATCCCTGAGGCGCAGTCTTCCGGGGACTCCAACATCGCGACTATAGGGGCTATGCTGGGATTCGCCATTATGATGGTGATGGACGTGGCGTTGGGGTAGAGTGACTCCACCGCCTGTTCATAGGAATCCACCTAAAGCCTTCAAAGGCTGATAACTCCATGCCACAGAGTCATCGGCCAGCGATGTCTTCCCCTCGCAGAGTCGTCAGCTCTAACAACCAGCGCAATGGTTTGGCAAGCCCGCGGAAATCTCGTATAATGGTGTGTGCGTCGGGGAGTGGCGCAGTTTGGCAGCGCGCATGGTTTGGGACCATGAAGTCGCAGGTTCAAATCCTGTCTCCCCGACCAGTATTTGACCCCACAATCCAAGGTGCTATCTCCCGCTTTCCTCCTTCAGCAGGTCACAAGTAGCTATAACCTTCGGACGCTCCTTAGAGCCATTGAGTGCTTCCTGTTTATCAGTTCGGGCAGTTTCCATATACTGACATCACAGACAAATCGAAGCGCAAGTCTGGCGGAAATGCTTTGCTTTGTGGCGTGTCAACCCGGGAAGTGCTTCAAATCGAAGCATTGTCAGACAGTCAGCCGGGTTCTTACGACCCCCCGGCAGTAGCGTGCTTCAAAACGAAGCATAGGTTTGCAGAGAATGCTTCGATTTGTGGCGTGTCAACCCGGGAAGTGCTTCAAATCGAAGCATTGCCAGACGGTCAGCCGGGTTCTTACGACGCCCCCGGCAGTAACATGCTTCAAAACGAAGCGTTGGTTAGCGGAGAATGCTTCGATCTGTGGCGTATCAACCCGGAAAGTGCTTCAAATCGAAACGTTGCCGGGCTGTCAGCCTGGTTACTACGATGCGTCGACGGCAGCATGCTTCAAGACGAAGCGTTGGTCGCTAGAGGACGCTTCGATTTGTGGCGTATCAACCCCGGAAGTACTTCAAATCGAAGCATTGCCAGACGGTCAGCCGGGTTCTCACACCGCACGCCGCGGCAGAACACGTGCTACGGTGACTAATCGGGAGAGCGGGGGACAGGAAGATACTCGTATGAAGGCCCCTGCGCTATTTTGGCAGGGGCCGCTCTCTTACTCAGAGACACCGGAGACGCCAGATACGATGCCCCTCATCATGAGCGTCCGGTCGCATATTACTCCTTCGACAGTACCTTGCCGGCCCTGAGCCCCGTCACCTGTCCGTCCTTCACAGCGATCTGCCCGTTTACCAGCACGTATCGTATGCCTCTGGGCGACTCGTGAGGGTTAGCGAAATCAGCCGGTGACTCGAAGTTCTCCCAATCCAGAACCACCAGGTCTGCCCAAGCCCCGCGTCGGATTGCTCCTCGGTCGTGCAGACCTACAAAAGTCGCAGGCTGTGAGGTCATCTTCTTGACCAAACTCTCAAGGCTGATGGCCCCTAACTCCTTCACGAAACGGACCAGCGCCCGTCCGAAGTTGCCGTACGCCCTCGGGTGCCCTCCGGTCCTGCTATCCGAAGTTGATGAATCGCTCGCGATTACCGAGTACGGAGACCCCAGGATGGTAAGGATGTCCTCTTCACACATGGGACCCGCACCGGTGCGAGTCTCACCCTCATCCTCAAGGTATAGCCGGCGCATGGCATCCCAGTAGTCATCGAACCCGAGCTTCTTGGCCACTTCCTCGAAAGTCAGCGTGAAGAACTCGGGATGCGAAGGGGAGTACGAAACAACCTCCCAATAGCGAAGGTCCCTCGCATCCCGTACTGCCGCTCCGTGGGGCAAGAGAGCTGCTTTGCGCTCGTCGTTGATGCGTTTCTCCTCGACAAAGGCCTCTCTTAGCCTCTTTTTCACCGCCGACCACTCGGCATCGTCTTTCAAAGCCGCGAGGACAGTCTCTCTGTCGACTGCTTGACCCGGCTTGCGGGCAAGCCCCGCAGCGAAACGTCCGGCAAGATTGGACGTAGCCGCTATGACCCAGGGGTAGAAGTCACATATGACGTCAAGGCCTTCTTTCCTAGCCCTGTCGATCATCCGCACGGTCTCAGAAGGCTTGCCCCAGTTGCGCCTTCCCATGGCTTTGTGATGGCTGATCGATGAAGGAATCCCGGTGCTGCGGACGGTGGCCAACAACTCCTCTACGCCTTCTATAAGCATGTCTTCCTCGCTGCGGACATGCGAGCAGTGTACGCCCCCATACGAAGCGGCCACTCTACACAGCGCCTCGACCTCAGCAGGAGCCGCATTTCGCCCCGGGGCGTAGATGAGGCCGGTAGTAATACCGAACGCGCCCTGCTCCATGGCTATCCGCACGGCCTCCTCCATTGCCTTCATTTCTTCGGTCTCAGGGAAGCACCGTTCTCCTCCCTTTCCCTCAGGCCCCATCACAAAAGTACGGACCGCGCCGTGACCTACCAGCGGTACTATGTTGATGCCGGTGCCGTTCCTGTTCACGTAATCACGGAACCCGGCCAGGTCACTCCATTCCTCAGAAGAGTGGGTGGGAAACTCCGAGATCCCGCACAGTCCGGTGCACTCGCTGGTCACACCCTGCAATAGCGAGCTTTTCGCGCCGGGATTGGTGGGGACAGTCCCATCCGAGTGCGTGTGGAGGTCAACGATACCGGGCATCACAACACACCCTGACGCATCGATGGTTGTCGAAGCGGTCCATTCATCCTGGGGGTCGGCTGCACTGCATGATGTTCCGCAGCGCTCCTCTGCCACCGAAGGCTTTGCGGTCTTCCGTATCGCGGCAATGCGGCCATCCTTCACCGCAACATCGCCCCAGAACCAAGGGTTTCCCGTGCCATCAACTATCTTGCCGCCCCTAATAAGGCAGTCAAACAATGCACTCCCTCCTACTTGATAAGGTGGATCCACTCCCCAAACAGGGTCTGAAGGACACCGATTGAAAGCGAGATCCTGCCCATCACGCCGTTGCCAAACGCAGCCCCGAAGGTCACCATGAGAATCCACCTTCCCACAGTTGACACGCTCGAGAGCGCTTTGTTTTTCGGAAATGTGAAAAAGAAGTAGGACATCACGCAAAGCGTACCTACGACAATGATCAGGTTCCCAACCGAGGTGAGGGGCATCATCGTGGCCTGTATCTGCTTCACAAACTGCTGCTCAACTGCCCCCCTTAGCGCAATGGCAGCTCCGGTGCCTACGATGAACGCGAGCGGGAACCTTGACGTCCATCTAAGTGACTTCACAAACCTGCCAAAGAGCATGACGCCCATTATCACCGGGATCAGAAGGTATAGTTTGCCTTCTTTCGTTATGGGGTTCCAGGCTTTACTCACTATGTTTGAGTAGCCCATAGCGATGCCGTAGCCTGCCCCGAGACCGACGAACAGATGCTCAACGGCTCTGAAGAAGCGGTTCTCCTTCCAGAGGAACGAATACGCGGCTATTGTAAGCAGCGCCGAAACCCAAACGCCGACGTCAGTACTCATGACTGCGCCCCCCCTCCGACGGGCTTCTTGCCGTATTTTTTCTGGATGAAGTAGGATGCGTTTCCGAAGATGATAAACAAGATGAACAAAAGGTGTCCAAGGCTCTGCGCATCCATTGCGGCCGCGGCAGACCCTGGCTCGTCCATGATGATTTCGTACTCAGCGCCGCCGCGCATGCCTACGAGAAGCCCCTTCAGTTGACCTGACTGGACAAAAGCTTCCTGTGCGGGTCCGAGTACCGTGATCACTCCGGCGATTATGGGAACCCCGAGGGGGCCCGCCTGCCGGATCCATTCAGCCGTGTACCCGGTAGTGAAATAGATGAGAGCTTGCACATCCTTGCCGTTGCTAAGCCCTTTGCAGATAGGAAGGCTGCTTGACGGAGTCCCATAGAAATCCTGGGGGCACGCCTTTAGCGGGTCACGGATGAACGCGCCTTGAGCCGTCTCTCCGCCAGCTAAATACCCCAGGTGGCAGTAGTCTTCACCGTAAACCTTGCCCGCCCCTCCGTAAATCCGGTTCAGAGTATCGTCAGCGATCATTGCGCCCTCAGGGGAGAAACAGATGGCTATCACCTTAACACCTTTTCTAAGTAAGTGCTTAGTTATGGAGTCGGCCTGAGCTTGCAGCCCATTGGCTTTACAAGCGGGACAAGGAGGACAAAGCCCATGAGCAGATACAGAATGCGGCGATCGACGTTACCTAGCCATAACAATGCCTTCATTCATCGCACCCCCTACTCGCTTCCCCCAAGA
>DULO01000066.1 GCA_012840345.1 Candidatus Fermentithermobacillaceae bacterium
GCGTTCTCGTCCCGGCAATTCATCCTACAGTTCCTTCCCCTGACCTTGGCCTGATATTGGTTGCTGGCCCGTCCGGCAGGCAAGACCGTCGCGAAGGTCCATCTCATAGTCGCGTCGCTGTGGTTCTACTCTCAGTGCTGAATCTCTTTTGCGAAGTCCACCTTCGAAGGCATATATTGATATCGGATAGTGCAATCTACTTTGGAGTCAGGAGGTGTGAAACCTTGGAACGAGAGCAGTTCACAGTAAGGGCGCCCAAGGAGCTTGTAGAACTTGTGCGCGAAGAGGCTGCCGCTTACGGGGACTCCATTAATGAGTTGGTTGTATCGGCTATCCAGAAAGAGGTGTCCGTAAGGAGGCAACTCCGCCTCCTGGGTCAGATTGAGAAGGAACGGGCGGCAATGGCTGAGCGTGGCTTGCAGCCTGACTCGACGCCCTTGGTAAGACAGGTCAGAATGGGGAGCGATCGACATAAATAGACGGACGTACTGCCTAGACACCAGCGTCCTCGTGAAAGCCCTCGTGCCTGAGGAGGGTAGCATCGAGGCACTTAACCTCTTGCGCGAAGCAGTGAGTTCCGGTAGCCGGTTGATCGCACCCGCCTTTGCCTGGGCCGAAGTCGGCACCGTGTTGCTAAAGAAGATGAAAGCCGGACTCATTACGGAGACAGAGGCTTCGACTGCTTGGGACCGGTTCACATCGCTATCGATTGACTATCTTCAGGATACAACCATTTTACAGGTGGCCTGGGATGTTTCCCTGCGGTACCAGCTTCCGACGATGTACGATGCTGCGTTCCTCGCAGTCTGCGATAGAGTGGTCGAAGAGTCGCGGGGTTCGGTAGAGTTCTGGACCGCCGATAGACAACTGGTTCAGGTCCTCGGTTCGTCACCTCCACCGTACCTGAAACTCCTAGAGTTGCGTCATAGTCCATGATCCCTACTCGATGCGAGCACTGATGCTGGTTTGTTCGAAGCAATAGAGGTGGTCAACTTTGACCTTGACGCTGCGTCGGATGCGGCTCGACTTAGAGGAATTAGCAGGGCATTCGGGTTGTCCCTGGGTGATAGGGCTTACCTGGCTTTGGCCAAGAGCAGAAGCTTGCCGGCGCTCACCACCGATAAGCGGTGGACTTCATTGAAGGGCGTGGAAGTCAAGGTGATTAAGCAATCAGGCGTGGGAGGGAATCTGATGCGTGTAGGTGTCGATGTCGGCGGTTCGCTGACTAAGGTGGCCATAGAAGACGACGGAGCCAGGCAGTACCGTCTCCTAGAGTATACTGATCCGGATAAGGTTGCGGCTTTGATTCCCCAGACTGCTCACGTGTACGCGACGGGATGCGGCGCGAGAGAGTTGGCCGCACGCCTTCAATCCCCGGTCAAGGTGCTAGATGAACTTGAGTGCTTCTGCGCCGGGGCCAGACATTTGGTTCAGGAGCAGGGGCTGAGCACCGTTCCCTTCGTGTTGGCCAGCCTCGGGACGGGGACTTCCATTTTCCACGTTACTCAGGAATCAGGTACTCGGGTCACGGGGACCGGCGTCGGCGGGGGGACCATAACGGGACTGGGACATCTCTTGCTGTCCACGGGGGATTTTGCCGAGATATTGAGCCTTGCTGCCCGAGGCAAGCGGCAGAAGGTGGACCTCATGGTAAGCGACCTCTACAGGGACGTGGGCCACTCTCCTGTTTTGAGTGCCCTTACGGCCGCCAACTTCGGGCGTGGTGGACTCGGAGGGGAGAAGGCCGATGTAGCGTCTGCTATCGTCCAACTGGTCGTCGAGGTAGTTGCGGTGTTGTCCATTCAGGTTGCCAGGACCTACAAAGAATCCACGATAGTCGTGGCAGGATCGCCCAGCGGCCACACGCACATCCAGGATAGATTTCTTGAGATTGGGCGACACTTGGGCTACGAATTCGCCTTTCTCCGGCACGGCGCGTTCTGCGGTGCTTTAGGGGCTCTTTTGCTAGGTAGTCGTCAAGATTAGGCCCACTTGATGAGCCCGAAGTAGCATCGACAGCCTCAGAACTCGCGCTCTATGACCTGGCAGCGCCGCACCTCTTAGCCACTTCGCGGGTTGCCAGCGGTTCCATTTATCCGTAGAGTAATGGATGGAATCGCCCTCGCACTGATTCCTTGCATTCGCAGCAGCAACACGGGAGGTGATCCATTGCCGGCCAACCTTGGACCTCAATACTTAGCCGCGGAGGCCCGTTACAGGGAGGCACTCACCGACGAAGAGCGGCTTGCCGCTCTCGAAGAGATGATGGCCACTATCCCGAAGCATAAGGGCACCGAGAAAATGCAGGCCGACATCAAGCGGCGCATGGCGAAACTGCGTGAAGCCATGAAGTCGGGGCCCAAGGGCCCACGCAGGAAGGATGCCTTCCGGATCGAAAAGGAAGGCGCGGGCCAGGTCGTATTGGTCGGACCGCCCAACTCCGGCAAGTCTTCGCTCTTAAAGGCTATGTCCAGGACTTCACCGGAAATCGCGGAGTACCCTTTCACCACCCGAATCCCATTGCCTGGGATGGTCCAGTGGGAGAACGTCCAGATTCAGCTGGTGGACTTGCCGCCCGTTGCACCCGAGTCCGCCCAAACGTGGCTGTGGGCCATCTTGAGGATGTCCGACGGACTGCTTGTTACGCTGGATATGGGCGACGACAACGTCTTGTCTCACTATGAAGACCTAGTCTCCTTCATGGAGCAAAACAACGTGCGGATCAAAAACGAAGGTGAGCGGAGGTTCACCGAGAAGCGAGCGATATGCGCGGCAAACAAGATGGATATGCCGGGAGCCGAGGACCGTCTCGAGCTCCTAAAGGAGATCATTGGGGACGCCATGGAGATCGTCCCGTGCTCTGCCCTTACAGGTGATGGCCTGCATGACCTAGGAGCGAAAATGTTCTTTGACCTGTTGGGTAAGATCCGTGTATATACAAAGCCCCCGGGGAAAAAGCCCGACTTCAGTCAGCCATTCATCCTGGATAGAGGGGTGACTGTCCTTGAGGCAGCCCGCGATGTCCACAAAGAGATAGCCGAGAACTTGAAATACGCCAGGGTATGGGGCAAGGGAGTCTTTGACGGTCAGATGGTGCCCCGAGACCACGTGCTGAACGATGGGGATATTGTGGTATTTTACTCGTAGCGTCCTTCCGCGGGCGGGGAGAGCAGATTCATGTTAGCGAAAGAACTGATGTTGAGGACTCTGAGGGCCAACCTCGTTCCGGCTCCCCGCGTGATTGTGCCCGGCCCAAAGACCAGCTTTCCGTTGATCCGTATGTCTCCAGATGGCAGCCATACAGTTGTTCCGGACCTCAAGGCCGCCAAGGGAATCCTTCCCGATGGCGGTTTTTTTATGGAGATGGAGCACGTCACGCGAGTGACTAAGGTGCCGGTCAGTGGCCTTTGTCCTGCCTTGGACCTTGCGGTGCGCGCGGCCTATTGTCTGGGTATGGACAGCGCGGTCGTAACTGTGGGCTTCGGATCAAGTGGTAGCCCCGAACCCAAGGTTCTCGATGTCCAGGGAACCGGCGAGCCGCAAACCCGCCGGATCGACGGCTTCGCCTTTTTGGGCACAGAAGTCGAGTACCTGCGTCTGGACGCCTGGAGTGACGGACCTGTGCTGAGCCTCCACAAGGTCTGGTTCCCCGCTGACGAGCTCCGGCGCGACGGACGACTCTGTCTCCCGGCAAGCCTTGCGGCTGAGGCGGCTACGGCGCGGGACCGTTGGGTTTCTTCCCCGTACTGTTCGGGTGTGCCGCTTACGACCAGACTTATCTTCAAAGGAGCGCCAATTCCGGTCTTCCTCCGGTGCCTTGACCGGACGGTGGCCCTTCTTGGAATGCTCTTGTCGCCGGCCGAGAAAACAAGGGCGAGGCACGCGACTCCTGAAGGGGTGCTAGGGGCCATGCGGCGCCCGGCTCACGTTTCTGCGGAATACGCGGGTGATCCGCAGGGAGAAGTGCTCGAATACCTTTCGGTGCCGTCTCTTTTCTGGTCTCCGGATGGGTTGGCCGCGATTATGTCTCTAGCCTCGGCGGTGGCTGCACATCCGGAGTATTTTGCGGAGGCTTTGAGACTAAGGACGCCGGTGGACTTAGCCGCGAACTTTGAGCGGCAAAAGGCTTATTATGATGCGGATAAGGCTTACTTCAAAGAAGAAATGCGGGTCCTGGCGGACTTGGTCGCCCGTTTGCCGCGATCGGGAGCCGAGGCGAGTAACCTGCTGTACCGCGCGATGGAAGAAGCCCTTCGGGCCGCGTCAGGGGATCGAGAGATCTCTGCGGGAGACCCTGAGGATTTCCGCTCCGCATGGGGTATATCTCCAGACACCAAAGCTTTTCCGCGCGGCTCGGGATTACGGCTCAGAGCTGACGCCAGTGCCTCACGTATTGACCTCGCACCTGAAAACTCCATTCCCGGTCCGGTGTTCGGGATCATGGCAATTGAGAAAGCGGCGTCGGGAGGGAGAAAAGAGAAGTTTGGAATCGAAACCGACAGGTTCATACGGATTCTCCAGATGGCCGAGAGCATGGGTATGCTCGCGTATGTGTTTTCCCCCGAAGGCGACCCCGGCGAGGATAAGGTTTCAGACTATCCGGTAAGCAAGCCCCTCATTCCTGTTTGGATTCATCGCCCTTGGAGCGGGTGGGCGCGCAGGATGGCGCCCTTGCCGGACGTTGTCTACGACAGGTACATACCGTTGGCCAACCCAGGCCGTACTGCTGATGACGTCGCCGCCCGGTTCCTGGGTAAATTCCCGCACGTCAAGTTCATTAACTCGCTCCCTTTCACCAATGCTTGTCGGGACAAGATGAAAACCCATGAGATCCTCCTGGGAGACCCGGTGTTGGCAGCCCATCTTCCCGAGACGATCCCCGTTACGAATGTGGATTCCGCCATCCGGTTCATCGCTTCTCACGAGACATCTTTTCTGAAGCCACTGCGCGGAACTGGCAGCAAGGGTCTCACCGTTTTTCGGCGCTGCGTTTCGACCGGTAGCGAAGCCGGGGATGCAGACGATCTTGAGGGCTATCGCCAAGGTCTCGGTTGTACGAGCCCGCGGGACCTCCGTTTTGAGGTATCCCAACGGGGCCTCGACGGCCGCGTAAGAGACACCGAGGTACTTGACCTTGCAGGAGTCGAAGCTCTGCTCCGGTCGATGGTGGTTCCTGGATGTGAACGCGAGACTGCTTATGAGCCCCGCTTCGTTCTCCAAGAGGGCATACGCATGGCTCAGTTGCCCAAAGGGTCTGGCAGCGCCTTTGAAATCAGAGTGATCTACCAAAAAGGCGGGCTCGGAAAGTGGCGCAGGACCGGAATGGTCTCAAGAGTCAACCCGGGGCCCGAGGGTTTTATCGTGCCCGGCAAGGAACTGCACGTGCGAGTTGATGAGGTCCTCGAGAGCGTCTTTCCCGGCCGCGTGTCAGAGATCAAAGAGCAAATACGCGGCTTGGCGCGTCGCGTCCCTCCGCTGATCGAAGCGTCTTCCGGGTACGGCGGCGAGATGTCCATCGACTTCGGCATCGACCATGGCGGAAGACCCTGGTTCATAGAGGTCAACTCTAAGCCCGCCACTTTGTTCAGGGATTTGGGAGCGTTCAAACTCAGAGAGTTGTCTTTGAGACGAGTCCTGAACTTCGCCTCATTCTTGCACGCAGAACAAGTCCCTGTGTTCGCTGAGTTCAGTATCCCCGCGCGCTTTGCGGCTTTCAATCCCGTCTCCATTTTTCGGGAGGAACAATAGCGGCCAATAAAGAAGACTACTGAGGTCTGGAGCGCTAAGGAAGCATCTGGGCGCGATGAACGGAAGGGTTCTAAGGAAAGGAAGGTCTCGGTAGATGAAACTAACAGCCGCGCAGGTTTCCGAGTTCGAGAAGTTTGTTACCGGACTCATGGAAGAATACAAGATGCCCGGGCTGGCGGTGGGTATCGCCTGCGGAGACGAAGTCGTTTACAAGAAAGGATTTGGCGTCAAGGATCTGGTCACTAAAGCTCCCGTCACCACAAGGACCATCTTCGGCGTAGCCTCGGTGACCAAGTCCTTTACCGGGGTCGCCATAATGAAGCTTTGTGAAGAAGGCAAGATGTCCGTCCATGATCCGGTGAAGAAGTTTCTTCCGGAGTTTGGAGTACCGGGCGGAACGGGAGATGCCATAACTTCCCACCACTGCCTGACCCACACCACCGGTCTCCCGCCCCTTCCGTCTCTGGACTGGGCAATTGATGATAACACCAAGAAAGAAAACGAGACTTCGAACGAGGGCAAACCCCACCCGCCTGTGACTACGTATTCTGAGCTGATGGAATACCTGCGTACCGGCGACTTCACCGTGCTCGGCGAGCCCGGACGGTACTGCAGCTACTCCAACGACGCTTACGGCGTCTTGGGGGCGGTCATCGAAAAGGTCAGCGGCGAGATGTACGCCAGGTACATGGAGCAGAACATACTTGCTCCCTTGGGCATGAAACGGAGCACCTTCAACTTGGAGGAGATTCTGAAGGACGACGATGTCACCACCCTGTACTATAAGGAAAACGATGAGGACGAAGAGATAAAGTCGTCCAACAACTGGCAGGTAGCGCCGGCCCATATGGCGTGCGGATGGCTGAAGTCGTGTGTGGATGACCTCTTGAACTACGTCAGATGGCATTGTTCGGGCGGGACTTTCGGAGGAGCGCGGGTCCTTTCTCGAGAGAGTCTTGAAGCTATGATACAACCTTACGCCGACTACACCCGGGACAAGAAATACGGGTACGGGTTCGGGATTCAAGAAGACTATGAGGGCGTGACCATAATCGACCATAGCGGCGGGCTTAGAGGGGTCTCGTCACAGGTGGGGTGGATTAAGGATAAAGGCATTTCCGCGGTTGTGCTGTGCAACCTGTCTGGGGCTCCCACAAGCAAGGTTCTCGCGGCCGCCTTCAACATGATGCTCGGGCTGCCGCTGGATAAGCCCCGTTTCGTTTATCAAAAGGGAGACTGGCCCAAAGAACAGTTGGACGCTTTGACCGGCACCTTCAAATCGGGAGAAGGAGGCCAGGTCACTTTCTACAAAGAAGACGGCAAGCTCATGGCCCGCTACGGCAAAGACTCCAAACGCTCGTACGAGGTTAAGCGCGACAGCGACAACGTCGGGGTTGTGACGGTCAGGGGACTGGACAATGAGATACGGTTCTTCAGGGACCAAAACGGCAGCGTCTGGGCTATAGGTTCCGGAGGTCGGATCATTAGGAAGTCCTAGTCGAGTTATCGGGAGGGAAAACGCATGAAAGCCGTGGTGAAAGCCGGACCGGTTTACGGCGCCGTTTTGAAAGACGTGCCTGTGCCCACCCCGGGACGCGGGGAGGTGCTGGTCAAGATCAAAGCGGCTTCGATTTGCGGTACTGACCACCACATTTACATTTGGAACGAATGGTCCCAGAACAGGATCAAGCCTCCCCGTATCATGGGGCACGAGTTCGCCGGGGAAGTCGTGGAGCTTGGACCTGAAGTAACCACGGTAAAGCCGGGCGCTTACGTGTCCGCGGAGACGCACATCGTGTGCGACGGCTGCGTGCAGTGTCTCTTGGGCGAGAAGCACGTATGCCAGAACACCAAGATACTGGGCGTCGATACGGACGGATGCTTCGCCGAGTACGCTGTCGTTCCCGCGTCGAATCTGTGGCTTAACGACCCCGAGATTCCGCCGGACATCGCCTCTATTCAGGAGCCCCTCGGGAACGCGGTTCACACAGTGTTGTCGGGAGAAACAAGGGGCAAGACCTTCGCGGTGTTTGGCTGCGGGCCGATCGGCCTTATGGCCATAGGTGTTGCCAAAGCTTGCGGAGCATCCAAAGTGATCGCCCTGGACATCAACGAATACCGGCTGGGACTGGCCAAAGACCTCGGCGCTGACTTAGTCGCCAACAGCAGGCAAGTTGATCCGGTTCAGGTCATCATGGACGCGACCCGCGGAGTGGGAGTGGACGTGGTGCTCGAGATGTCAGGGGCATCAGTGGTCTACGGCCAGATGTTCAAGGCCGTGCGGGCAGGCGGGCGCGTGGTATTGCTGGGACTCCCGGCGAGGCCTCAGACTGTCAACTTTAGCGACGACATTGTCATGAGGGGGATCACCGTTCAAGGAATAACCGGCCGCAGGATCTGGGATACCTGGCTTTCGGTACGGGAGCTATTGAGTTCCGGCCGCCTGGACTTGCGTCCCATCGTGACACACCGTCTGGACCTTGAAGATTTTGCCCGCGGAATGGACCTCATGACATCTGGAGATTGCGGTAAGGTAATCCTTTATCCTGGAGGCGTAGAGTAATGTCGAAATTGGATTTCCTCAAGGAAGAGCTCGAGTCGTTGCAAGAGACCGGCCTGTTCAACCCCATAAGGACCATCGACGGTCCTCAGGGGGCGTACTTCACCGTCGACGGCCGCAGGATGCTCAACCTGTGCTCCAACAACTACTTGGGGTTCGCCAACCTTCCCGAGCTCAGGGAAGCCGCCCATCGAGCCATTGACGTCTACGGCGTTGGACCCGGCGCGGTGCGCAGCATTTCCGGTACCCAGCGGATTCATATTGAACTCGAGGAGAAGCTGGCTGAGTTCAAACACGCCGAGGCGTGCATCGTGTTGCAGGCAGGTTTTACCGCCAACCTGGCGGTTATTCCCACGATCACCGGCGATGGAGACATAATCTTCTCTGACGAGCTGAACCACGCCAGCATAATTGACGGATGCCGCTTGTCAAAGGCCAGGGTAGTCCGTTATGCCCATAACAATGTTGATGACCTGCGCGCTAAACTTCAGGCGGAAAAGGCCAACGCACGGCGCATGCTCATCGTCACTGACGGCGTTTTCAGCATGGACGGGGATATCGCCCCGCTTCCGGCAATCGTCGATGTCGCCGACGAGTTCGGCGCTATGGTGATGGTCGACGACGCCCACGGCGAAGGCGTGCTCGGGAAGAGCGGACGGGGTATAGTCAACCACTTCGGCCTGGAGGACAGGGTGGACATCGAGGTGGGCACCCTCTCCAAGGCTTTCGGAGTCATGGGCGGGTACGTGACGGGGTCCAAGACTCTCATCGACTACCTGAAGCAGCGCGGACGCCCGTTCCTGTTCTCCACGGGACTGACGCCTGCCGACACGGCAGCGGCCATCGCCGCGGTGGATGTGCTCTTGAAGAGCGACGAGCGTGTGGTTAAGCTGTGGGACAACGCCGCTTACTTCCGCAAAGGGCTAAACGAAGCCGGATTCGACACCGGCAAGACAGAGACCCCCATTACCCCGGTCATGCTGGGGGACGAGAAGCTGGCGTCAGAATTCTCCAAGGAACTGTACGCTCGGGGCATCTTCGCCTCGGCCATTAAGTATCCGACGGTGGCGAGAGGAAAAGCCCGCATCAGGTGCATGCTTTCGGCGGCTCACGAGAAGGCCGACCTGGATTTCGCGGTGGCGACGTTTGTTGAGGTCGGGAAGATGTTGGGGGTTTTGAAGTAAGTCGAGAAGCCTATCGGGACGTAGCCCCACGTGATGCCGGTCACAGGTCTTGGAACCCTCTGGCGGCCGTCTGCTCCGGCGTCTCGACGTACAGGCGGCCGGCACCTGTGGGGTAATCGTCAAGGATGGCGTTGATAGTGAGTTCAGGTTTCTCGTAAAGGGCGATGTCTGTTGCTCTTCTGATCCCCGGTCCGCTAACGATCCGCACGTAGGGTCTGGCGTTTGACCGGGGGTCTTGCTTTGTCACCACGGCGATAAAGCCGCCCCACAGGGATACGATGGTCCCTGCCGGGTACAAAGCTACCTTCTTGAACAGGGCGTCAACCGCTTGGGCGTCAAATGTGACTGAACTCTCTTGTCTGAGGTAGGATTGCACAATGTCCGGAAGTATTGCCTTCCGCTGGGGACGGTCCGAAGTCATCGCTTCGTAGACATCGGTCACCGCGGTGATTCTTCCGATATCGCTGATCTGGTTGCCCATGACCTGCCTCGGATAGCCGGACCCGTCGAGGCGCTCATGGTGGTCCAGAGCGGCGTGGGCGGCGACGGCCCCGATGTCGTAGCACTTGGAGAGCAGGTCCCACCCTTTGGTCGTATGAGTCTTGATCAGGCCGTACTCTTCGGGAGTGAGTTTGCCTGGCTTGTTTATTATCTGCTTGGGTATCAGCAGCTTGCCGATATCGTGGAGGAGCGCGCCGGTACCGAGAAGGCGCAGGTCCGATAGGCTCCATCCCAGCTCCTGGCCGATTGAAATGCTCAAAATGCATACGTTGAGACTGTGATGGTATGTTTCCTGGTCGAAGGAAGAAAGAGAGTACAGGCCAATGGAGGCGCGGGGATTCGCCCTCAAATCGGCGATGATGAGGTCGACCGCCTGTTTCACAGCCCGCAAGTCCGTCTGCGCTCCGCTCAAGATGCGGCCGGTGGCGTTTTCCAGGACGCGCACCGCGTGTTGTCTGGTTTCCTCTTGAATCGCGAAGTCCGGTTCGACATCATCCAAGAGTGGATCGTCGACCGCGACCCGGGTGAACCCGTGCCTCTTAAGAGCCGCTATGAGAGAGGCATTGAGCCGGACCCCTTTGGCGAGCATAAGCCTCCCGCCGTCTCCGTGCACCGGCATCGCCAGTCGCTGGCCTACCAGGTTGTGATGAATAGCGACTACTCTCAAAACGAATCCTCGCTTGCCGGTCCGCGATAGCCAATCCTACGGTTCATCAACCCGGACCGCATGTATTTAACGCCTCTACACATTATCGAAGCAACCGCCCGGGGCATATAGAGGGATCAACGCTTTGAGTGTCGTAATACTGAACGTTGGGCATTTCTTGACAAGCCGTCATGAGCGGCCCAGATGCCAAACCGGTCCGGATCGAGGTCGAGTCAACCAAGTGCTAAACGGACTAAAGATATTTGGCTTCCAGAGGAATGCCAACCTTTACCTTGCGTCTGTGTCCATGAGTTCTTTGGCGCAGGGCGCGTACGGTGTTATCCAAGGGCTGTACATCTTGGCTATGGGGTTCGACGAGAGCGTCCTCGGGACGATTCTTTCAGCGAGGATGCTGGCCGGCGCCGTGGGGGCGATCCCCGCGGGCATGCTGTCAGACCGGATCGGACGGAAACCTGTCCTCGTCGCCGCGGGTCTCCTCACAACCGTCGGCTATCTCGGAATGGCCGTTTCCTCGTCGGCGGGGCTCATGATCCTCTTCTCCTGCATTGTCGGTATCGCTCAGGTGTGCCAGAGTACTTCGGGCGCGCCTTTGCTGGCTGAATCGAGCACCGCGGAGGACCGTGCCCGCCTGTTTGGAGTCAACTTCTCTCTGTCCATGGGAGTAAATATGCTCGGAAGCCTGCTGGGTGGGATCTTGCCAAGGCAGCTTGCCTCTATGGGGTCTATAGGCGCTTTCAAGGTGTCCCTGGCGGTGTTTTCAGTAGTCACATTCATCGGGGTTTTGCCCGCCATAAAGCTCGTCGAGGCCCGCGGGAACCACGACGAGGTTTCGGTTTCCTCCGGAGGCTCGCAAAGCGAGGAGGGTGCGCGGAGCGAGCGAAAGCAGCGAGACTGGCGTGGCGAACTGGCCGGCGAGGTTCGCGAACTCATCAACACCGCGAGGGAACGGGACGTACAAAACTTGCTCGTATACAACGTTTTCATCGGCTTCGGCGCCGGACTGGTCATCCCGTTCTTCAATGTGTTTCTTTCCAACAAGCTGCAGGTGGACACGGCGGTCGTAGGCTTGATCCTGTCCCTCAGCCAGGGAGCGACCGCTCTAGCGGGGTTGATGTCTCCTGTTCTCGCGCGCCGTTACGGCAAAGTGGCGACCGTAGTGGGTACTCAGATGGCGTCCATCCCGTTCCTGTTGATGATCGCGCTGCCTCCCAGCATCTACGTGGTGGGGACCGCGCTTTTCATGCGTTCGGCGCTAATGAACATGTCCAATCCGATAGCCTCCAACTTCTCCATGGAGATAATCGACTCGTCTAAGAGGGGCAAGATGTCCAGCCTGATGCGGATTTCTGACAGCGCCGCGCGGGCGTTCAGCGCTGCTGCCGCGGGCTACATAATGTCCCGGTGGAGCTACGAAGCTCCATATTTCGTGACCTCCGCGTTCTACCTGCTTGCGAGCATTGTGTACTGGAGGGCGTTCCGGGGTAGGGAGAAACGTAGCGTCGGAGAGCTCCACGTTGTGGGATAGCTGCAATTAACCGCAACCGGCGCAAACGCGCATAGCGACGCAGTGTTAAGGGAAGGAACAGGATTCCACTCAGCTCTCCTCGTATGAGTCAGTGTGCGCATGACCGTGTTCACTGATGCGGAGGGATAGCCGTGAGAAGCCGTTTCTATGTCTTTCTCGGAATCGTTGTGTCCCTCAGTCTCTCTGCCGTTTTGTCTGTCCTCCCGGGCGGTGTAGCGTTCGCTACATCCTTTCAGGAGGACAAGATTGAGAGTCAACTGCAAGCAGTGGCGGAGTTGTTCGACGGATACACTGTTCATCAAATCGGGGCGGCCAAGTTGTATTTCAAGCGCGATCCCACGGCGGAGCTGGCCGGCGTTGGAGCAGTCATGATGGCAGGGATCGGGAACCAAATGCCCGACGAGGCCCACTGCGCTCACATGGCCGAGCACATGGTCCTGATGCATCCCGTGTCCAACGGCAAGTCCCTCTACTCGCTTGCTTCGGCAGACACCGAGGCCGGCACGGTACCTCCCATCAACGGTCATACAAGCCTCGATAGCACCGAGTATTATCTCGCTGTTCCCCGCGAGGACCTTGATATTGCGCTGCAGATGCTGATAGAGGCCATGTTCGACAGTAAAGTCTCCCCCGGTGCCGCCTACGACGCTGAGATTCAGCGGTCCTTGAACGAGTACACCTTCATGACAACGGACGATAGGTCGGCAGGTTTGAACAGGATCAAGCTGAACCTCCTCCGCGGGACCGTATACGAGGAGGCGTTTTTCGAGACGCCGCTCGGTGACGTCACCGCCGAGAAAGTCAGAGGCTTTATCGGGCGCGAGTACTCTCCTGCCCGGTTGTCTATAGTTGTGATTGCGGACTGTGACGAGTCACACGTCGTCGATACCCTGACAGCGCTCCTTGCCCCTTATCCGCCCGGACCAGAAGCTGAGCGCAGGGTTGTGACGGTTTCGCCTCCTGAGATCGAGTCCTTACATCTCAGCGCTGTTGCGAAACCCCGTGTGCTAGTGGGTTTGGCGGTAGAAGGAGTAGAAGAGGATGACTACACTGCACTGAGCACTCTTTTGCAGGTCATCACTCTCACGGCTCCAACTGACGGGTTGAACGGCCTAGAGCGAGACCCGGTTCTGACCTTATCCGATCAATCCCAACACTATGCGGGTCTAGCTGTCGGATACAACGCGGACCCGTCGAGTTCGGAGGAGAGCCTTCGCGAATTAGCGCTGCTTGCGCGGGAAGCTATGAGAGAGCGTCTGGCGGTCTTGGCCGCCGGTGGGGTCACTGATGAAGACCTATCCGGAGAGGCCCCTGCGCCCGACCCGAACGTCGAGAGGTTGTTAAGCCAATACCCCCAGGTGTACCTGGAGATAAACATGGTTGTCTCCGCCCTGATACCCGGGCGCGTATCTCCACAGGACTTGCGCATCGCCGTGGCCGGCACGCATGGAGAAACAAGGTCGGATGGTACAGCGAGCGCGGGTGAGGCTGGGTCCGAATTTCGTGCCACGCTGGCGACCGTCGCCGCCAAGTACTTACCGCAGGCAAAGCTGTCAGCCTTGTACGTGTACGGCGACGAGATCCTTGAGGCGAGGGAGTCGGGGATGGAAGGCCCGTACCCTCCCGCATGGCTTCTTCCGGCGGCAATTGTCGCGGTAGCGCTGGGCGGCGGGCTGTATCTACGCAGGCGTAGCAGTCAAGCCGATCGCCGGGAGTAGGAGCGGGCGCAAACCTGTAGATGGCGCGGACCACGACCGGCCAGTACTGGAAGCCGACGGCCGACGTCAACGCTAGAGACGGCAGAGTGCCGGGCACGAGGTGACCATCTCTTCCCCGGCACTCTCCCTGGTGGATGCCCGAAGGCTACCTGGGTTTGATGTTGACCCGGCGCAGCAAGTTCGCGTTGGTGACCACGCTTATCGCACTGTCGGTACGAATATTCCGGTGACCTTGTCGGCGAACTTCTGGATGGGTACTTTGGTCCCTTGAGCTTCCTCCACGAGTTTGATGACCTGGGCCAGAAAGCTGTCCTTGCCTACCTTGGTGGCTCGTACTTTGATAAGGCCGTTCTGGTTGATCGTCGCGCCGATAACCTCGTCACCGGGGCCTTTCTGTATCGGCATCGACTCTCCCGTGGCCATCGACTCGTCTATGCTGGTAGCGCCATCTATGATTTGCCCGTCTACCGGAATCTTCTCGCCGGGTTTAACCAGCAAGATATTCCCCGGCTGTACCTGGTCGACCGGGACCTCCTTTTCTTCTCCGTTCTCAATGATCCTTGCAGTTTTGGCGCCCAGTTCAAGGAGCTTTCGAATGGCTTGTGAAGCCCTGCCTTTGGCAGTCTCCGAAACCGCCCTAAACGCGCTCCGGAAGGGGCTGCTGCCGGCATTGTCGCTATCGTGCTGGTGTTGTGCTGAAACCAGGTTCGACGAGCTTCGTTCACACCGCTACTTTTTCAGGTGCTTGGTAAACCATCCTACTATCCGGTCCAGCCTTTCTATACGATTCCACGGCTTCCCGGAACGGGACAACTCGTGGTTCTCGCCGGCGAACCTGACAAACTCCACTTCTTTGCCAAGCCTCTTCAAAGCGACGTAGAACTGCTCCGCTTGCTCCATCGGGCAGCGGTAGTCCTGTTCGCTATGGATGATGAGCAGCGGGGTCTTCACGTACGGAGCGTACCTTATGGGAGACCGTTCCATGAGGAAGCTTTCGCTGTCCCACAGGTCGCGTCCGCCCATCCCGCGCTTATTGCCAAACCATCCGATGTCGCTGGTCCCATACTTGGTGTACATGTTGCTGATGCTGCGCTGGGTCACCGCGGCCTGGAAGCGGTCGGTGTGGCCCACGACCCAGTTGGTCATGTAGCCGCCGTAGCTGCCGCCGGTGATGCCGGTTCTGGAGCTGTCGACCCACGGCACCGTGTCCATGTACGCCCTGAGCGCCATGATGTCTTGGTAGTCCATTCCGCCCCAATCCCCGATGACCTTGCGCGCGAAGTCGGGGCCGTAATTCGAGCTTCCCCTGGGGTTGCAGTAGAAGACACCGAATCCGTTGGCGGCCAAGAGCTGGAACTCTAAGAAGAACGCCTCTCCGTAGGCCGAGTAGGGACCTCCATGGACTTCCAGCACCGCGGGGTACTTCTTGCCTTCCTCGAAACCGATGGGTTTCATCATCCATCCTTCCAGGACCAGACCGTCGGTGGACTTAAACTTGAACGGTTCGGGCCGTGAGAGAGGCTTTCCTGACAGGACGTCCTTGTTGACCTCGGTAACCTGCTGGAGGGGACAAGAATCGTTTTGACTATGGCAACTGTCGCCCGGGAGGGTGACCGCGTAAATGTCTCCGGGGTTGAGCGGCGAGCCGCCGTTAAAGGCCAAGGTCACGCTGCCGTTTCCCGGGTCCGCTATGCCAAGGGAAACCACGCACGGAGGATACTTGGGGCAAGCCTCGATGTTGCGGGGAGACGATCCTCCTACCATTTCCACTCCTTCGCGGTCCAAGGAGATCCGGTAGATGCTTGAGTAACCGCCGTCTGACGCGATGAAGTAGACATGCTTGCCGTCTTTAGACCAGAACGGGCCCGGACGTCCCGCGTCTGCCCTGGCATCCGACCCGACGCCGCAGCCTACGCTTCTGTCGAAGTTGCCCCAGAAATGGCGGACCTCACCGCCTTCGGCGGGGATAACGAGGACCTCCATGTTGGCTACGCTGTCCTCGCCGCATTCATGGCCGAGGTAGGCTATGAATTTGCCGTCCGGTGAGTATACCGGTGCGTGGACAGGCCCTTTGCCGGAGGTGAGTTTCTTCGGTTCGCCGCCTTCGAACGGGATGGTCCAGAGGTCGGGTATGAGCCTTAGCTCCCTGTCCGGTTCTCTGCATGACGTGAACGCGATCGTCTTGCCGTCCGGAGAGAAGGTGGGGCTGGCGTCGTCAAAGTCACCGTCGGTAAGTTTCCTTACGCTGCCGTCCTCCACAGAAACCAAGTAGATATGGTTGGGCCGCGGGTCAACGGTTCCGGGGATTCCGTTGGCCTTGTACCGGAGTCTGGTTATGACCGTGACGTCCTTGGAGGTGTCGATTTCTCCCTCTTTGAGTTCGGTTTTCGGCTTGGGATCCTTGGAGACAAAGGCGATATACCGCCCGTCAGGCGACCACTGGATCTGTGAGACTCCGTCCTCCCAGTTGGTCAGCTGGCGGGCCTCGCCGCCTTCGGCCATGTCGAGCAGCCAGATCTGATTCTTCCCAGACCGGTTTGACACGAACGCCAATTGCGATCCTTGCGGCGAAAACCTGGGGGACCTGTCCAAAGCACCGTCTCCGTCCGGCCTCTTGCCGTAAGTGAGCCTTGTGGGAGGGCCGAAAGACTCCCCGCTCTTTCGAGAAATGTGGATCGAAGACTCGTAATGGTTTTTCTTGGCGTTGGTAGTCGTCTCGACCCATACGACTTCTTTGCCTGTAGGCGAGACGTCGGGGTCGCCGACGAAAGTGAGCGACCAAAGGTCGCGCGAGGTCAACAAGTTCACCTAATAACCCCCCAAGACGTTTGACGTTGGAAAAGCGGGAAAAGCCGTCTTCCTAAAACTCGGCCGTTTCTGCCTCAAAGCCCGACTTCGACACCGGTTAACACATATCCTTCGAGCGATGGGTCGCGTCACCGTTTCCAGAGCGTTGAGGTCAGGCCGGGCAGGCCGTCTATTGCCGCGTGTAAAACAGGCTGGTTTCCAAGTCCGCGAATTCCACCGGAATGCCTTCTGTCTCGGCGCCTTTGGCTGCCGGAGTGGCGATCAGGCAGCCTCCACGACCGACCACGACGCCGTCTACCATGATAATCTCTCCACGGGCGATGGCCATGTGGGCTTTGCCGGACTCGGGTTCGACCAGGGTTACGTCGGCATCGAACCCATCCTGCAGGCTTCCCTTCGAAGCGAAACCGAACATCCTCGCGGGATTCAGGGTGAGCTTCCGGACGAGTTCGGGCCACGTCAGCGCTCCGAGACGCACGAGGGCGGCGCCACGTTCCAGCTGAACATTCCTTGGTATCGCTCCTCCGTCCGTGCTGATGGCGTCAACCACGAAATCTCCCGAGGGGGTCTTAGCGCTAGCCAGTATGTGCATGGCGGCGGGGTTATTCACCGGGAAGCTTACGCCCGTAGCCGTCTTGGCTTCCAGCCATATCTCGTAACCTTCCTCGCCCGTGACAAGTTCGATCTGTCCGCCCCGCAATACCTGGATGAGAGCCCATCCCTCTTTGATGGCTTTGGCCATCCCTTCTTCTGTGGGTTCGAAGCCTCCCATCCGCAAGCAGTTGCGCGTTACGTGGCTAACGGGAAGCCCATCCTTGCAGGCGGCGCTGGTGCCGTTTATGGTCCCCAAGTAGGATTCGGAGACCAGGTGGCGGTTGGCGGTCAAAGCTTCGACCGCGTCCAGGGCTTCTTGGGCCGGGGTTTTGGATAGGCCGCGACAGTAGCTGTTCACGTGGGCGATATGAAGCCTGTTTCGGCCCGCGAGCCGGATCGCCTCGAAGAAGCCTTCTATGTTGCTCCCGGTCTCGGTCGTGCCCACGTGAAAAGCCACGTAGCAGCCTTTTCGGTTTGCCACGTCTATAATCCTGGCGGTGACTTCTGGAGTGGCGGGACGGTGGCCGCCCACGATCTTGAGGCCCAAGGCGCCGGCAGCGAGGGCTTCGTCAGCTAGGGTAGACAATTCCTCCACCGGTGGATCGGTCGTGGAAGTATTCTCGCCCGGGACTATGGTATGTAGTCCCGCGATGCTCATCCCGCATCCGTACCGGGCCAGACCCTTAATGGTAGACTGGATGGGGCCTCCGAAATCCACCGCGGTAGTCACTCCGACCGAGGCCATCATCTGGAACCCGACCCACCTGGCTTCTGAGGAGGCATGCATGTGGGAGTCTATGACTCCGGGCATCACTATGTAGCCTGAAGCGTCTATAATCTGATCGGCTTGGGACGAGGGCAGGGAGGGAGATAGAGCCACAACCTTTCCTTTGGCGAGCCCGACATCGCCTTGCCCCGCGAACTTCGTCAAGGGGTCTATCACATAGCCGCCCTTAATCAGCAGCTCTGCTCTCATTGGACTCACTCCTCGGTCTAGATTTACATGTTAGATTCGTCTATCGATAGTTCTCGACCTTCAGGGCTAAGTTCTTTCTTGTGTGGGAACTAAACAAGTGATAAATTGTCGGTGAGAAAATTGTTCAACGCAACCCAAATTGTGAAAAGATAAGATAATATTCGGACAACGATCCTGAAGCCGGGGTCGGCCGCCTAAGGTTCTCCAGTGAGGTTTTCCGGTCGGACTCCGGTTCGGAGTGCAGCGTAGGGAAGTCGGGCACCACAAACGCGATACGTAGGGAAGAGGGATGGCACCGTGAAGAACCAAGTTATCGTCCTGGATTTTGGAGGTCAGTATACCCAGCTAATCGCGAGGCGCGTCCGAGAGGAAAAGGTTTACTGCCAGGTACTTTCAGGGGACGCGACCGTCGAGGAAATCAAGAAGGCTGTGGATCCGGTGCAGGGAGACGTCCCCGCCGCCATCATCTTTTCGGGCGGGCCCGACAGCGTCTACATACCGACAGCAGTTCTGCCTGATAAAGGCATTTTCGAGCTCGGGGTGCCTATCCTCGGGATTTGCTACGGCATGCAGGCGATGGCAAAGGTGTTGGGAGGCCGGGTGATCGCGGGCACGGAAAGCGGCGGCCGCGAGTACGGACCGGCTGAGTTCACCGTCAAGGAGTCATCAGGGATTCTCAAGGGGCTCGGAGGCAGGTTCAGAGTTATAATGAGCCACGGCGACGCGGTGGAGACGCCTCCTCCGGGGTTCGACGTCCTAGGTTCGACTGAGAAGACGCCGGTGGCGGCCATGGGTGACCCGGCTAGAAGGTTCTACGGAGTGCAGTTTCACCCGGAGGTAAAGCACACAGAGAATGGCCGGGACATCCTCGGCAATTTCCTGTTCCACGCGGCGGGCATGACTCCTGACTGGACCACCAGCCAGTTCATTGAAAGCTCGGTGGCGCGGATCCGGGCGACCGTCGGTGACGCGAAGGTTATCTCGGGAGTATCGGGCGGCGTAGATTCCACGGTTGCTACGGTCCTGGTGCACAAGGCGGTGGGCGACAACCTACATTGCGTCCTAGTGGATCACGGCCTTCTCAGGAAAGACGAGGCCAAGTATGTCGTGGCTTCCCTCGCGAAACTCGGGATTAAGGTGAACCTGGTTAATGCGCAGGACCGCTTCCTAAACGCCCTGAAAGGCGTTACTGATCCCGAGAAGAAGCGAAAGATCATTGGCGAGGAGTTCATCCGCGTTTTTGAGGAAGAGGCCCGCAAGTTTGGGGACATTGAGTACTTTGTCCAAGGCACCATTTATCCCGACGTCATCGAGTCGGGTTCCAGGCTGAGAGCCGTCATCAAGAGCCATCACAACGTCGGGGGGCTCCCGGAGCGGATGCACCTGAAACTGATAGAGCCCATTAGGGAGCTGTTCAAAGACGAAGTCAGGCTTGTGGGCCGCGAGTTGGGCCTTCCCGCCGAGTTTATCAACCGCCATCCGTTCCCAGGTCCCGGGCTGGGCGTAAGGGTCCTCGGGGAAGTCACCCGCGACAAGCTGGACACTCTTAGGGAAGCCCAGGCGATTCTGGATGAGGAAATCCGGGCCGCGGGGCTTTACGAGAAGCTGTGGCAGGCATTTTGCGTGATCCCGGGGGTCCGCACTGTGGGTGTGATGGGAGACTCCCGGACCTTCGGTCACCTGATCGCCATTAGGGCCGTTGAGTCGGAAGACGCCATGACGGCTCATTGGGCCAAGCTGCCGTATGACTTGCTCGAACGGGTGTCGTCCCGGATAGTCAACGAGGTCCAGGACGTGAACCGGGTGGTATTGGACATCACCTCAAAACCGCCTTCAACCATTGAGTGGGAATAAGGCTCGGCTCCGACCGCCCACCGCGAAGTTCCAGAAGGAGTGAAACAAAGTGATCCCGCGTTACACAAGGCCTCAGATGAAGGAGTTGTGGAGCGACAAAAGCCGCTACCAGAGGTGGCTCGAAGTAGAGATACTCGCCCTCGAGGCATGGGAAATCCTAGGACAAGTCCCCAAGGGAACCGCCCAGGCGGTCCGCGAGAAGGCCCAAGTTGACCCGGCCAGGATCGACGAGATCGAGGCGGTTGTCCGGCACGATGTGATCGCCTTCGTCAGCCAGGTGGCGGAGACGGTAGGCGATGAGGGCAAATACATCCACTACGGTCTTACCTCCTACGATGTTGTTGACACGGCCCTGTCGTCGCTCCTTCGCGATGCTTTGGGGATTATCCAGGATGACATACAGGCAATGATCGACGTGCTGGCGAGCATGGCGCTGAAGTACAAGGACACTCCCATGATCGGGCGTACTCACGGAGTCCACGCCGAGCCCATTACTTTCGGCCTCAAGCTTGCTCTCTGGTATGAGGAGATGAAGCGGAACCTGCAGAGGGTTACGGCCGCCAAGCAGGATATCTCTGTCGGCAAACTCTCCGGGGCCGTGGGTACTTACGCCCACGTCGACCCGTTTGTCGAGAGATACGTGTGTGAGAAGCTGGGACTTTCTCCTGCCCACACATCCAGCCAGATAATTCAACGGGACAGGCACGCGGCGTGCGTAGCGGCCCTTGCCGTAGTTGGCGGCACTCTTGAAAAGATAGCCACAGACTTGCGAGGACTGGCCCGGACCGAGGTACGGGAGGTTGAGGAAGGTTTCCGCGCTGGGCAAAAGGGCTCGTCGGCCATGCCCCACAAGAAGAACCCGGTCGGACTGGAAATGGTGACCGGGGCGTCCAGACTCATGCGCGGCTACGCGGTCGCGGCGCTGGAGAACAACCTCTTGTGGCACGAGAGAGACATCTCCAACTCGTCGGTGGAGCGCATCATCTTGCCCGATTCGACTACTCTTCTTGATTACACACTTCACCGGATGACCGGGATTCTCAAGAACCTGAGAGTGTATCCTGACCGGATGCTTCACAATCTGAACCTCACAGGCGGGCTGGTCTTCTCAGAAGAAGTCCTCTTAGCGTTGGTGTCTTCTGGAATGAAGCGGGAGGATGCCTACGCCTTGGTTCAGAGCCTTGCCCTGGCGGCGTGGGATGGGCCCCCGAGCTTCAAGGAGAGGGTGTACGCTGATCCGGCCATAGCCGGGAGGCTTAGCAAGGAGCAACTAGACGAATGCTTTGGACTGGAACGGGCGCTGTCCAAAGTGGACTTCATATTTGAAAGATGCGGCCTTTTGGTCAAGCCCTTGCGTTGATAGAAAATCGGGAGGTGTCGCAGGTGACGGAAGACTTCTTGACGGAAAACCGCGCGAAGAAGACAAAGCTGTACGAAGGCAAAGCCAAAGTCGTGTATCCTTCCGGAGATCCAGGGCTGGTTCATATGGTGTTCAAAGACGACGCCACCGCTTTTAACGGGGAAAAGAGGGGCACCATTAAGGGGAAGGGCCACCTGAACGCCCAGATTTCGGCGATCCTGTTTAAGTATTTAGAGGAAAACGGCATTCCGACTCATTTCGTCTCGCTGGACGACAAAACGAGCATGACGGTAAAGTTACTTAAGATTTTCCCCATCGAGGTTGTGGTCCGGAACATCATCGCTGGGCACTTGGCCGAGAGAGTCGGGCGTCCCGAAGGCGAGGATCTGCCGTTCCCCATCATCGAGCTCTACTACAAGTCGGATGAGCTGGGCGACCCGCTCCTAAATGATGACCACATCCTGGCTCTCGGCCTCGCCTCAAGAGAGGAGATCGACCACCTAAAGAGCCAGGCCAGGAAGATTAACTCGCTGCTTAAGAACTTTTTTATGGAAAGAGGCCTGCTCTTGGTAGACTTCAAACTGGAGTTTGGCAGGGTGGTCTCAGTCGCGGAAGACGGAACCGTGGTCGAAGGGGAGATCGTGTTAGGCGACGAGATTTCGCCCGACACCTGCCGGTTCTGGGATGCCGAGACCCGAATGAAGCTTGATAAAGACAGATTCAGAAGAGACTTAGGCGGCGTGGAGGAAGCTTACGCCGAGGTACTTAGGCGGATTTCATAACGGATTTTGCAAGGAAAACACGCGGGGAGGGACTTCTCATTGAGGTTTAGGGGCACCGTCACAGTAGCGTTGAAGGAAGGCATCTTCGATCCCCAGGGGGAAGCCGTAAGGTCGTCCCTGGTTTCCATGGGGTACAACCGGGTAAGCAGAGTGCGGATGGGAAAAGACATAGTTCTCACCCTTGAGGCTAAGGACTCGGCCGAGGCCCACGCGCTTTTGGACGACATGGCCAGGAAGCTTCTGGCTAATCCCGTGACCGAGTTCTACCGCGTGAAGGTGGAAGAGGCATAGAGCCGCTCGGGCACGCCGCGCGAGATACGTTTGACGCACTATGAGAGGCTGGTGACCTTCTTATGAAATTCGGAGTAGTTGTTTTCCCGGGCTCCAACTGCGATGCCGATGCTTTCCACGCGATACGTGACGCGGTTTCCCAGGAATGTGAATACATTTGGCACCAAGACACGGACCTCTCGGGATTTGACGCCATAATCCTCCCGGGCGGTTTTTCGTACGGCGACTACCTCAGGACGGGGGCGTTGGCAAGATTCTCGCCGGTGATGAAGTCGGTTCAGAAGTTCGCGGAGGACGGCGGATTGGTCATCGGCATATGCAACGGTTTTCAGATCCTCTTGGAGGCGGGACTCCTGCCGGGAGCGATGCTTCCCAACGATGTGCTCGAGTTCAGGTGCCAATGGGTCAACCTGAAGGTCGAGAACAACCGGACTCCGTTTACCTGCAAGTACGCTCCGGGCGAAATCGTAAGGGTACCCATCGCCCACCACGAGGGCAACTACTACGCCGAGCCTCACATTTTGGACGAACTGGAGCGTTCCGGGCGGATCGTGTTCAGGTATGTAGATGAAGCCGGAGTTCCCTCCAGGGAAGCCAATCCCAACGGGGCAGCGAGGAACATTGCCGGGATAATCAACGAGCGCGGCAATGTGCTCGGTATGATGCCCCACCCGGAGAGGTGCTGCGACTCGTTACTGGGCGGTGAGGACGGCAAGAGAGTGTTCTTGTCAATGATAGAGTGGTTCGCCTCAAAGCGGGCATGCGGCGGGGCGGAGTTGTCTTCAGGCGCCGTACCCGGCGGGTCATCAACAGCGACAAGCGTCGCCAAGGATAGGAGCTGAATGAGATGGCTGAGTGCGTAACCCCAAAAGACCCGGCTCCCCTTTGGAGACAGATGGGCTTAAAAGATGAAGAGTACAGCATGATCGTGGAGAAGCTCGGCAGGGAGCCCAACTACACGGAACTTGGAATGTTCGCGGTGCTTTGGTCGGAGCACTGTGCCTATAAGCACTCAAAATCGCTCCTTCGGACCTTGCCCACCAAGGGCGAGAGGGTAATGGTAGGACCCGGGGAGAACGCCGGAGTGGTGGATATCGGCGACGGGCTCGCGTGCGCGTTCAAAGTGGAGTCCCACAACCATCCTTGCGCCGTTGAACCCTATCAAGGAGCGGCGACCGGCATCGGAGGCATCGTGAGGGATATCTTGGCCATGGGCGCGAGGCCGGTGGCGCTCTTGGATTCGTTGAGATTTGGTCACTTGGATGACGCCAGGACGCGGTTTCTGTTTGGCGGCGTCGTCTCGGGAATCGCCGGATACGGCAACTGCTTGGGTATTCCGACCGTGGGCGGCGAAGTCTACTTCCAAGCGCCCTACAGGCAAAATCCCTTGGTGAACGTGCTCTGCGCCGGGATTATGGATCACAAGGACCTTCACAAGGGTCAGGCCTACGGCGTTGGAAACGTGGTTATGATCGTGGGGCACTCGACCGGACGTGACGGCATCCACGGGTGCACGTTCGCGTCTGAGGAGTTGGGCGAGGACACCGAGTCCAAGAGACCCAACGTGCAAGTGGGAGACCCGTTCATGGAGAAGCTCCTCATTGAGGCCTGCCTGGAAATGATGCAGAAGGGCGCCGTCGTAGGCATCCAGGACATGGGCGCCGCGGGCATCACCTCTTCGTGCGCGGAGACCGCCGCCAGAGCGGGCACTGGCCTTGCTATCGAGGTTTCCAAGGTACCCATGCGGGAAGAGGGCATGACCGCCTACGATGTGATGCTTTCTGAAAGCCAGGAGCGGATGCTCCTCATCGTGAAGCCCGAGAAGGTAGAGGAAGTCAAGGCTATAGGCAAAAAGTGGGGGCTTAACGCGGCCGAGATCGGGCAGGTGACCAGTTCCGGGCAGTTGCAGGTATTCCACAACGGTAAGCTCGAAGCCTCGATCCCGGTTAATCTCCTGGCCGAAGGCTCCCCCGTATATAATCCCGAATGGAAGGAACCCGCTTACTTCAGTGAAAACCAGCGCTTTGACTATAGCGCCGTCAAGGTTCCTGAGCTCAAGCAGTTTGGAGAAATCCTATTGAAACTTCTGGCCGCTCCCAACATCGCGTCCAAGGAGCCGGTTTTTAGGCAGTACGATTACATGGTGCGGACCGACACGGTCCAGGGTCCTGGAGGCGGCGCCGCTCTCATAAGGGTGAAGGGGACAACCAAAGCAATGGCCATCGCCACTGACTGCAACGGCCGGCTTGTCTACCTGAACCCCAAGGCCGGCGCGAAGTGGGCGGTGGCGGAGGCGGCGCGGAACGTGGCCATCACCGGGGCTAAGCCAGTGGCCATCACCAACTGCCTGAACTTCGGAAATCCGGAGAAGCCAGAGATATACTGGCAGTTCAAAAACGCCATCGAAGGAATGGCTGAAGCTTGCCTCGCCCTGTCTACTCCGGTTACGGGCGGCAACGTCAGTTTCTACAACGAGACCGAGGGAGAGGCCGTCTACCCGACTCCCGTAATAGGAATGCTGGGAGTCCTTGATGATGTCAGCAAGAAGGTAACCCCCGGCTTCAAAGCTACCGGTGACGTGATCGCCCTGCTCGGCACAATCAGCGGCGACGCGGTCTCCCTCGCCGGCAGCGAGTATTTGGAGACGGTCCACGGCGCTGTCGCCGGGTGCCCGAGAGATCCCGACCTCGCGCTTGAAAAGAGCTTGGTCGATGTCTTGGTCAAGGCGGCGTCCGAGGGGCTTCTAAGGTCCGCTCAAGACCTGTCTGAAGGCGGGTTGGCAGTTGCCCTTGCCGAGTCTTGCATCTTGGCAGAGAAGGGCGCGGATGGCGCCGTCATTGAACTGGGCGGCACGGGGTGCAAAGCGGTCGCGGACCATCGCCCGGACGCCGTGTTGTTTGGAGAGTGCAACTCGGCTGTCGTGGTCAGCTTGGTCGAAGAAGACGTTTCCCGTCTCAAGGAGATTTGCGGAGAGCTTGGGGTACCCTTCGGCGTGCTGGGTAAAGTGAGTGGATCATCTTCTTTGAGGATAGAGAGTTGCATGGGCACCGCGGTTTTGGACGTTCAGGTCAGCGAGTTGCGGGATGTTTGGAAAAACGGTTTGTTGAGAGCGATGGCGGGCGATACCGCGAGAGGAACAACTGAATAGCGAAAAACGACACTACGGAACAACAAGGGAATAGCAGCCAGAAACGCCAAGCAACCGAATGGCGGTTAGGTTCCCCCATGCCCTCATGGTCTATGACCATGGGGGCATTGTTTCTTATGCTGAAAATCCCATCTAGCAGGCATTATGCCACACATTAACTGTGCTATGGGGAAGGACGAGCCTGTATAATCCCCAAATGTGATCGTCTACGGTTGCGTCATTGCGCCGTCCATGTGCCAGAGGATGCAGCTTGAGGAGGAGGTAGTTTATGAAGAACGCAAGAATTATCGTCTCAACCATCGTAATCGTGTTCGTGTTGCTGGCGACCAGCGCCGGGCACGCTTTTGCGATGACACCTGAACAGCAGGCTATGTACGACGCGTGGTACCAGGCCCGTTTTGGGGTTGCCCCATCGCACTCAGCTCCGGCCGAGCCTGCTCCGTCTCAGCCCTCGCCTTCCCAACCGGCCCAGCAACCCCCTAAGACCGCGGGAGGATCCATCCAGCCTGTCCAGCCCAACGCTTTCGAACAAGGGGTACTGGACTTGTTGAACCAGCAAAGGGCAAAGAGCGGGTTGGCTCCGGTCAAGCTCGATCCTTACGTATCCGCCGTCGCACGCGTCAAGGCGGAGGACATGATCAAGAACAATTACTACGGTCACGGCTCAAGCTATGGCTATTCAGGGAGCATGCTTCAGTACTTCGGCATCTACGTGAAGCTTTCCCGGGAGAACATTTGCCAGGCAGCCACAGCCCAGTCTGCTCACAATACATGGATGGGCAGCTCGAGCCACAAGGATAACATGTTGAAAGCATGGTGGACCGATGTGGGAATCGGCGTCGCGCGCAAGCCCGGTTCATCGCTCTACTATGTAGTTGAGATATTTGTGCAGAAGTAACGTCGTACCGGTGGCACCTCTGCGATCGGTGTTCGGCTAGGGGAGACGCGGGCAGCACGCTTGGCGCTCGTACCCGCTTACCGGTTCAAGTAGCCCTCTATATGTAATGGTCATAAAAATGGATGAAGCATTGTGATCGTTTCATATAGGGGTGAAGGACCATGCACCTACTCATGAACAACGCAGAGGTGCCGCAACACAGAATTGCCTCACCTCCCGCTGAAGCTCTTGAAGCAGTCTGCCAGCTATTCGGCTTACCTTTTAGACACGAGAAACGAGCCGGCGTTTTTGCTGTCCACCCGCCGCTATTGGGTAGGAGGATAATCATCCGATCTTTCGCGGTTGACGGCGAGGCAAGCGACGGTCTCAGCGAGCAGGTAACGTTCGAGCTTCGGTTACTGGAGCGGCTCCTTTGGGTCTCAGGGGCCGACGTGACGCTGCTCTTGTCCCAAAAGACCCCGGTGGAGGTCCAGGACAAGATCGACGAATCAGTCTTCTGGGACCTGGCGCTGTATGTATATCCAGGTCAGGCGGTCCCGGGACGCATTAATCCCCTAGTCCTCTACTCATGGTGGCACAGTCCGATGAAGAGCCGTAGCCTTGCCGGTTGCATCGAACGTGGATGCAAACCCGGGGACAAAGCCGGCGATAGGGTCGGTGACACCGGTTTCCGACGAGCCTCAACCATGCGCATGGCGAAAGAACTCAAGAACTGGTATTACCGCGCGCTTTCCCAAACTCGGGCTCCAGCGGTGCTGTTGTCCATACCCTTGGTAGACGGCTACGTCGAGTCCTTCTTGGATAGGCTGTCGCTCAAGATTTGCGATGGCATACTGCGGTTCTTCCGTAAGCAGCCTGTACCTCCGGAGACTTCCGCTACCTTAAGGCTCAAGTCGGTGATACCTGAGTCACACGTGGAGCGGAGACCTGCTGTGGTGGTGTCGCCTGATCATCGTCAAGACATACAAGAGATACAGGAGAGACAGGAGAAACAGGAGACAGAGGAGAGACAGGAGACAGAGGCCGACAAGCCAGACGAAACGGCGCCTCCAGTGACCGAGAAGCCGTCCGCGCCTCCGAAGCCGCAATCGACTGAACCACAAAGCCTGCTCGAAAAGCGCGAGGCTGCGATCGTAATGGCCCAGCAGGCCCGTGCTAGGCAGGCTCGTCCCACCGCCTCTACTCCCACGGATGTCGCGGGCACTTCTGAGTCGCGAGCTACGTTTGCCCAAAAGCAGGGCCGCGAGCCTCCGAGACTCTACGGTTATTCAGTAAACGTTTCCAGTTTGCCGAGACAGGCTCAAAAGACCCAACAAGACGCTGTTCAGGAAATGGAAGAGATGCGACGGTTGCTTGTTGAAGCTCCTGATCTAGCCAGGAAGCGCGCCGAGGAAATCCTGGTAAATAAGAGGATCAAGCCGACAAAGGCGCTTCTTGATGAGTACGTTGAGTACCTAAAACGCATGCTTCTGAATGTTGAGGGTGACGGTGGGGGAGAGGCGTGACTCGTGACGTCTGCCGTTGGCTACCAACAAGGCTCCGTGTCTTGTTGTGACATGTCCTGTCGCGACCCCCTGTCGTGAAGTGCCTTGCTGACACGTACTCTCTTGAGATTGTGAGCCAGGAGGGGTGGACCCTCCTGGCCACGTCTGGTTTCTTCCCCTCGCTACTTTTTCGTAAGACTGTCTGTGACCACAGGCGGTACCAGATAGTCCTGTAACTGAGGTGGGTTGAATGACGGGAACGGCCTGTTGACGAACTCGATGCAGGGGTTCTCCGCGAAGGGCGGCGGCAAGAGCTCCCAGTCGCACTCTCCGTACGCCGTAGTGACTAGTTGTACGTCAGCCCATGTCTTGACAATGACGTGAGCCCCAACGGTGACGCTGACTCTGAGTACGTCTAGGAACACGTCTACAGTGCAATCGAGGATTTCCCACGACGATTCAGTCTTGACGCTGACCTGGCCGACCAGATCTTGATCGGGGAAGAACAGGACCAGCGATTTGATGAATTGAACAGGGCACACCTCTATATATCCGGTTGTCGGAGTTCTGTTGGGTGTGTTGTTCTGCAACTGCACGAGCACCGTGTTCTTTACAAGGCAGTCACCGATCGATGGGGTCGGGTCCGTTCCTGGCGTGACAGTTACGGTGATTTCAGCGGCGGGCGGCACGCCTCCAATGGGGTTGACCGTGAACTCCTGAGGCGGCCTCTCGATTACGAAGATGTGCTCCCGTTGGTTCTGTTTGAAAACAGCGCCCAGACAGACAATGTCATCTTCAGGCTGCCAGTCTACACCGTCGATGGGGTTCTGGTCGATGTCTATGAGAGGCAGCGTGGGCACGTCCTCAGCGAATTCCTCGAGCCGGAAGAAGGTATCGCATTCAATCTGCTTCCGGGCGTCAAGAACCTTGGGTACTTCGATACACACGCACTCGCATCTGAAAACGTCAGGACGTATGGGCGTGTTTGGCGGCGGCACTGGCGGCAACTGCATTGGTATAGCGAGATTCTTGGGTTTCATCTACTATCCTCCTCCAGGTGTGATTGTTGTTGATCCGGGTCCCTCCCGTATCTAGTGCACATTATGTGAAGCCCACCATGAAGGTTACAGAATCACCGTTCCAGTCAAGAAACTTGCTGATCCACAGGCACTGAGTCCTTGGGAGGCGCATAGAATGTGTACCGGAAAGTTAACATAAGGAGTTGACCGTCCATGGCACGCATCGAAATAACCATCATGGGCTCTCGCAAGATAAAGCACCGGACCGGATGCTGTGGCTCGAGGACTCAAGAGGAAGTGATCTTAGGCTATATCCCCAGCCTTTACAGGCGTTTTGGGCAGCGGCGCATAAGTTGTCGCTATCTTGACATCGATGATCCCGGAGCGCAGGACTATCCTGAGGTGGTAGACGCTGTAAGGCGCAAGGAGATAAGCCTTCCTGTAGCGTTACGAGAAGGGAAGGTCATCTTTCACGGACAGGGCACGCTGTTCAAGCTGCCTGACTACATCCAGCAAGAACTTGAGGCCGCGGGAGATGCCGGCCTCAGAACTCCTCCGCAATCAAGGAGAGAGCAGGGCCGAGGATCAGAGTAGCCCAAAGACGGCCACTGGGTTTGAACCTCCGTCCGCGAACGAAACGCTTAGCGTGAGAGCCGTCGCTCGGTTGAGCTTATCCACCGTTTGGACGTAAAGTAATATAGACGTCCCACGCGAACGGAGGATTCCCAATGCTAAAGATATCGAGAGTATCCAAGAGTTACACGCCTGGCGTCAAGGCCGTAGACGCCTTGGACCTCGAGGTCAAACCCGGAGAGATTTTCGGGTTTCTCGGACCTAATGGAGCGGGTAAGACGACCACCATCAAGATGGTTGTAGGCATTCTCAACCCCGACAGTGGGTCGATCAAGATCAACGGTCACGATATCGAAAAGGACCCCATCGAGGCAAAGCGCCAGATCGGTTATGTTCCCGATGAGGCCCAAATGTGGGACAAACTGACCGGTGTCGAGTACTTAAGTTTCATGTGCGATGTATATGGGGTTCCTGTCAATGAGAGGGACAAGAGGGTGCGTCCGCTTCTTGAGGCTTTCGAGATTCTGGACGCGGCCCGCGACCCGATTGGAAGCTACTCAAGGGGTATGCGCCAGAAAATGGCGATCACCGGCTCGTTGGTACACCGGCCTCCACTGTGGATCCTCGACGAGCCCATGGTCGGACTGGATCCCAGGTCTTCGTTCCTCCTCAAAGAGCTCATGCGGTCACATACAGATCAGGGCGGGGCCGTGTTCTTCTCTACCCACGTCATGGAGGTTGCCGAGAGGCTTTGCGACCGGGTCGGCATCATCCACAAGGGTAGACTCATAGCGGTCAACACGGTCCAGGAGATGAAAGACCTGTTCGCTAAGGAGAAAGACGCGTCGCTGGAGGAGATCTTCCTGGAGATCACAGAGGCGAAGCTGCCAGAAGAGCAGTTGCGGTCTTTGGCGAAATAATGTCGGTACGGGGGAGGTTGTTATCATGAGCGTTCGGGAACGGCTCCTTAAGGCCGGTGAGAGGAGTCCCTTTTCCGCTTTGGTGCGGATTCAGTTGAAATCTGAATTCGGCATCCGGGGACTTTCCGAAAAACTTGGATTGGGCAAGAGGCCCCAATTCGTGTACCTGTACTTGGCATTACTGGGTATAGCGCTGATGTCGTTCTTCGGGGTTTTGTACAGCATGTTCTACTCCTTCGCGGAGATGGCCATGTTGTTGGGCCAGCCGGGACTGGTGGTCATGATGACCGTTGCCGCGGGGCAAGCATTGGTCGTCTTCGTAGGGATAAGCGGAATCATGTCTATCCTGTATGACAGCCGTGACCTTGAGACGCTTCAGGCAATGCCTTTCACACCCAAACAGATCATGTCCGCCAAGGTGCTTTGCGCTTACTTCCCTCAGTTGCTCTCGGTGGCATTTGTCGCGCTCCCGTCGTTCATAGCACTTGGCTCGGTTCTTGACTCGCCCTTGTTCTGGGTCTCGGCTCCTTTCATCGTGCTGGCTACGCCGTGCATCCCGACAGCTTTGTCGCTTATCCTTGTGGTCCCTCTGATGAAGCTGACAAGCAGGTCCAAGAGGCGGGATTTCTTCAGGGTTGTGCTCGGGTTGGTCTTCTTTGCCCTGGTGATCGGCTTCCAGTATGTCAACATGAACATGGTGAAAGATCCCCAGGGATTTGTGCAGCTGCTTATGGAGCGCAACGGCATCATACAGGCGCTGTCGGTATACTACCCGCCTCTCAGATGGGCGGCCTTGGCTACGACCTCTGATGCCCCGTTGACGCTTCTGGCTAACCTGGTTCTGTACGTTGGTGTCTCGGTAGCGGCTTTGGTCCTGGTTACTTCTGTGTCTCAGAGATGGTTCCTGGGAGGGATCGCCAGGGATGTGCGCCGCGCGGCTCCGGCAGCCAAGGGGAAGGCGGGGGCACGGGAAGTCTCCATAGGAGGCGGCTCGTTGCTCATGTCTCTCATAGCCAAGGAACACAGGACTATGGTCCGCAACTCAAACTGGCTTTTGGTCACTCTCACGAACCTCACCATTGTTCCGCTGATGCTGCTCATCAGCAGCTTTGGAGCCGGAAAGGGCGAGCTCTCCGTGGCGCTCGAACAGCTAAGGACTATGATCCCTACTGAGTTTTTGGTCCTTGCCGTAGCCGCGGTGCAAGGACTGACGGTATCTCTGAACCAGGTGGCTTCTACCGGGCTCAGCAGGGAGGGCACTTTGTTCTTTTTAAGCAAGACTCTGCCGGTTTCACCGCGAGTCCAGGCGAGGGCGAAACTCCTGTATTCCATGGGGTTTGCTTTGGTGCAGCTGGTGATCCTGATGGCGTCGTTCGTGTTCATTCTGCGTCCGGACCCGATCACGTTGGCCTTGACTGCCGGGTTAGCCTTGCTGGTCTCGTGGCCTGTTAGCGCACTATGTCTCATCAACGACCTCATGTCCCCGAAACTGAAATGGACTAACCCTCAGCAGGCCATGAAGGGCAACTTCAACACGCTAATCGCGGGGATCTTTTCAGCCGCGTACCTGGCAGCCTTCTATTTCGGGGTGAGGGCACTGTACCCCAGAGTCCTGACAGGATGGGCGCTCTACGGCCTCGTGGGTGCCGCCTTGCTGGTCACTGGAGTTCTCTTGCACAGAGGGATGGAGTCTTTCGCTGTGTCCCGGTATAAAAGCATTGAGTTGTAGACCTCCTATCACGAGCTTGAGGATCACTAACTAAGGAGGGTATCGCGGGGATGGTTTTGGAAGCGGCACGGAAGCTCCAGGGACAGATCGTCGCATGGAGGCGGGAAGTCCATCAAAACCCGGAGCTGGGTCTAGAGACACCGATGACTGAAGCTCTTGTAGCCAAAGCGCTGTCGGATATGGGGATTGAGGTTCGTACAGGAGTGGGCGGACATGGAGTCGTCGGTCTGCTCCGGGGGACCGGCAGGGTGGAACAAGCCGAGGACGGGGGTCAAGAGTCGGCGCCTCCAGTCAAGACTTTTGCCATTAGGGCAGACATGGATGCGCTTCCCGTCACCGAAGAAACTGGGTTACCCTTCGCGTCCAAGATTCCGGGACGAATGCATGCGTGCGGTCACGATGCCCACGTCGCGATGCTGCTTGGCGCCGCGAAGGTACTCTCCGATATGAAGGACAAGGTGCGCGGGAACGTCAAGTTCATCTTTCAGCCCGGCGAGGAGGGCCCTGGCGGAGCTCATCCGATGATTCTTGACGGCGCCTTGGAAGACCCGAAGGTTGATGCGATCATCGGTGCTCACGTCGGCCCGTTGTGGGACGTTGGCCCCGGCCAGATTGGGTTTAGGACCGGTCCCGTGATGGCCGCCACGGACCGCTTTGCTGTGAGAATCCAAGGCAAGGGCGGTCACGGCGCTGCCCCTCATTACTCGGTGGACCCGGTAGTCATCGCGGCTCAGATAGCCGTGTCGCTGCAGACCATCGTATCCAGGGAAGTGAGCCCGATATCTCCCGCCGTGGTCACCGTCGGGATCATCAAAGCCGGCACGGCCCCCAACATTATTCCGGATTACTGCGAGATGAACGGCACTGTCAGATACCTTGACAAGTCGTTGGCTTCTTTCATCCCCCGGCGGATTAAAGAAATCTGCGAGGGGATCGCCTCAGCTATGAGAGGTACCGCGACGGTGGAGTACACTCACGGATACCCTCCGCTCGTAAATGACCCCGGGATGACCGATTTCGTGAGGAAGGTGGCTGCGTCCATCGTTGGGCCCGAGAACTGCGTGGAAGTCCAGCCGACCATGGGCGGTGAGGACATGGCCTACTTCCTCAATGAGGTTCCCGGCGCGTATTTCGCGCTTGGAACCCGAAATCCGGACAAACGCGCGGACTTCCCGAACCACCACCCGAAGTTTGACATTGATGAAGACGTACTGTACCTGGGCTCAGCGGTGTTTGCTCAGGCCGCGATTGATTTCTTGGCCCGGGAGTAGCGGGAGTACCAGGAGTAGCGAGAGTAGAAGGAGGGGCCGGTTATCCCGGCCCCTGATTTACTACCTACATCTGGTAACACGTTTCAAGCAACAAGCTAGCGGTCGAGGAACGACCAGTTTTCGCGGTTAAACTTCCATCCGGTCCGGTCCATCTCCTTAATGAAGCGCGCAAGATAGTCAGCTAGGGCGGTTACCAGCAATCTGCCTTTTTCGGCCGTTGCCGGAGTAGGGTCTCCGGTAGCGCCCGAAACCGACAGCTCAGGAATTGTGGCCAGGAGGCGCACTTCTTTAGGAGAAGCCGGCCACTCTCCTTTCGCCGCGTCCATATCTACATAGTCGGGAACCAGGTATAACGCCGTGGAAGTCTCCGCTTCTCCCGCATGACCTATGCCGTAGTCTTTGGCGAACGTCCCTTCTGGCAGTAGCTTTGGACCGGAGATCCACCAGGCCAGGGAAGCTGCCATCTTGACGTCGGGATACAGGCGCCTGATCTTGCGCATGGCTACGTCAATGGCGGAATTGTTGCCTCCGTGGCCGTTGACCAGTAGGAGCTTCCTTATGCCCTGAACCAGGCAAGATTCCGCGACCTCGAAGATGACCTGGGCCAGCGTTTCGGCCGTCAGGGTGATTGTGAATGGGAAGGGCATCAACTGATCGCTGACTCCGAAGGGGATAGGGGGAAGGAGCAGGGCTCCGTCAACCCGCTTGGCGGTCTCCTCAGCAACGGCGTACGCGGCGAAGGTGTCTGTCCCCATGGGAAGATGGAATCCGTGGTTCTCCGTGGCGCCGGTGACTATTATGGCTTTGTCGAAGGACTGTCTTTCAAAGCGGTGACGGTTCAAGTACTCGAGCCTGAACTCGGTCCCGGACTTGGCCGGCTTTCTAAGTGCTGCTCTACGTGTGATCCTTGCCAATGGATGCTGTCCTCCTTCCTGTTATGCTGTACACCTCATTGGCCTCTTTCCTCAGATCTCTCTGTTCTTACTTTCTCTCTTCTCTGTCTGATCTTTGCCTCCTTTTCCCTCCCGCCTTCCTTCCGCCGCGAGTCTTTCTGGAGTGTTCAGTAGGTGACGACTGCGGCCGGAGGAGTCGTCAGCCAGAGACGCCTTCGCCGGGAGCAGTCATCAGCAGTTGACGACTTGACTCCTGGTGGCTGGCGGAGGTACCGGCATGGTAATTGGAGAACTCTTGCGACAGGCCGAAAGCTTTGTCCAGTAGTGAGCATCTGTTGAAGTGGGGGAATCTACCATGACCGCCAAGAAGACCGGGCTTTCTATCAACGCAGACCGTCTGTGGTCCGACCTTGAGGAACTGGCACGGATAGGAGGCGCAGAACCCGGGCGAAGGCGAGGTATCTCCAGGCTGGCGTTCACCCCTGAGGACATGGCGGGCCGAAGGTGGCTCCTAGTCAAGATGCGGGAAGCCGGTCTCAGTGCCTGCATGGACGGAGTGGGAAATGTCTTCGGCAGGTACGAGGGCGCGCCTTCTTGCATCCGCGGTTCCGGCGATGCAGATTCTCCCGCCATCATGCTCGGCTCACATATTGACACCGTCCCAGAAGGGGGAAGGTTCGACGGCGCCTTGGGGGTGCTTGGAGCGCTGGAGTGTGTTCGGACTCTTAGGGAGAGCGGCATCACGTTGAAACATCCTCTGGAAGTGGCGGCTTTCGCCAACGAGGAAGGGACGCGTATTCTCCCAGGCACGTTTGGCAGTCGCGCCTTTGTTGGGGGACTGTCCCGGGACGAAGAGGAGAGGCTGCGACCGGTGTTGGAGCAGGCGGGAATCAGCGGGGAGCCTCGAAGGCTCAAAGACCGCGAAATCGCGTCCTATCTGGAACTCCACATAGAGCAGGGTGGAGTGTTGGATGCTTTCGGAGACGACATCGGAGTAGTCACCGGAATCGTCGGTATCAGATCCTTTACCGTGAAGTTCCTCGGGATGGCCAACCATGCGGGTACAACCCGAAGCGCGCTCATGAGATAGGCAGCTTGCGCGGCGTTGAAGTTCGGCTCTCACCGGTTTCGTCCATACTCGGGACCCCGCTGGACGAGCAAGTCCAAGGGGATATCGAGGCAGCAGCGGTGGAGCTCGGATTGCGTTCGCGGAGGATGCCGTCGGGCGCCGCCCACGACTGCATGCACTTGGCGCGTTTGGCGCCCTCTGGAATGATCTTCGTCCCGAGCAGGGGCGGGATTAGCCACAGCCCAGATGAGTGGACGACAAAAGAGCAGTGCGCGGCGGGCGCCAACGTCCTGCTTCATACTGTGCTGCGCGTAGATGAGCGGTTGAAGTAAAGGCGCCATTTATCGTAGCTGCCTATTCGGAGCAAAGGCTATATGCTTGAAGCAAGTGTCTGATCGAAGCAAGGGTTGTCTGCTCGAAAACACGACCGCATATTCGAAGTAAAGCACCCTCTATTCCAAGAATCCTGACTGCTTCGCCAGTATTTGAAGAAGCGCTGTCACGCACCGGATGGAGAAGCGGACCTTGTCTGAGCCGGGTCCGGTCCTTGACTCTTCTCGTCCGGCGGTGATGTATATCGAGGCGTCCAGCACGCTTACGCCTGCGGCTCCCATCAAATCCAACGCCAGCTGCATGAGGTGTGTGCCGGCGCTTGTGTCAGCCACGGTGAAGATGGGGATGCCCATTTCTTCCTTCCATGTATCCTCGTAGTTGAGCTCCACTGAAAGCATGCCGTAGGACGGCGTGACCCTGAGGCAGTCCCGGAGTTTGGCGGGCAAGCTGCCTAGCTCCTCGAGTACCACCCGGTTCAGGTGATCAATCTCGTCCGCGAACCTGCGCGGCCTTTCCCTCAGTTCCCGAAGCATGTGAAGCTGTTCGGCCATCACGGCAGGGCTTGGTACTAAAGACGCGTAGGTCGTACTCCTCGTGACGTACCCGCCCAATGGAGGCACCCTGAACAGACCGGCTTCCTTGCGGATAGGTGTTACGAGGCCCTCCAAGCCTACAATCAAGGCCGGAGCTTCCCGACCGGTTCCCTGGCCCAGGCTGTAAACTGCCAGCGACGCGCGGGTCCGGGACGGAACGGCTCCCAGCAGGGGCACTGAATACCCGCAGTCCATGATATACGGGACATCGAACTCTCTGGCCAGTTGACCGATACCGGACTGCAGCAAGGGGGTCCCCTTCTCGTCGCGGGAAGAAGCTCCGAATCCCGGAGTGTCGTAGCCCGACGACACAAAGCCGGCAAGGTGGGAGGCGTGAACGTCCGCGGTCGCGGCCATTATCTCAAGCGACGATTCTGCCTCGACCCCGGTAAGCAAGGCAGCTGGGGTGTAGGCGATGCCGTGGTGGACGTACGACGCGCCCTCAAGGGGGACCACCACAGCATCCAGGTCGTCTATTTGCCGGATGGTGTCGCCGCACCGATCGTCCGCCGCGTCGTCCTCGCAAAGGAACCGCTTGTACTGAGGAGGGTAGACCTGGCCGTATGAAGAGTGTCGGCCGGTGCCTTTTTCCAAGGGTGTGATGTAACGCGCCCTGTACCTGCGGCCGCTTGCCGATGCGGGAGGGGCGAACGCCGACCTGCAGGCCAGCCACATGGCCGCTCCGACGGAAGCCACCGGGCAGGCGTCGTAGGCGTCCCCGTAGACATCCTTGATGATCTCCCGCATCTCTGACGCGGCTTTTGAGATAGAAGCCACGGGCTTTACCGGCGGAGTTTCAGCGGCGACCGAAGGCCCGCCGTCCTCTATGCCTAAGTCTGTCTTAATCTCCTTGGCCGTCTTTTCGGCAGCAAGCATTATTTCACGCGCGTTCGCTCCTAGGTGTTCGTAAAGCTGCGACCTATACTTGAAGCGCGGCATCCTCGACACTCTCCCGGTGACAAAGGTGGCTCAATGGGTTTTCGGACCACATTTCCATCCTTCCCTTAGGGAGCGGGGCGAATACAAGGGACGGCTTCGCCCGGTTTGCTCCAAAGAGTAAACCTGTTCGACTCTCAGAAGTTCTGCTGCGTCCCTTGGGGACAGCAGCACGAGCGTCAACTCAGATTCCGGAGTCATTTGGGTACAGGCGAAATTGTGAAGGAGTTGGAACCCCCCGTAAAGAACCCCCTTCCGGTGATGTGGACATCTGTTTAGATACCGGCTTGGACGCCCATCTGAACGATGTCCGAGCTAACAGGAACGGGGGTACATAAAGTGAAGGTTTTCATTTCCGTGGATATGGAAGGGATCTCGGGCGTTGTGGCATGGGAGCAGACCGACCGGGGTAAAGATGACTACCAAGTGTTCCGCAAGTATATGACGCAGGAAGCCAACGCTGCTATCGAGGGAGCTTTGGCTGCCGGGGCGACCAAGATAGTCGTGACGGACTCCCACGATGGCGGCCGTAACATCCTGCCTGAGGAACTCCATCCTGAAGCCCTGCTTGTATCTGGCGGAGGCAAGCCGATGAGCATGGTTGAGTGTCTCGATTCCACTTTCGACGCGGCATTTTTCATCGGTTACCATTCCAGGTGCCTGTCTTCCGGAATCCTCAATCACACTTACAGCTTGCAGGTCCAGAATTACTTCGTGAACGGGAAGGTAATGGGGGAGACGGGGATGAACGCCTTGATGGCGGCCTATTACGGTGTTCCTGTAGTCCTCGTTTCCGGCGACACCGAAGTGTGCCAAGAGGCCAAAGACCTGCTTGGAACCGTGGAGACCGTTGCGGTGAAGGAGCCTCGCAGCCAGACCGCGGCCATGGGTATTCATCCCGTGAAAGCGCGTGCCCTTATTAAGGAGGCTGCTCAAAGAGCCCTCAGCAATCTGAGCTCGTACAAACCGCTTCCCGCACCAGCTCCGGCGACTGTCAGGCTGCAGTTCCGTGCCTCAGCCAAAGCCGACGCGGCTTCGATTATGCCCGGTGCGGTGAGGGTAGACCCCGTAACGGTGGAGTACACGGGTCCGGATTACCTGATGGCCTACCGCGGCGCGCTTACGATGCTGCACTTGTAGGTAGTTGGCGTATTGGGCAGTCCCAAGCCCAAGAATGAAACCATCATGACCCCCGGGGAACCGGGGGTTTTTCGTTTCACCGATAGCTAGGCTCCGATGAGCCCTACTGGACGTGCTTTGAGGGGTGCAGACGGGTATCGCCAGGGAAACCAGCCATCAAACAGAACGCAGCGACACGTCTCCCACGTCAAAAGCCTTAGTGACGCCATCCATGTCTAGGAGTAGCCTACCGCTTTCATCAATGCCCACAAACACGCCTTCTTGGCCTGTTTCTGTTGAGACAATCTGAGGGCTCACCGATCCGGTCGCGTGTAGTCTTGCTGCTTCAGGGCCTTGGGATCCGGGTCCGAGAGTCCGGTTATGAACGACAACTCTCTCGCCTAAGTACGCGGCCACAGAGGTTATGTGACCAGCTAGGTCCGTCAAACCTCTTTGGACGTACTCTTCGTATACCGGCTCAAAGTAATTTAAGATGCTTGCGACAACGAGGTCTTGGTCCACGTTATGTCCCAGCTCCGCGGCAAGGGACGTCGCGGTATCCTTGACCTCCGGTGGGAAGTCGTCAGGACGGAGGTTCGCGTTCACGCCTATTCCTGCCACCACGTAGTGGACCCGGTCCTGTTCCGCCTTCATCTCGCAGAGTACGCCGCAGATCTTGCGTCCGGAGACCAGTACGTCATTGGGCCACTTGATCTTGGCGTCTAGGTCGAAGCTTTCTCTAAGGGCGCGCGCGACAGAGTACCCTACCGCCAAAGACAAGCCCGGCACTTGCGCCGGGGGCAGATCGGGTTGGAGGATGATCGACATGAAGACGCCGCCTCGTGGGGAAGCCCATCGCCTTCCCAGTCTGCCCTTTCCTCTCGATTGGGTCCGCGACAAGAGGACCGCGCCGTGCCCGAGTAGGTTTTCATCTGCCAGCAGTTTCGCGTCGTCGTTGGTGGAAGCGGTGTCTTCGGTAATCAACAAGGGTCGTCCCAGCACTTTGGTTCGTAGATGCTCTAGGTCTTTCACTTCCTCGTAAATGTCGCCCGGCCTCAATGGATTCGAACCTCTTTCGCTCTCCGACTTCTGGACTCTCCGCTATCAGGGAAACGCCACTTTTCCCATTATAGTGGGACGGGAGGCTCCTGTCGCTCCCGGAATGTTGTTGGGTACCCCTCCGAGCAGCTCGTTTCCTAGGATAGCGAAAGCCAGCGCTTCCTTGGCTTTGGACGGTATGCCGGCTTGATCGTGGGTCTGCACGCTCACACCGGGCAGTTCCTCTCTGAGGCGCCGCATGAAGTAGGGGTTGAGGGCTCCTCCGCCTCCGACTATCACTTCGTGGACGGGGCCGCGCGGAAACACCCAAGCCCGGTACGAATCCACCATCGATCGGACGGTCAGTTCCGACACTGTCCTGATGACGCTCAAATACTGCGCCTCGTTTGCCGGGTTGGCGAACTCAAGGATGCGATTGACATAATCTCGGCCGAAAAGCTCCCTTCCCGTGGATTTCGGCGGAGGAACGCTGTAGTAAGGCTCGCTCAGCAGGTAGTCCAGGAGCTTAGAGTCGACCTCGCCGGCTTCGGCCATCTTGGCGTCCCTATCCATCGTCTCGCGCCCTCCGGAAATGATAGAGGCCAGCATGTCAACCATCATGTTTCCAGGTCCGGTGTCGAAGGCGATGACGCTGTCCATATCGCAGTCCGGAGGCAAGTAGGTCAGGTTTCCGATCCCGCCGATGTTCTGGATTATCCTGCCTTTGGCCGGGTCTCGGAAGAGTATCCAGTCGGCATAGGGGACCAGCGGGGCACCTTGTCCGCCGACCGCCATGTCGGACGGGCGGAAGTCCCCGGCAGTCATTATGCCTGTCCTCTTGGCGATGACCGAGATGTCGCCGATCTGCAGCGTCGCCCGCACCGGGAATAGGGGATGGTTGGTGTCTGGAAAGTGGGCGATAGTCTGGCCGTGGGAGGAAATGAGGTCTATGTCTACGGGAGCGAATCCGGCTTCTCTGATGCATTTAAGAGCAGCTTCCGCCAGCATTTCCCCCAGGAGGAAACTTAGGCGCGCCACGCTCTCCGCGTTCATCTCCCACGGATTGCCCACCAGGGCGCCGCGCATCGACTCGGGGTAGTCTAGGGTCGACATATGAAGAATTCTCGCCCGGCAGTCTTTTCCGAACCCCTCGATGGCGCACAAGACCGCGTCGATCCCGTCGGCCGACGTTCCGGACATTAGGCCGACGATGTGCCTCACCGGCTTTTTGCGTAAGGACTCAAAAGACATGGCTATGTCTCCTCAAACTGCGCGTTATGACTACGTGTCAAACTCTACGGGCGCTACCCCTGTAGCGCGCCGCAATCCCAGGAGTACCTGGGCTAAGGCCTCCATCGCCTCCGGCTTATGGCTGTAGGTGCAAATGCACGTTCCGACGCCCTTCACTATCCTTAGGTCGTGTGGGTTTCCGGTTGCCACGTGGATGCAGCGAACGTCCCGGGCAGCCAGAGCGGATGCCCTGAGTACCTGGGCTTCGTCCGACGCAGCGTTGCGGGTGAGGATGATCACCGCGTCGGCTGCGGCAGCTTTCTCGATTGCGCGCGATAGAACGTCCGGGGAACGGTCCGGTAATGTGGCCGGCTCGCTACTGCGTTGTGGCCCGGCGAGGCTGTCACGCTCTCGCGGTTGGCCGAGGTCTCCCGCGCCCTGTTGCTGGGTGGGGGCGCCGCCACCCAGTTGTTCGGTGGGATCTCCTCCGTCTTGCCGCGCACCGGGCTCCAGGTAGATCTCCTCGACTGTGACCCCTTCTTGCGCGAGATACTCGCCGAGAGGGGAGAGGGGGCTTGTACCAGGCCTGTTTGGCCTTCCTTTGGCGTAAGCCAACAGCACGCGCAGTGGAGCCTCATCTTCCGGAGACCGCTTGCGCAGCGGCAGGAGGTGGTTCTCGTCCTTGACAACCGTTATGGACGCCAAGTGAGCTTCCTTGGAGAACGTCCAGAAATCAGGGCAGGTTGCCTGATTAGGCGGCAGGGGATTTGGCAGACCGAGTTTTCGCTTCACAGTCAGAATCCGCTCGACCGCCTCGTCCAGTCTCGATTCGGGCAGCTCGCCGGACCGCACGGCGTACAGCACCGCCTCATATGCCGCTCTCTGCAGTTTCTTGGTGTGGCAGATGACCACAATGTCAGCGCCGGCTTTCAGGGCCATGACCGCGCCTCGCACTGTTCCTGGGTCCTTTGCAATAGCTGCCATCTCCATGCAGTCCGTGATGATGATGCCCCTAAACCCCAAGTCCCTCCTGAGGAGGCCCCGCAGCACTTTCTCTGACAGGGTCGCCGGCAACTCGGGATCGATGGCTTGAAACACGATGTGGGCGGTCATTATGGCCGGGATTCCGGCTCCTATGGCCGCGCGGAAAGGCTTAAGTTCAATGTTATTGAGCCTCTCCATGGGATGCGGCAAGACCGGAAGGTCCAAATGGGAGTCTACTGAAGTGTTGCCGTGCCCCGGGAAGTGCTTTCCCACAGGCATGACTCCTGCCGACATTATCCCGCTGACGGCCTCGACTCCGTATCTTGAAACCAGCTTCGAGTCCTGCCCGAACGACCTCACACCTATGACGGGGTTCTCGGGGTTGTCGTTCACATCCAGGACTGGTGCGAGGTTTACGTTGATCCCGGCGGCCCTGAGCTGAATGCCGGAGGAGTAATAGGCGCGGCGGACGAGTTCCTCGCCTGCCGGACTCTTGCCTGGACACGTGCTGGCCGGACCCTCGTCAGGGCGTACGCTTGTCAAGCCCAGGGATGCCGCCGCGAGGGACATAGGACCCGGCATGAGAGGTACCCCTTTCGTAAGGCGGGCCACGATGCCGCCTTCTTGGTCAGCGGCGATAAAAAGGGGGATCCCCGGCGGCGACGACATAGCCCAGTTTTGCAGGGTCCTAGATAGGTCCGCAGCCTGCTCAACGGTATCCAGATTGCGGGCCATGTAGATGATCCCGCCGGCGTGTAGATCCTTCACGAGTTCGGCGGCTCCTTCAGGATCCCTTGAGGGGAACCCGAACATGAATACCTGTCCGACTTTCTGTTCCAGCGTAAGGTTCATCCGGTACTCCTCCATCTGGCCAACTTCTTCCGGTCAAGCGCTGTCGGCTGTCCCCGTCCGCAGTCCTAAGACTGCTCCATCCCTACTCAACCACTGCCGCCATCACCGCGTTCGCGAACATGGGGCGGAGCCTGATCGCCGCGTTGGACGCCCTCCCAGCGTGTACGCGGTTTGTCAGCAGCACGATTCCTACGCCCGCATCAGGGTCACACCAAAGACTCGTACCTGTGAAGCCGGTGTGGCCGTACGCCCTGTCTGAAATGAAGTCACCGCCTGAAGAGAATGTGGGCGATTTCAGCATCCAGCCGAGGCCCCTCCTCTCGCCTGCGGCGGCATGTTCTTGAATCGCGGTGCGTACCGTGCTGGAGGACAGAATGCGCGTTCCATTAAGCTGGCCTTCGCCGAGCCACATGGCAGCGTACTTGCAAGTGTCCCAAACGGTGCTGAACAACCCGGCGTGTCCTGCCACTCCTCCCAGAGCCAGGGCGTTTTCGTCGTGGACCTCGCCCCACATGATCTTACCGAGGTCGGCCCGGTACTCTGTGGCGGCTATGCGGTGGCGGAGCGACGGGTCGGGTTTAAAGCACGTCTCCGTCATCCCAAGCGGCTCGAACACAATCTCCCGAGCGAGTTCCGCCACAGTCTTGCCCGTGAGCACTCGTACCAGCTCTCCCATCATAATGAAGCCGAGATCGCTGTATACGACCTTGAGACCAACCACGCTCTCGCCTAACGGCAGAGCGCAGATGTCGGCTATTATGTCGTCGCCGAACAGGCCCTTCTCCCAGAAGCGGATGTGGTCGGGCAGACCTGAAGTATGGGTCAGGAGGTGTCTTAGGGTGATCTTATCCTTGCCGCCCTGGCCGAACTCGGGGATGAAACGGGAAAGCGCGTCGTCCAAGCGGAAATAACCCTCTTCGCAGAGACGGAGGATCACGGGGGTGGTCGCCACTACCTTCGTCAGTGACGCCATGTCGAACATTGTGTTCGGAGTCATGGCTATGCGTTCGGGCTCCCTTGAAGCCCATCCGAAGGCTCGAGGGCCGATGATCTTCCCGTTTCTGACGATGGCTGCCACCGCTCCAGGAAGGTCTCGCTCTCCGTCACCGACAGCGCGGCGCACCACGTCGAAGGCTTCTTCCACTCTCCGGCTGTCCAGGCCGACTTCTTCCGGCAGCGCTTGAGGAAGCCTGTCAGTCTTGGCCGCGCACCGGGGAGAGGTGACGCATGCCTCCAGAGCAGAGGCGCTAACCGGGTGCCGGGGAGAGGTGTCTGGCTCCTCCGAAGCTGAGGCATCGCTTGCGCGTCCTGCCTTATTAAGGACGGTTTCCACGGTCTTTCTTATTGTCCCGTTGTTGGATTCCAAAGCCGCCCTCGCGTCATCGGGCCCGAGCCCCGTGAGTAGCATGACAAGAGCAACGTCCAGAGCGCCTCCGCAATCCTCAAGGGCTTTTCCGGCTGTCTCCGGAGATTTGCCGGAGGCTTCAGCCAGAATCCTCAACGCCCGTCCAGTGAGCTTGGTATTGCGGGGAGCGGTGCCTGCCATGAGGTTGGAGTACGTCCGGCCCATGGCAATCATCGAGGCAGTGGAAATCATGTTGAGGACGAGTTTTTGGGCGGTTCCGTTCTTCATCCTGGTTGAGCCCGCCACGACTTCAGGGCCGACGTCCACGAAGATGGTGAGTTCCGCTGCTTCGACTACCGGTCCGGAATCATCGCCTACTATAGCCACGGTCTTCGCGCCTGCGGAGCGCGCTTCTCTCAAGACGCCCACCACGAAGGGGGTGCGTCCTGAAGACGCCACGCCGATGACCGTGTCGGAGGCGCATACTCCGTGAGCCCGTAGTTCCCTCATACCGCCGGCTTCGTTGTCTTCCGCCCCCTCGTCGGCCGTGAACATGGCCTTGGGTCCGCCGGAAATCAGCGGGACGAACCTTTTGCCCAAGTCCCCGTAGGTCGGAGGGAGTTCGGCGGCGTCCAGCACCGCCAGCCTGCCGCTGGTCCCTGAGCCCGCGTAGAACACCCGGCCTCCCGAGGACAACGAGGCGGTGACCCAGTTTACCGCCTGCTCTATTTGCTTGAGGCTTCGGGCGACCGCGGATGCTACCCGGTGGTCCTCCGCGTTCATCACTTCTAGCATCTTGGCTACCGGCCAGGTGTCGATACCCCTGGTCACCGGATTATTCATTTCTGTTCTAGGGTGCGCCACGATCTAGTCCCTCTTTTCTGGACTTTGTTGGAGCGAGTATTCTCTAGCCAGTATTGCCGCGCCCTCACACGGCGGAAGTGACGGCCAGCAAAGTGAAACGCCGGGCATCATAGTTTCCGCGTGCTTGCGCAGCATGTCAACGTAGGAAGGGTTCTTAAAGCATCCGCCTACCAGCGCGATGCTGGGTGCGTCTAATCCGAGAGAGCGGGATACCGCTCGCGCCATCAGGGCCAACTCCCGCGCTTCCGCGTCCAGAATGCCTGCGGATACGGTGTCTCCAGACGCTGCCGCGTCGAAGACTACCCTGGATAACCCCGCGATCTGCGTGCGGTCCATCCCGTGCATGCGTCCCAATAGGTTGCCCGGCTCGTCGGCGCCCAAGACCTCCATGAACTTGTCCATGAGGCAGCTTTTTTCGAGGCGGCCCTCGTGAGACTTGATGGCGGCCCTAAGCCCCAGGATGGCTATGCTGTATGCGCTTCCTTCATCTCCTAGGAGGGCTCCCCAGCCCCCCGCGGAGGCGTACTTGCCGTCCTTCACGCCTATGCAGTTGGAGCCTGTGCCTGCGATGATGACCATCCCGTCGCGGCCCTTGTGCGCCGCTGCCAGAGCCGAGTGTGTGTCCTCCACGACGAGGAGAGGTATGTCACCGGTGATGGGTTTCAAGGCCGTACGTATTCTTTGTCGGTCTTGTTCGCGTCCCGCTCCGGCAAGGGCCGCGCAGACGGCTGATAGATCGTTAAGGGACAGACCAGCGGCCGAAAGAGCCTGGTCCAGCGCTGTCTTGACCGAATCTTTGAGTTGGGATTCTCCTCCGTAGTGGACGTTGCTGGGTCCTCCGCGCCCTGTCCCTAGGACCTTTCCCTGGTCGTCGGTGACGCAGGCTTCGGTGGAGGTCCCTCCACCGTCTATTCCCGCGAAATACCTACCGGTAGAGGAGGTATTGTTGCCTTTTGTCATCGAATTCTCTTGCCTCCTTTTGCCAAGTCGCCAACAGGGAATCGGGAGACGCTCCGGCGAGCAGGGCCTCGCTGAGCGCGGTCCCGCCTGAAAGCAGGTCTAGCGAATAATGGGAACCCGGCGGGCGTTCTCTGACGCGGAATTCCGGGAACGTATCCCTCAGCGCGAATAACAGCCTCACGCCCAGCTCGACCGGCGCGAGCTTGTGGCGGTCCACCACATGGAATTGGACTCCCTGACACTGTGTCCCCTCGTGCTTGCCTGATGACGGGGTGAAAAAGGTGGGGCGGATCAATACTCCCGGCAGGTCCAGGGCACGTAGGGTGGACGCCAGCTTGCGCCCGTCAATCCACGGCGCTCCTACGGTTGTGAAAGGGGTCGCGGTTCCGCGTCCTTCAGAGACGTTTGTCCCTTCGAGTAGGCAGGTCCCGGGGTATAAGAACGCCATCTCGGTGGTAGAGGCCGCGGGTGATGTGGGTACCCACGGGCGGCCCGTGTCTTCCCAATACATGTGACGGCGCCATCCTTCCATCCGGACGATCTCAGGTTCGGGAAGCCCCTTTTCCGACGCAACCATACGGGCGATTTCCCCGAGCGTCATCCCGTGCCGAATGGCGACATTTGCTCCGCATACGAACGACAAGTGCCCGGGAGAGGGCAGGTTGCCTTCCACAGCCAACCCCCCGAGCGGGTTTGGGCGGTCAAGCACGGTGAACGGGATTCCTGCCTTCGCGGCGGCTTCCATGGAAAGCAACATGGTAGACATGTAGGTGTAGTAACGGCACCCGATATCCTGGATGTCGAACACGAGCCTGTCCAGGCCAGCAATGCTTTCGGGCGACGGCGATGTCCTATCCCCATACAGGCTGTGGACCTGCAGTTCATCGTGCTGGCGGGAGGGTACGGAAAGCCCGTCAGGATGATCGCCGTAGAGCCCGTGTTCGGGAGCGAAGAGGCATCCGATCCGGTAGCCGTTCTTGCGCAGGATATCGAGGTTCTGGTCCAAATGGGCGTCCAGCCCCGAGTGGTTTGTAACGAGTCCCAAACGTTCGTTTTTGTGGAGGCCGGTTGAGACCATTACTTCCAGACCAACTAAGAATCCCAAGACACGTTTCCTCCTTCAAGAGGCACTTATCTTGGGATTCTATGAATTGGGATGACTTTCCTTTAGGCCGGTGCGCGTCGTTCCAGGTTACTGGCGGATCCGGCGTTCCATACAGCCGCGACCGGCTTCCTATCGCTCTTTAGCGACGAGCCTTGCCGGAAGCGCCTTGAGCAGCGCGAACGACAACACCGTGTTAATACCCGCGTGAATCAAGTTAAACGGGACGATAATCGGGATAATCATCCCCATGATGGCGCTCCTCGGAAGCCCGGTGTAAATCGGGGTGATCAGCAGATTAAGCGGCACCATCAAAGCGATCCTGGTCAGTATCCCTGCCAGCATGCCCAGGTGAGTCCGGCCTGTTTTCTTGGATATCCATCCAATCACCAGCACCATGCCGCCCGAGGCGATGAAGTGCATAAGCGCACCCCACGGTCCGCCTTCCCCGGTCAACAGAACAAAGAGCGTGGCGTTGGCAAACGCCGCGGCGACGCCGGCCGCTGGTCCGATAATGACCGATGCCAGGATAATGGGCAAATCTCCCGGCGAGTAGAGCAGGTATGGCGCCGCGGCTAAAACAGGGAAGTGCACAAAGACTTCCAGAACCAGAGACATCGCGGTAAGAATTCCGAGAAGCGGTAGATCCTTGCGGTTCATTTGTAGTTCCCCCTTACGTAGTATCAAGGGGGACCCCCGGGGAAAATCTGTCTCCGATCTTCCAAGATCTTCTACCATCCGGACTATACCGTCGGTCCCGGAGTTCCACCGGGTCAATCGCTGTCGCGAGTCGCGGACTTTTACCGCCGGTGAGGAATCGCGGCCGTAGCCGCTCACCTCGCCCCGAAGATCCTCTCCACAATGGACACTCTAGCACGAAGTAGGGGCCAGTTCAACACCGGGTTGTTCGGGAGGTTAGCCAAGCCGGTCGTCCAGGGTTTTGAAAACCAACGTGACCCGAGGCCCACTCCGAGTTTGTGTGATAGGATCTTCACCAGAGGATGTTACCGATACGGTTGGACGGTCATTTTGCATACCGCTACGGCTAGGAGGACACGAATGAGCAACGGTAGAGGCCGCACACTAAAGGGGCTTATGGTCCGATCCACTCTCACTCCGGAAGACTTCGCGCAAGTATACTCGATTCTGGACGTGGCTCCGCTGGACGGTGACTGCGGCGGCCTCTGCGAAAAGAGATGCTGCCAGGAGTACGAGCCCGGCGTGGGGATGTATTTGCTTCCCGGCGAGGACTGCATGTTTGACGGAAACGAACCGTGGCTCGAGTGGAGACTCCAATCCGCATCCCACCAAGATTTCCCTCCGGAATGGGACGGTATGGTCTATTTCGTCATGTGCCGGGGCACGTGTCCTCGAGAGCGACGACCCATCCAGTGCCGGACCTTTCCTCTCATGCCGTACCTTGATCCGGAAGGGAACCTTGAGGTGCGCCTGGACACCTTGACAGGATCGCTGCTCTGCCCGATGGTCCGCTACCCGGAGTCCTACCCGCTGAGGAAGGAATTCATGGACGCGGTCTTGTCCGCTTGGCGCATCCTGATCAAAGACCCCCTGATTAGAGCCGATGTTCTCTGGCAATCGAGAAAGCTGGACCAAGACAACCTGTCACCCTGGCGGAAGCTCTTGTCGTGGCGGAAACGAAAGTAACGACGGAAGCAACAGTGTCGGTTCCTGCAAAATCCTCGCGAACAGGGACGGCCGCACATTACACAAGCATCTTGATGCTACAATGGACTGTAACCCCGTTGTGTCGGCACTCAATTCTGGCGAACTAACTAGATGATTCCGGGGAGGCTACGAGGTGTTGACCGACCAGCTCAACCATCCGGTACTGGGACCTATCTACGCGCTGGTGGCCGGCATTCTGACTTCGGCCAGCCCTTGCGCTATAGGCGCTATGCCGTTGTTGGTCGGGCATATGGCCGGGGCACGCGGGAAGGCGAGGGGTCGAGACCTCGCCCTTTTTGTGCTCGGAATGTCTGTCAGCCTTACTGCCGCCGGCTTGGTGGCGGGATTGCTCGGCAGGTCCATCTCTCTGAGCGCTCCTTGGTTGAGGGTGGTCGCGGGGGCGGGTTTCTTGGTTTTAGGACTCGTTTATCTTGGAGTATTTGAAGGCTCGCGCACGTGTCCGGTTCCTTCCGGGGCCTTGAGCCAGGAAGGCCAACGTACTTGGCTAACCAGCGTTTCCATGGGGCTCATGTACGGCATTTCGGCGTCCCCATGCGCGACCCCCGCTCTCATCACGATTCTGGCTCTGGTCGCGACAACCGGATCGGTCCTAAGGGGAGGCTCGCTCCTCTTGGCGTACTCGCTGGGCCAGTCCATGCTGGTGATCGCGGCCGGATTGGCCACGTCCAGACTTAGAGATTTCCTAAGCTTCGGCAAGAACGCTTCCATCCTGCCCTTGCTGCGGAAGATCGGAGGCGCCATCATATTCGCGTTTGGCCTGTATATGTTGTTAACTCAGTCGGGCCTGCTCTAGGCCTCCTAAGGAGTGAGTCGCGTGGATGAATCTAGAACGAGGCCTGTGCTGACGATAGTAGGTATACTGTTCCTGGCTTTAGCGGTGTCCCTCGCCACGTGGTATCTGCGAGGCAGGAACACCGGACCCGACCAGCCGCTTCCCGACATTGGCGCCGGTGAATTCGCTGACTTCCTTGGCAGCGGGAAGCCGGGGATCATAGAGTTCTACACCGATACGTGCCAGTGGTGCGCTCTCTTGGAGCCTGAACTCGCTGAGGTTAGGGCCAAGTACGGCGGCAAATTGCTTGTCGCGAAGATGAACGCTCAGAACCACTATACTTTGGCCACGCGATACTCGGTCAGAGTGGTCCCAACTATGATATTCTTCAATAGATCGGGCAACGTGCAGTCCACGATCGAGGGCTTCATGGAGGCCGGCGATATAGTCAAGTTAATTGAGAGTATGGGGATAGCGCGATAATGTCTCAAGTTACGGCCGATATTCTGCTTCTCTTGGTTACCCTTGTGTGGGGCAGTACCTTCGTGCTAGTCAAGAACGCTATAGAGACTATGGGGCCGCTTACTTTCCTGGCGGTGAGGTTTTTCATAGCGGGAACGGTCCTTTTGGTTTGGCACGCTGTAAGGAACAGGACGAACTCCAAACCCATCGATGAGAACCGCGAGATCGTCGGCGATACGAAAAGGCACTCGCCCAACAACAGGTTTTACGTTGGAGGAGTGTTGGCCGGGCTCGCTTTGGGTTTCTCCTATGCCATGCAGACTCTCGGGTTGGTCACCGTACCGGCCGGGAAGGCGGCGTTCATTACAGGGTTGTACGTGGTCTTGGTACCGATCGGGGCCGGGCTGCTTCTAAGGACCGCTCCGGACCTGGCTTCGGTCATCGGAGTGTCTTTGGCTACCGTCGGCTTGGCTCTTCTGTCACTCCAGTTTCCTTTGAGCATCGCTCCGGGTGACTTCCTCGTCCTGATGTGCGGGGTTGGGTTCGCTGCCCACATCCTCCTGGTGGGAGTGTACTCCAACGAAGGCGATCCGGTGTTGTTCACGGGCATCCAACTTATCGTCGTCGCCTTGGGTACCGGCCTCGGAGCGCTCATCTTCGAACGTCCGCTGTTCGTCCCCAGCTCCGCTTGGGGAGCCATCATCTTCACCGCGCTGGCTGCCACGTCTTTTGCTTTCCTAATCCAAACCGCGATGCAAAGATACACGTCCCCTACGCATACGGCCCTGATCTTCTCGGCCGAACCGGTATTCGGAGCCGTGTTTGCCTGGCTCTTGACGGGAGAGACGTTAAAGGGACGGGAGATCCTGGGGGCTGTGTGCATACTTATCGGCATGCTCGTATCGGAACTGAGGAGCATACAAAAGCCGAGCCCGGTCCCGAGTACATCCGAAGACCGGGCCGTTGACGCCTAGATTTAGCCGGAGGCTACACTTGCGGTCGCGCTAACCGCGCTTCCTACACCGCCGCCAGGTTGTCGATGAACGCCATCACCATCTTGATGCCGTTTCGGTAATCCACCAGCCGTATGTTTTCATTTGGCCCGTGGTTGTTCGAAGCCCAATAGCCTACGCCAAACGAAACCAAAGGCAGGTTGAGATACTTCCGGAAAGGATGCATGGGTCCTGAGCCGCCCTGTGTCGGCGCGATAGAGGGAGACTTGCCGTAGACCAGCTTCGCGGCCTTGGCCGCCGCTTCCACTACAGGATGGTCTGCCGTGGTCTTCACCGGGTAGTCCATGCTTACCAAGCGCACAATGACATCATCAAACCCCTTGCCGGCCAGGTGTTTCTTTAACTTGGCCAGAATGTCGGCAGGGTCTTGGTTGGGGACCAAACGGAAGTCCATCTTGACCAGGGCCTTTGAAGGCAGCACAGTCTTCTGACCCTCACCCAGATAGCCGGCTCTAAACCCGCAGATATTGGCGGTCGGGCTGAACAGCGAACGGACCCTAAGGTCAAGCCCCGAAAGCTCGAGAAGCGGCGACTTGACTCCGATGGACGCGCGCCTGTCGTCTCTCTGGCTGTCTCCTTGGGCTCTTAGCAGCTCCAGCTCGGTATCGGTGGGGTCGAGCACGTCGTCGTAGAATCCCGGGATCAGGATCCGTTCGTTCTCGTCTTTGATGGTGGAAAGAGCCCAGACCAAACGCCACGCGGGGTTGGGTACGCTGGACGCGGCTCCCGAATGCATATCCGAAGGCGCTCCCCGGGTCTCCAGTTCCACGTACAGGATCCCTTTGACTCCCAAGTACATGCCCGGGATTTCTCCCCGTCCCATGTACCCCGATTCCCATACACCGTAGTCCGCTCGCAGGAGGTCCGCGTTTTCCTGGATGAAGGCCGAAAGGTTTGGACTCCCGATTTCCTCCTCGCCTTCGATAAGGAATTTGACCGTAAGCGGGAGTTCGCCCCTCAGCCTAAGGAGAGTCCCGATGGCTTGAATGCGCGAGCAGGCATGTCCTTTGTTGTCTGAGACGCCGCGGGCGAAGATCTTCCCATCTCTGATTTCTCCCGAAAAGGGAGGCGATACCCACTCGTCCAAAGGGTCCGGGGGTTGGACGTCATAATGGTCGTAGAACAGCACCGTCTTGTCGGATTTGCCTTTAACCTCACCGTAAACGCAGGGATAACCCTTGGTGGGTATGATCCGCGCGGAGATGCCGTAGGACTCCATCATCTGCCGGAAATGCTCGGCCATCTCGCCCATTCCTACGTTTTGAGCGGCGATGCTGGGCTTCTGGACGGCCTTTCGCAGCTCGTCCACGAATTGGCCGAAATGGGCGTCAACGTATTGGAACTCACCGTTGTCCATTGTCATAGCCCTCCTTGACGGTTGTCCGAACCGGTTTCGGTTCAGAGTTCCAGGTGTCGTATTAGGTACGGAGTCACAAGCATGGCCGCGAAGGTCAGGGCGATTAGCAGCAGGATCACCTTGTATGACCAGTGCTTGAGTAGCAAGCGCATCCTGACCCCGAACTGAGGCCTAGCGAAGAACTGCTTCAGTAAAGAACGGAATTCCAGCCACAGTTCTTTGATATACCGCCTGTTGATAACCAGGACGGTCAGTACCAAGAGGTGGACGACAATCAGCAGCAATAGGAGAGTGTACGGAGAAGACGCTGCCAAGAGTAACGCCGCTACGGTGAGGAACCCGTTGCAGACCGCGTGCACCAACATCGTTGCCAGCAGGGAGGATTGCCGTCTTAAGATCGATAAGAGCATCCCTGCCAAGAACGCGCTGGGGATCCCCAATGGGTGGTGGAAACACGCGAATATCAGGCTGGGAAAGACCGCGGACCAACCGGTGTTCCAACCCGTGAAGCACTCGTAGCAGAAACCGCGGAAAACCAGCTCCTCGACTACGGGAGCAACAACGGCTGTGGCAATCAGAGCCTGGGGGAGAGAGAGCCCAGTGCCCGCGGACGGGAACATCTCTCCCCAGCCGGAGAGGCTTCCGCCTGACAGCAAATCGATAGCGACCATGATGTCCACTTCGATCACTTTCACGGACAAGTAAACGAGCATAGATGTTACGAGGAGGGCACGGGGCACGGGTGTCAACGGGAAGGCTCTCGACAGCGGAACCCCGCGTTTTCGGGTGTAGCGGACCGCTAGAAAGACCATGGGTAACATCCCAATCAAAGAGACCAGGAACGCGTGGTTTACTACGATGCCCACTACGTTGCCAAGCAGCGTTCCCAAAGCAATGACTATGCCTGCGTCCTCCGGGCGGAGGGAAGGCACGTTTTCTTCGGGCTGGCCCGGGATGTCATCAAGAGTGCCCGGCTGGGGCCCGGGAACGGAACCGGGGTTCTCCGCCACTTTAGATCCTCCTCACAACAATCAATTCCTCACTCAGTTTCTGTATTCACAATTCTGATACCTCTTTCGGGTCGCGTGAGTCGCGAAGCGCGAGCTCCCCGGTTGCCCTGACCGTTCGAACTCATGTACAGTTTATAGACAGGAGGTGGGATCCTTGGGCCTGTTGGAGTCGCAAAGAGAAGTGTTGTTGGCCGCCGGTATGGGAGTCATGCGCGCGTTTGCCGTCATCGTCCTGGCCGCCCTCGGCGTCAAGCTGGGGGATTCGGTGATAGAGAAGCTCTTCAAGGAAGCCGCCGAGGTGAGAGGGCCTCGCTTGGACGACAGCAGGGCAAGAACCCTGAAAGGCCTGATGAAGAGCGCCCTGCGCTATCTGGCCTTCGCCATCGCGTCCATAACCATCTTGGAGATCGCGGGCATCGATACTAAGGCTTTGCTGGGTGGAGCCGCCATCTTAGGTCTGGCGGTCGGCTTTGGCGCGCAAAGCCTTGTTAAGGATATCATCACCGGGTTTTTCATCATCTACGAGCGTCAATACGACGTGGGTGACTACATAACCGCCGCGGGCCTCTCGGGCATAGTCGAAGAGATTGGGCTCAGGACCACCAGGCTGAGGGATTGGTCGGGCGATGTCCACGTGATTCCCAACGGCCTCGTGGACAAGACTACCAACAAGAGCAGGGCCGAGGCCCGAGCGTTGGTAGAGGTCAGTATCGCCTTCGAGGAAGACGTCGAGAAGGCCATATCGGTCATGCAGGCAGCTTGTGACGAGGTAGCGAAGGCCATGCCCGTCATAACCCAAGGGCCTAGAGTCCTGGGCGTGGCGCGCCTTGACGCCTCAGGTGTCGTCTTGAGCGTCTGGGCCCGAACCAAACCCCTCGAGCAGTGGGGTGTGGAACGGGCGCTAAGGCTCAAAATGAAGGAAGTGCTCGAACAGGCGGGCATCCGGCTATCCTATCCCAGAATGGTCGTCTACCACGTAAATGAGTTGGCTGAGTACAGCGAGGGCGATAGACTCGCGCACGCCGACGCGAATGCTTCCAAGGAGGCGCGAGAAACTGGATAAGCCGGCGGATAGGACAGCGGATAAGACAGCGGATAGGGCGTCGGACAAACGAGCGCGGATAAGCCTTGGTAGCCTATTGCCCGCCGTGATAGTTAGGCGCCGGGACAGGTTCACCGCGGTGATTAGAGTAAGGGAAACCGGAGTAGGAGAGACGGAAGCTCTCGCTCATATCGCCGATTCAGGCCGCCTTAAGGAACTGGTGTATCCCGGAAACCTGGGGATGGTGAGGAAGGTTCCGGCCCCGGCCGGCGGATCGCCGGCTGCCCGTGTCACTTCCTACGACTTGGTCCTTGCCTGCGCCGGAACGGACTCCGAGGGCAAACGCTCCTGGGTCTCAATTGACACGCGATACCCGAACAAGGTCTTCGGATACGCGCTGGTGAACCGCGTAATTTCCGAGTTCGCCGGCTATTCCGAGGTCCATCCCGAGTTCTCCTACGTCCATGAGCAAAACCCCGGAAACCGCGTCCCAAAGAGCCGCCTTGATTTTCTCCTTCGCGGGGAGGGCCTGCCGCCGGCTTTGGTAGAAGTGAAGTCGGTTACCCTGTGCGTGAACGGGAAAGGATTGTTTCCCGACGCCCCTACCGTGAGGGGAGCTCGCCACCTTCGGGAACTCATGCGGGCCGTCAAAGAAGGTTACCGGGCCTACGCCGTGTTTATCGCCCAGCGTTCAGATATCAGGACAATTTCTCCCAATCGGGAGACAGACCCCGGTTTCGCCGACGCGCTAAAAGAAGCCCAGAGAAACGGGGTCCGTCTCCTGGGCTTCAGTTGTTCGGTCACTCCGGAAGAAATCGTTTTCGATCCTTCCGGTCTTCCGGTAATCCTCAGCTAGTAGCGCTAAGTTCGTCAGGGCTGCCAAAGGCTTTCGGCTGTTGGCCTAATCCTTAGGGGAGCTCGTGGCCCTCAGCTAGAAACCCAACTTCTCGTTGACAACGACCACCACGAACTTCTTCTTACCCAAAGGAGGCGCCTCGATGATGGTCGTCACCCTGCACGATTTCGGGCTGCACTGGGAGCAGTCGATTGCCTTCTGACACGGGGTATCCAGGTTCAGCCTCTTGTAGTTGACAGGGGCCGCGTACCTATAGATCCTTTCCATGGCTTCAGGTATGCCTTTGACCAGCTTGTTGTAACCGCATACCACGATGCTGATCTTGGGCCCGAAGATCATGGAAGCTACTCTGTTTCCGCTCCCGTCGCTGTTCACCAACGCGCCCGCTTCGGTGAGGGCGTTGGAACTTGAGAGGAAGACATCCGCGGTGACCTGGGCATCCCTTGCCGCGGCTCTCTCCGCGGGGGACTTGGAGGCGTCCCAATGGTCAAGGACTGTATGTCCGGCAGCCTGGAGGGCCTCAGGAAGGCCTAGCTCCCTCACTGTTACCGAACCGCCCAATCCTACGGTCACGGTCGATTTCTCCGGAATTTCGGACATCACCAGTTTCTTGGCTTCTTCGCTTGTCTCGGCAAAGTAAGCGGTGAAGCCGTTCTTTTTGAGGGCTTCCACGCAGTTTAGGGCCCTCTGCCGGTTAAACCACTTTTCCGGCGCGTACGTGTCGGTGGTCACTAAAGTCACCTCCGGATCCTATGACAAGCCCAGGTAGTCCGCTATGTTGGCTTTGTCTACCTTCACGGGGCGGATCTTGCCGTCAAGGGCTGTCAGAAGGCTGGTAACGCCCGGACCGTGTCCTGAGACGTTGGAATCTCCGTGCACGACGATGCCGATAATGACGGCTCCGCGCCTGTAGCTCCTGCCGTAGAAAGAAGAGGAGTCTTGGATCGCCACGATGTCGCCCAGACGGATCTTGTCTAAGCCCAGCTCGGCTAGGCGTTCGCGTTCCATGGATGTAATGTCGTAGTCCCCTCTCTCAGCGGACGAGGCTCCGAGTCCGCTTCCCATGAACTCCGGCGGGACTATATGGGCAACGGGCACTTCGAGGACTCCATCTTTCTCAACGATCCCCATTTTGTGAAGGAAGCCCGGGTCCAAGTTCATGCATTTCACGGAGGGGTAATCGGAAAGCTCCAGCCCTTGCCCAAAGGCTCGCACGTTGATCTTGTCGCCTATCTGGAGCTTCTCCAGAGTGTCCTGGTCAAAGTGGATAATGACGTGTTCGATCCCGCCGTGCTTGCCGGTGACTACGCCTTTGGCTCCTTTGGCGTCCCCCGAGATGACGTACGCGGTGTTTCCGACACAGGACAGAGTGTTGTACCCTGAGTTGGCCTTCTCGTCTTTGTGCTTGGTGCTGACCCCAGGCTCGACGTGGTCGCCCGCCAGGCCAAACGCGCAGTCTCCAACCTTCACGTTGTAGGTGATCCCGCCGGTGCCGGGGGTTACCCTGACGACGCCGTCAAAGCAGATCCTCGGGGCTGACGCGGGCGATGATATTTCGCCCTGAACAGAGAGCATGACCAGTTTGTCTTCATTGGTTCTAAGCATTCCGGTTCCTCCCGTCATTGTGATGTCTAACTCTTACTCGCCATCATAGTGACGCCGTCGTGCGTGACGGAACTGTGACGATACCGTGAGGCCATCGCGGCCTATGGCTTCCGAGATCGCTCTTGCCCTCGCAAGAGGCGGTTTCCTAAAGCGACGGTTCGTAATCTCCCGGGTTCTTGGCGATGTGGCTGTCAAACCACCTGACTATGTGGTTTAGACGGGCAACCCTCAGGACGGGCCTGCCGCTCCTGGACAATTCGTGGTTGGAGCCCGGGAACCTGACCATCTCTACTTCCTTCTTTTGCTTCTTAAGCGCCACGTAGAGCTGTTCTCCCTGCTCTATGGGGCAGCGCATGTCGTTTTCCGAGTGAATTATCAGAAGGGGAGTGGTGACGTTGTCCACGTACTTGAGCGGCGAGAAGTCCCAGAGCTTCTGGGTATCCTTCCAGACGTCGCAGTAGAGTTCCCGCTCGACGAATGTGTACCCGATATCCGAAACCCCGTGGAACGACAGCCAGTTGGATATGGACCTCTGCGTTACCGCCGCCGCGAACCTGGAGGTGTGGCCGACAATCCAGTTGGTCATGAAGCCGCCGTAGCTGCCTCCCGTGACGCCTATCCTGTTCTCATCGATGTACCCCTGCTCGACGGCCACGTCGGTCCAGGTCATGAGGTCTTCGAAGTCCATGCCGCCGTAATCTCCGCATACCGCTTTGACGAACTCCTGTCCGAAGCCTTCGCCGCCCCTGGGGTTGGTGTAAAACACTACGTAGCCCTTGTTGGCGAGAAGCTGGAATTCAAAGAAGAAGCTGTAGCCGTACATGGAGTGAGGCCCGCCGTGGATCTGCAAGACAGCGGGGTACTTGACTCCCTGCTTGAAGCCCACCGGCTTCATTATCCATCCGTACTCCTGCAGCCCGTCTTTGGCCTTAAACGGGATGGTTTCGGGAGCCACGATAAAGACTTCGTCGAGCCATTCGTTCACCGAAGTGAGCGTTCGCTCGGTGCCGCCCAAGACGTCATAGAAGCCGACATCTCCCGGGAGGGTGGGGGTGGAAACGGCTATGGCGAACTTGGTGCCCGAGTCGTCGGCGGTGAACCCGAATATCTGGCGGTCTCCTCCCAAAACAAGCTCTACGTCGCCGCCCTCAGTCGGAACCTTGTAGATGGACGACCTGCCGTGGTCGCTGGCCAAGAAGTAGATGGTCTTGCCGTCCTTAGAGAACGTGGGTCCGTTGTCGGAGCCTCCGAGACGCGAATCTCCCGCGCATCTGTCTCCAAACGAACGGTCAAAAGAGCCTGTAAGCAGTATCGGGCTACCGCCCTCCACGGGGACTTTCCACAGCTTGGTGAGGGTCGGTCCGCCGTGCTCCATGTTGTGGCCGGCATACACCACAAACTTGCCGTCCGGTGTGAACTTCGGGGAGCTGCAGGGCCCTGTGGACGGGGTCAGCTTTCGCAGCTCTCCGCCTTCAGCAGGCACCATGTATATGTCGGTAAGATACGGCTCCCAATCGGCGTCTTCCCGCCTGTTGGCGCTGAACACAATGTACTTCCCGCAGGGCGACCATTGGGGCATGGAGTGGTTGAAGTTGCCGAAGGTAAGCTGTTTTACGCCTGTCTTGCCCTCCACGTCCACAACGAAAATCTGGGAGTAGCGCGGGGGCAATAGACCCATGGCCATGTCCGCCTTCATATGTAGGCGGGTGACAACGGTCGGTTCGTCCCGTTTCTTTTTCTCCAGGGCGTCTTTGTCTTTCTTGTCCAGGGGCTTTTCGAGGTCCTCAGGCTTATCTTCAATGTCGATGGCCGACGTAAAGGCGATCTTGGTCCCGTCCGGAGACCATACCGGAGCGCCCGCGCCCCTGCGCATGTTGGTAATCTGCCTGGCTTCCCCGCCGTTAGTCGGCATCACGAAAATCTGCTTCTCGCCGTTCCTGTCGGACAGAAATGCGATCATGCTTCCGTCCGGAGACCATCGCGGGGATGTGTCGGACTTCGGCCCGGACGTATACTGCCGGGGCTTTCCCCCCGTCACAGGGACCATCCAGATATGAGACCGGTATTCCTTGGTCTTTTCGTCTATGTGGGCTTTGACGTACGCGATGTTGTGGCCGCACGGAGATATTTGCGGATCCGAGACAAACGACAGCCTATATAGGTCGTCTGTCTGAAGACGTCTTTTTTCCGCCATGTTTGAGCCTCCTTATGATGTGTCAAAACGCTTTTTCGGGATCGACGTACGTGAAAGGTTCAATAACCGGGTCAGAGATCCCTGCGGTTGCCCTAGGGATTCAGTTCTTGTTTCGCGTGGGTTACCCAGTCCGGGTCCCTGAGCATGGCTCTCCCGACGCCTATCAGGTCGGCTTTTCCCTCCTGAAGGATTTGCTCGGCAAAAGCGCCTGTTGTGATACCGCCGGTAACCAGGACAGGTATCTTTACGGCTTTCTTGATCTCCGCGGCCGCCGGAACGAAGTATCCTGGCTCGGCCTTTGCGGGACGTGCAGACGCGTAGTTGCCTGAGACATCAATCACTGCCACTCCGGCGTCTTCCAGCATCTTGGCGGTCTCTGCGGCGTCCTTGTAGGTGAGGCCGCCCTCGATACCGTCCGTGCTCCCTAGTCTGACGAAGACAGGGTACTGGTCTCCCGTACGGGACTTGATCGCCGCGACAGTCTCAAGCAAGAACCGGGCCCGGTTCTCCACGCTTCCGCCGTACTTGTCCTTTCGGTGGTTAGTGAGCGGGGACAGGAACTGGGACAACAGGTAGCCGTGGGCGGAGTGGATCTCCACGCCGTCGAAGCCGGCCTGTTGGGCGCGTTGGGCCGCCGCCGCGAAGAAACGCTGGACCTCCTCGATTTGTTCTTCGGTCATGGGAGTGGGCACGCGCTCGGATCGAGGGGGTGGGGTTTCGGTAGGACCGAGAGGCTCGCCTCCGGTAACATCCGGGTTCCCCTTCGCCCCGACGTGACTGAGCTGCAGGATCGCTACCGCGCCCTGTGACCGGATTCCTGTCGCGAGCTCCCTGAAAGCAGGGATGGCAGCGTCATTGTCTAGTCCAAGCTGTCCCTCGTGGGCTTTGCCTCGGAGAGTAACATAGGTATGCTCGACGATGATTATTCCCGGGCCTCTGCCAGCCCTGTCTTTGTAATAGGCTATGGTAGCTTGGCTAGGTACGCCCTCCTTTTTTGAGCCCTCGCCATCGGGGACCTCCGGGAACACAGATGCCATGGGCGGCATGACCACCCGGTTCCTGGCAGTTAGACCGGCGAACGACAGACTGGTGAACAGCATCTAGGCACCTTCTTTCAGTTGAATTTGTGGATTTGTTTCGTTGAGTTGTTGAGTTGAGCAATCAGGGTTACCCAAGTTGTTAAGATACCTCAGATCCCGGTCGTCAAGAACTGACGACTGCCGGCGCGTAAGTCATCAACCAGGGACGCCTTCCTCCCGGCGAGTCATCAGCCAGTGACGACTCGGTGCCGGAGCCTACAGTTACTGAAGACTGCCGGCGCGGAAGTCATCAACCAGGGACGCCTTCCTCCCGGCGAGTCACCAGCCGGTGACGACTCGGTGCCGGAGTCTTCAGATACTGACGACCACCGGCGAGATAGTCATCAACCGGTCCCACCTCCGTATTTTCAAGATGTCAGTGGCTGATACCTTCGAGACGCGAAACGATCGCTTTCTCTTCTGCAGGTTGAGTAGTCGCGAAAAAACGGTTGCCTCTTGGCAGAATATGGAATATTATGGTGTGGGATGTTCACAACAGATTTTCTTCCATATCTCATGGCCGATGCCAGGCTTTGCCCTGCGTCCAAGTTCGTAAGGATACTCTTGTCGCCGTCAAAGCCTCCGTCCATCGCCGCTGTTGATGACTCCTCCGCCCACAGCTGTCACTTTCTGAGGACTCCGGAGCCGAATCGTCAGCTGCTGATGACTGCCTGTAGTGAAGTCGTCTACGGTTGACGTCTCCTCGGCCCGCAGCCGTCACTTTTCGAGGACTCCAGAGCCGAGTCGTCAACAGCTGACAACTGCTTGCACCAGAGACATCAACAGACGACGTACGTCAGAGAGAGTCTGATTTCTGCTAGCCTTCTGTGGCGTCTCGCTCTCTGGGTGCTCCCGCCGTCTTAGACGCCCTCGTAGAGCTCCGGGTCTACCTGGGACAGGAAGGGCGACATTGAACCGTCGCAGTACAGGAACAGCCTGTGCAGCGCCCGGGTGCAGACCATGTGCAGCAGGCGCCTGTCGTCCGGATGAGAGTAGTGGTTCTCATCCGCTCCGTACACCAAGACAGCCTCAAACTCTAAACCCTTAGCCAGGTAGGAGGGGATGACGACTACCCCACGCACAAACCGGCGGTCCCTCGCGCGTACTAGGTGGATTTTGAGCGAAGGCCCCAGGATGCCGCGGAGCCTCTCGTACACCAGCTGAGACTCAGTGGCCGTCTTGCATATGACAGCTATGGACTTCAGTCCCTGACCGGCGAGCTCCGTAAGGTCCAGGGCGATCCGGTTCAGGACGGCATTCATTCCAGATGCCCCGGCCACAAATACTCTGGGCAGAGGACCTGGCCTATCCAGCGCCTCCAGCGGTTCGCCGTCCGGGAGCAGCGCCTTGGCGAACAGGGAAATGTCCCTGGTCGAACGGTAGCTCTTGGTGAGCTTGACCAGTCCGGGGTTTCTGGCCTTAAACACTTCGCCCAAGATATCGTATCCTTGGATGCCGAAGCTGGGGTGGACTGATTGGTTAAGGTCTCCCAAAATTGTCATGCTGGCTTCAGGGAAAGCGTCCTTGAGCACTTCGTACTGAACCGCGCTGTAGTCTTGCGCTTCGTCCAGGATGACGTGCCTGGCTTTCGTGGAAGCTGGGCGCGGTTGTCCGTCTTGAGACTCAGGCGCGGAATCGGGCAAGCCTTCAAGCAGGTACTGTAGAAGCAGCAGGGGAGCAAGGTCCTCGTAGGGGACGAAGCCTGATGACAGCTTTTCCGCCGTTTGCTTGCGGATGTCCTGGTAAAACTCAGGAAGCTCCTTGCCGTCAAATACCGCGTGGAAGACACTGTCCTCGGTCCAAAGCCTAAGGTACTCTTGAAAAGCGTTCCGCTGAGTCCAGGAGTCGAGATGCTCCCTGATCTCCCGGAACTCTTGGGCGGTTTTGAACCGGGCCACCGAAGCGATCTCCGACTCAAAATAAAATTCTTTGTCCTTGTTCTCCGACAGCTCTTTGGCCACTTCTTTCCTGCGGGCTTGCTCCAGGGGTTGGAGCAGCCAAAGGATCCTCCGACGGATTCTATCAAGCCTCTTGTGGAGGGGCATGTAACCGTAGTCGGAGGTCAACAGGTTTTGGAGTTCCTCGGCTGATACCACGACCTTGCCCCTCACGACGACCGGCCTCAACTGAACGTTGTCGGCCAGGTAACGGGCGTAATCCTTCATGGCCTGGATGAAGGACGGGGAGGATTTCCACCTTATGCCTTGACGCCGGATCTCGTATTCTTTCTGGGCGTGGCGTCCAGCGTCGGTTATGTCCTTCACAGCGCCCGGGATTCCCGGAGTCCGGTTGCCTATCAGGTATTCCAGCTGGTCGTGGACGTCCTCAAGGACCAGGTCCGGTCCGAGCACGTCCCTGGCGAAATCACGGAAGGTGGTCTGGGTCACGTTGGCCTCGCCCAGTTCGGGGAGGACGGCCGAGATATAGTCCGCGAAAACTCTGTTCGGAGAGAAAATCACTATGTTTTCGGACGTCATGGTGTCCCTGTGTCGGTACAGGAGGTAAGCGGCTCTGTGCAAGGCTATGGACGTCTTGCCGCTTCCCGCGGCTCCTTGCACCACCAGAATCTTTTGGTCCTCGTTTCGGATAACCCGGTTTTGCTCCTTTTGAATCGTGTTTACGATGGCGCGCATGCGGTCGCCGGTGGCCTTGCCCAAGATCTCTTGGAGTATTTCGTCATCAATTTTGAGGCTGTTGTCGAACATGAACTTGAGTACGCCGTCTTCGATGCGGAACTGCCTCTTTAGGAGGAGTTCTCCCGTGATAATCCCTCGAATGGACTTGTACTGGGCGGGGCCCAACTCGTAGTCGTAAAACATGCTGGATACCGGAGCGCGCCAGTCCAGAACCAAGTGCTCGCCCGTAGCTTCGTCCACGAGAGAAGCTATGCCTATGTAAAGACGAACGGCCTCCTGCGAGTTGGATTCCCGAAAGTCGATTCTTCCGAAATAGGGTGAGCGTTCCAACTTGGATAACCTGCGCAGCACCCCCAAGGACAGAGCCCTGTACTTGAGGTAATTGGTCACCCTCTCGGTCTCCGCCGCCATGGCCACGGTGTCTTCGAATTCGCGAGAGGCGATCGGCAGCTCCTCTTCCCACGCGGCCCGGACCGCTTCCGCGTTTATCTTCGCTTCTTTTTCAAGAGACGCCCTGCGCTCGGCGATTTGCCTGCGGATCTCGGCCAGTACAAGTCGCAGTCTCTGTTCTTCGTATTGGCGCTCGCAAGAGTTCATGGCTACTCCTCCGATTGTGTTCTCCGCTTACCTTTTCATTATCGCACGATCGTTTCGGCGGTTGACACAGACCTTTGGCGATTTGTAGTATGAGGCAAATCGTCGCGCCTCAACATCGTCACGAGACGAGGTGTTGTTCCTATGACAAGGTACCTTATAACCAGCGCCCTTCCTTCTCTCCGTGGCCCCCGAATCCAATGACTCTGACTTTACTTGGGAGGCTTTCGCGACCACAGTCAACAAGGACCTTGCGGGCAATTTCGGCAACTTCGTGAACCGGACGCTCAAGCTGACGGCAGCTCAACTGGGTTCCTTCATACCCGAAGGCGGGCAGCCCGGCGAAAGCGAGGCCCGACTGGACGCGGATTGCCGCGCGGCAATGGACGAGTACCGGGAATGGCTTTGAAGAAGCTCTGGTCGCTGGGCAAACACTTATGCTTAACCGGACCGCGACGAACAGTGTTCCTACAACTCCAACTCCCAGATGCCGAGGACGCGGTCGTCGGGGGAGAAACCCAGGCGAGGCAGGATGGAGCTGGCCTGAGTGCCTGCCCTGCAGTTGGCGAAAAGCCTCGCGGCAGGAAGTCCGTCTTTGTCTCGCTTTTCTGCCAGGATGATTTCCGCCCAGTGAACCAAGGCCATGATAGCGGGTTCGTCCCCGAATATGCTTCCCAGTTCGACCATTACGGTCATGAGGCCTCCGCGCTCGTGGTCGGGCTCTACGAAGTAAGCCCCGTACCACGTCCCGCCGCGGATGGCGCCGGAGCTATCCTTTGCCGCCATCACCCGGACTCCGTCCGCCAGGTCTGTCAGTACCCCTCCAATGCTGAGCCTTCGCCAAGTATAATCGCAGCCGCCGTACTTCAGAGTTCTTAGAGCCTCGTTGACCAGGAGGGGGACATCGGAAGGAGAGAGGTCAACCACCGCGATTCCTTCCTCATCCATAGTGATCCCTTCAACGTCTCCTTTGGCTCGCGTCTTCACGTTCAGGGAATCTGCCGCAGCCGGCGTCCTCTCGTTCGCGGAACCCGCCGGCAAGTCCTTGGAAAAAACAACTAATTCGTCAACGGGCACAAACCCTATCGATCGGCTCATAGCCTGGGACTTGTAGTTGTCTCCGTCGATGGCGACCCTAGCCACTTTGGCTCCCCGTTCTCTGGCACCTTTGATGGCGGCCTCGGTCAGTCTCGTTCCGACGCCCATCCTTCTGTAATCAGGGTGTACCCTAATCCCCTCAAACCAGGCTTCGTCAGAAGATAGATACCTTACGTGGTTTACGCCGACCGGCTTCCCTTGGACTTCCGCGACCCAGAGGTCGCCGGGTTCTTTGAGCCAGTCCTCAAGAGCATCGGCCACGTAGTCCCCCCACTCAAAGGTATTCCTGGTGAAGGTCTGGAGAAAAGGCACGTCGTCGGGCCGTCCCGGCCTGACGATGATTTCTGGGTTCATTGTCGTCGGACTCCTTCTATGGCTCGCTTGCTTTGATGAACTTGCTGCGATGAGCTTGCTATGCGCTCATTATCGCACGCTCGTCACGGCGCGCTTGGGATGGGTTTCCCCTCAGAAACCGAGATCTCAGCCCTGCCGGCGGTAAGGTCAGATATCCTCTTCGTAAGCGCAGGCACCGCTTCTTCCTTTACGAAAGCCGAGATCTGGACCGCTTCCCCGTAATCCACGTTGTCTATGACGCACCCTTGGTTTTCCAGTTCGCGCTGCAGCCTTCCAAACTGGTCGTATGCCACGCGGACCCGCATCAAGGAGTGATAGATGTACTTTAGGGCTCCCGCTTCATCTAGAGCGAGGTTCGCGGTTTTTCCGTATGCCCTGAGGAGCCCTCCCGCCCCCAAGAGAGTTCCACCAAAGTACCGCGTCACCACGCATACCACATTTCTCAGCGAACGTTTGTGGATGACGTCCAGGATGGGGTAGCCTGCCGTGCCCTTTGGTTCGCCGTCATCGCTCAAGCGTTCTATAGGGGTGCCCAAACCCACCGAATACGCGTAGACGTTGTGGGTGGCGTCAGGATACTTGGCCCTGATGGACTCCACGAAGCTTTCGGCTTCAGCTTCGGAAAACGCGGGAGAAACCGTCCCGATAAACTTGGACCTCTTGACGATGTACTCAGCCGAAGCCTGTTTCGCGGGGCTCAAGAACTCCACTTGGGCGCTCCTCTCGGACAGGTTTTCCTAGGTATTCTCACGTGTTTTCCCTCAGGTCGTCAACTGGACGCCGGATCCCGTGGGAGCATGGAACACAACAGGCAGCGCGGCGTCAAAAGAGACAAGTGTCCACAACACCCTAAGGAGTGATATAGAGTGTCCACCAAGAGTCTTCGGAACCTTCTCCTGGCGGGTGCCGTCCTTCTGGCTTTAGCTTTGGCCGTAGGGTCGGCCATTCCGCATAAGGCGTTGGCGGAGGAACCCGAGTCCCCAAGGCTCATTTCGGTCACGGGCCAAGCGGAACTCCAGGTCAAGCCCGACATGGCCACCATCAACTTTGGAGTGGAGACCCAGGCGAAGACAGCTCAGGAAGCCCAGCAGTCTAACGCTTCCAAGATGAACGCCGTTATCAACGCGCTGGTTGCCTCAGGGATTGCCAAGAACGACATACAGACCTCCAACTTCAGCCTATACCCTGTGTACGAGTGGCAGCAGGGAGAAAAAGAGGGCAGACAGGTCCTTGTCGGTTACCGGTGCAACAACACCGTGGTAGTCCGCCTTAAGAACATCGCCAACATCGGCCCCACCATCGATGCCGCGACGGGAGCGGGAGCCAACAGCATCGGAGGCATCAGCTTCGGGCTCTTGGACCCCAAACCCCATGAAAACACTCTCCTGGCAGAGGCCGTAAAGAACGCCCGCGAGAAAGCGGACATTATGGCAAAGGCCGCGGGGGTCAACATCATCTCCGTCTACAGGATCTCGGACGGATACACCAGCGTCAGCTCAATGGACCAGGGCGGTTGGAGGGCAGCGGATGCCGAGGCTATCAAGACTCCTGTCGAACCCGGCAGCCTCACAGTGAGGGCGACGGTCAGGGTCGACTACTCCTTCTAAGCCCTACTTTCTAAGGTGCGCGATATATAAAGCGGGTCGGGAAACCGGCCCGCTCTCTTTGTTTTCTCCAGTTAACTTAGGTTACCTCAGCCTGTTTAAGGGCGCTGGCGTAGCCGCCGGGTGCCCTGCTTGACCCTTCACTGGACCCGCATGATAGTGAAGCCCCCGCCGCCGTTCCACCCCGCCTCTCGGGAGATGCCGCGGGGGTCAGTGCCGTCCACCACCGATTCCATCCTCTTTCGGCACATTGAAAAGGACTTCTCGTTTGCCTCAACCATTATCCAGCGCCTGTTTAGCTTGTGGGCCACCGCTCCGGTAGTCCCCGACCCGGCGAAAAAGTCCATGACCAGGTCTCCTTCCAAGCTGAACGAGCGGATGAGGCGGCTTAGGAGACGCTCAGGCTTCTTGCCCCGCTTAAGGGCTACTCCGCCTTCATTGGCGATGCCTGTGGCGGGCACTTCGTCGTCGGTCCATAAGTTGTTCATGTCGGCGACCCGGACGACGCGATTGCCCCTGAGCTCACTGATGTCCTTAAGGAACAGGATCACCTGTCCATTCAAGTAGTACCTGGTGCGAAGTCCTTTATGCTTGCCTCTTGCCTGGACGAATTCCGCCGAGTACAACCGGTCCTTGTCCGGCATCTGGGACAGGAGCTGTTGCTGGAAGGTGCTCTCCCTCTGCTGGTTGGTTAACCTGCACAGATACGGGAAAAACGGCTTCATCACGCGCCACGAGTGGAAATAGGCGTGCCTCAGATTCTCTATGCCCGCGGGTTCCATGGAAAACCAATCGTGGACAAAGATATTCACTTCATTGCCTTGGCGGTCGGTGAATTCCGCGACTTTCTCACGCTCTTTGGACATTCGAATTAGCCGTGAGTAGGTCTTAAGGGTTTTCCAGGAGATAGGTTCCTCCTTGGTCGGCGGCGGAAGGTCTCTCCTGAGGGGCCCCTTGGAATAGATGAGGATATACTCTAGGCAATCATTTATCGGAGCGACGCCTTGGCCGAGAAGAGTCCTGTCCGGTGCCCTCTGCCAGGACACCTGGCTCACAAAGTTCTCCCTTCCGAACAGCCCGTCGAGGATAACCCTGACGTAGGCTTGCTCCACTGTGTTGAGGTGGGCGGCGAATACTCCGCCCTCCCGGATTAGTTCTTTCGCGAGCGCCGCACGTTCCTCGAACATGGATAGCCACAAGCCGTGGTCCAGATTATCGGCATAGGGTCCCGAGTTTCTCCCGGTGTTGAACGGCGGATCGATGTACACAAAGTCCACTTTGGACGCGAGAGAAGGGAGGAGCGCCCGCAAGGCGAAGAGATTGTCTCCCTTAATCAGCAGATTCCTTGCCGCATCTATATCATTGCCTATGCCTTCGGACGCGCTTAGCGGAGGAACACTCCCGTAATCAGAAACCCAGGCCAACCTACGCACGGGAAGCGGGTCGGAACCCGCCATACGCCAACCACCTGTAGCTTCGTCGTACAAGACATGCTGCCCCTGCGTGTGCCAAGTGAGTGCCACAGGTTGTTCCATGAGTTCCTCCCCTTAATTCACCCTGAACCTGCTTACAGTGTTCCGCAGTTTGGCAGCCAGTTCGGCCAAGGCGGTCGCCGACTCAGAGACTTCTCTAATAGAGTTGCTCATTTCTTCCGCCGAAGCCGATACTTCCTCGGTCGAGGCGGCGCTTTCTTCAGAAATGGCGGCGACGCTGTCGATCAGTTTTCGTACTTCCTCAGCGCTCACCGTCATTTCGTCCGCCGCGGCGGCATTTCCTTCGGCAAGTTCAACGATGGTCCTAAGAGTGTTTTGCACGCTCTGGCTGGCTTCGCCGACTTGTTTGGCCGCTTGGGACAGGTCTCGGGTGAGCCTTTCGGTTTCGGCGGCACCGTCAGAGATGTGCTTTAGGGCAAGGCTGGCTTCCCTGGCCAGCACGCTGCCGTTCTCAACTTCCTTGACTCCGGAAGTGGCCGTCGCCACGGCTTTTTGCATAGCCTGGCGAATGCTGTTAACAAGAGCGCCGATGGCCTTTGTTTCTCTGGCTGAGTCTTCCGCCAGCTTTCGAACTTCTTCCGAGACCACGGCGAATCCTCTTCCGTGTTCTCCGGCCCTGGCGGCTTCGATGGCGGCGTTTAGGGCCAAGAGGTTAGTCTGGGCGGCGATGCCGCTAATCACCTCAACGATCTTGCCTATCTCTTGGGAATACCCGTCAAGTTCGCTGATGGAGTTTGTCACATGGTCCGTGGTCTCCTTTATGCTATCCATGCTGAGCAGGACTTTCTCGACCGCTTCCGTGCCTTGGACCGCGAAGGCGGCGTTGCGCTTGGCGGCTTCTCTTGTCTCCTCCAGCATGCCTAGGGCAGCTCGCAGGCATTCGTCAGACTGCGTGGCTACGCTCATGGCTTTGTGTACGCCTTCGGTTTGCCCCTGTGTGCCGTGAGCAACTCGGGTAATGGCCGTGTTCAACTGATCAACGGCTACCGCGGTCTTCCCGGCGCTTTCGCTCTGGTCTTGGGAACCCGCCGCTATCTGTTGGATCGCTTCGGCGATTTGCGATGTGACCCGGGTCGATTCCTCGGCGCTTCGCGACAGGTTCTCGCTTGTGGAAGCCATATGAGCCGCGATTTCCCCGACTACGCGGACCGTGTCCGCCACTTTGGCCACGAAGGTGTTAAACCACTTGGCCACCTCGCCCATCTCATCTTTGGATGAGTCGTCAAGTACTACGGTCAAGTCCCCGTCGCCTTCCGCTGCGTTCCGCAAAGCGGCTGTCAGCTTTTGAACCGGTGAAACCACCAACTTGGTCATGACCGCGGTCACGCCCATACCGCCCAACAGGGCCAGTACGGTGCACAGAAAGATCTCCCTCAATGCCCTCGCCCGCGCGTCCGACCCGGTTTGGCGGGTAGCCGCGGCCGCCTTGGTGGCGGCTTTGGTCATGGCGGCAAGAATGTCTCCCATGGCTTTGAACGCCTCTTCGGATTGGCCGAATGAGACGGCGGTGGCACGTTCCCTGGCGTCGGAGCTTCCGCTTAAGACGATGGCAGCGACTTGGTTGGACTGTTCTTCCCACTTCTTGACGGCTTGCTCATAAGCGGGGAGGAGGCTTTTCTCTTCCTCGGTCAGAGCCACCGTCTTGTACCGGTCCCAGGCAAGCCCGGCGGCCCTGAATTCCTCCCGGCGCTCCAAGTCCTCGGCTTTGGCTGTGGCCGGGTCTGCCGACAGCATCGCCCTCTCGTGTATCATGGCCTGGTGCATGTTGACGTTTAGGTCAAGCACCAGGGACACGGATTGCAGGTGCACCGCGCTCATGGATGTGAGCGTCGCGTCCAGTTTCTGAACGCCCAGGACGCTCACTGCTGCCGTCAGGACCACGAGCAGCAAGATAATGGAGTTGTTGAGCATGACCTTATGGCTGATCTTCATGACGCCTCATCCCTCTAGCCGTTTCGCCGCGGGTGTTTTGGACGGCTGGTAATACAGGTGCTGGCGCACCCTTTTGATTTATCGGCTTATTCTGCGGAATGGTGAGGGCGCGAGCGAGCCTCCCCGGCTATACTTTCGGCCGCTGCCTGGTGTTGGAGAGGTTTTGGACGACGGATCTGATTCTCTTGTAGCCGCGAACGAAGAAGTATGCCGCGCGGGTCGAGGTGTGAGTGAAGCCGTATGTGTACTGGCGGTAGTCTCCTCTCAGGAGTCCGTCCCTTCTAATCTTCTCTTCCAGAGGAGAGCCGGTCAACACTATAAGGTCGGATATGATGCCGGTTTCCAGGCCCTTGAGCATATCCGCGTATACTTTGGGGTTTCCTCCGGACGCTTCGTCTATTATCGAAAAAGCTTTCGGTATGTCGCTAAGGCGGCGGTATGGATGCCAGAAGATAAAGCTGTAAGCCAGCTTAACTCCGCTCTCGTACACCCACCTCACCGCTTCCACCATCTGTTGGCGTGTGGTTCCTTTGCCGTATAGCTCGATATCCTCTTCGGTGGGGGCGTCGAGGCTCAAGTACATCATCTCAAGGCCCGCTTCTTTGAGGATCTTCAGGATATCGGGGTCCACTTCGTCCGCCCTGCAGTACAGTTCAAACCTCATCTTGATCCCCCGGGACAGGATGAGGCGCGCTATCTCAATCGCCCGTTCCCGCCCTTCGGGGCACCTTCCGAAGAAGTCCTCGTCCACGAACCGGAAGTGGGTAAACCCGAAATCTTTCTGGAGCATCTCGATTTCCGCCACAACGTTCTCGGGAGACCTCGCCCTCCACCTAGGCCCCGGCGATACCCCCTGGAAAGCGTGGATGGTGCAGAAGGTGCAGTGCCCGCCGCAACCGCGGCTCGAAAGAAGGCTCGCCGCGGCCAAGCCTGGGTTCTTGTTGGTCCTGTACATCTCGGCTTGAGGACGCAAGGGGAACGGAAGGTTGTCCAGGTCAACGCAAAGAGGGTTGGCCTCGGTGCGCACTATCTGGTCGTGCCGGTCTTGCGCCCGGACCGCCATTCCCGGCACATCCGAAAGGTTTCCGCCGCTCGCGAGAGTCCTCACCGCATTGGGCAACGACGATTCCGCTTCACCGATACCCACGGCGGTCAGGTGGGGGAAATCCCGCATGATCTCCTTGTGGGCGATGGTCGGGAAGTGTCCGCCGAGCAATACCGGCTTGTCCAGCCCCCGGAGAAGGTTCAGAAGCTCGGCGGTCTGTGGGAAAAACTGCTGCCAGTTGGCGGAAATCCCAACTACGTCAAAATCCCTCTTTAGGATCTCTTCCCGCGTTTGTTTCGGACCCCACCCGCGGAAAGGGGCATCCAGGATCTCCACAGATATGCCCTCTCTCTCGCAAGCAGCCGCGAGGTAACCGGTCCCGAGGTATTCGTAAAACCCCCGGTAGAAGTTGCCTTTGCCCCACGGCCAACCAAAGTTGTGGGGAGCTGAGACCAACAGAAGGTTAACCTTTGAGATTGTATCCGCCACTTCCAGCCGCGAACTTCGCGTAACCCTCCAAAAACAGATGAATTCCCATACTTCAACCGAATTTCTGCGAGGAGAAAGGAGAATCCTGCCAAGTGATGTCGCAGTTTGGGGAGGGAGCCGGCTCGTCCAGTTTAGGCGTGTTGCGAACTTGTGTGGAACTCCCGGCGCTGGTGCTTCCTCTCGTGTCCCGGGAGCTTTCCCATTGGAAAGACGCGGCGTCGCGCATCCCCGACGGTGAGCTTAGGCGCCAAGCGCTGTCCAGCCTCGACAAGAAACGTTTCCATTGCGTGGGAGGGGCGGTCTTGGCCCTGACCTGCAGGCCCAGGACGCGGGATCTCGTAAGGTGCATTGTGGCCATCCAAACCGTAAGCGACTACCTGGACAACCTGTGCGACCGGATGTCAGGCGACCCTGACCACGCCAACTTCGCCCTTCTCCACGAAGCCATGATGTGTTGCGTCGACCCTGACAGGCCCACTAGAGACTATTACGGTTTGTGCCGGACTGATCTGGGCGACGGGGGGTACCTGGACTCGCTTGTGGAGACGTCCAGGTCCGTCCTCCGCGCGCTTCCCAATTACCTAAAGGCGCGGAAGACGGTATGCGATCTCGCCCGGTTGTACTGTGAGCTTCAGGCGACCAAACACCTCGAGCGGAGCGTGCGGGATGACCTCATGGAAGAATGGTTTGCCCTGAGAGCGGCTCAAGAACCTTGGAGCGGAAGGTGCGGCGGGCTCAAGTGGTGGGAGTTCGGGGCCGCGGCGGGGTCGACCTTAGGAATGTTCAGCCTTATTTGCGCTTCCGGCAAGGAAGACCTTCGCCAAGAAGATGTTCTCGCACTGGATAACGCATATTTCCCGAGCATCTCCGGTTTGCACATCCTCCTGGACTATTACATCGATCAAGACGAAGACAGGCTCGGGGGAGATCTGAACTTCGTCTCGTACTACCCTTCCCTCGACGCGGCGGACGAAGCTCTGGTGAGGTTCATACGGAGAGCTATCGCCGACGCCGACGCCTTGCCGGACCCCGACAGGGATGTCCACCTGGCGGTGGTCAAAGGCCTCCTGGCCATGTACCTGTCAGACCCCAAGATAAAGCGACAGGGATTCTCCCGGCGGGCCGAGAAAATGATATCGGCTGCCGGTCGGGATACCGCGTTCTTGAGGAAGTCGTGCGGAATTGTCCGTAGGATATCTCGTTTTTAGTCCGGCCCCGGAAGACGCGCAAGAGATGCTCTCTTGGATAAACCTCGTGGTTTCAGTCTCTCTAGACTCCTACCTTTTGGCCCGGCGAGCGTAGAACTATAGGGGAGGGAATGCCTGTGCAGTACTGGATCGGATGGGCCATCGTCGCCGTCATATGCGTAATTGCCGAGATTATGACGGAAGGCTTTTTCATCGTATGGTTTGGGCTGGGAGCCGGAGTTTCCGCTCTCGCCGCTTACTTCGGCGCCTCTCTGGCGTGGCAGTTCACGCTCTTCATAGGAATATCCGCGGCTCTTGTGTTGTCCACCAAAAAGCTAACTGCTCAAGTGTTTAAGAGAGGTCAGGAACTCAAGACCAACATCAACGCTCTGCCGGGTTCTATGGCTTTGGTCACTGAAACCATCCCGGAACAAGGTTCAGGGATGGTCAAGGTAAACGGCGAGATATGGGCGGCCAAGTCAAATGACGGCAGCAGAATCCCAGCGGGAGTCACGGTCAAGGTCTTGCGGGTGGTCGGGGTCCACGTCATCGTGGATTCGCCGGAGTAGCGACGGCCGGAACGGACAGAAACCAATAATTGAAAGGGGAGTCAAGACCTATGGAATGGGTGTTCCTGGCGCTTATCGTCTTGGTGGCCGCTTTCGCCGCCACCTCAATTCGGATTATCCATCAGTCCCGGGTCGGCATCATAGAGCGGCTGGGCAAGTTTCACGCCGTTGCCCAGACAGGCGTCAACGTTCTGATTCCCGTCATTGACAACATGCGGGCCATCATCGACCTTAGGGAACAGCTGGTCGACTATCCGCCTCAGCCCGTGATCACCAAAGACAACGTAACCATTCAGATCGACACAGTGGTCTACTTCCAGGTGACCGACCCAATCAAGTATATATACGAGATCGCCCACCCCCGGGCCGCCATTGAAAACTTGGCCGCCACAACCCTTCGTAACATCGTTGGCGAAATGGACCTGGACGAGACGTTGACCTCTAGAGACACAGTAAACACCAAACTTCGCCAGATACTGGACGAGGCGACAGACAAGTGGGGCATCAAGGTAACCCGGGTCGAGATCAAGAACATCGCTCCTCCCAGAGACCTCATGGACGCGATGGAAAAGCAGATGAGGGCCGAACGCGAGCGGCGTGAAGCCATTCTGAAGGCCGAAGGAGACAAGAGGTCCGCGATCTTGCGGGCTGAAGGAGAAAGAGAAGCTGAGGTTCAACGAGCTGAAGGAGAGCGGCAGGCCGCGATCCTGCGTGCCCAAGGTGAGGCCGAAGCTATCGTGACCGTGGAGCGGGCCAAGGCCGAGGGTATCAGAATGATCTACCAGGCCATTAAGGAATCGGATCCGACTAAGGAAGTTGTGGCCATAAGGTCTCTTGAAGCCTTGGAGAAGGTATCCGACGGCAAGGCCACCAAGATAATCATTCCGTCTGAGGCCGCTGGCGTGCTCGGAGCCTTGTCGGGAATCAAGGGGATATTGGAGGGAAAGGAGAAGGCTGAGCCCGAGGCCGCTACGGAGTAGAACACCACGGAGCAGCCTGTCGCGGAGTAGGCCATCAGTCTTTTGACCATCAGAAAAGTGAGCTAGACCGAAGCGTGTGTACAAAACTGTGCACATCCTAATTGGCAGATAAGGGTGCTTATGCTATGATCTCCACAACTATCCGGCGAGGGGCGAGACTGAAACCCCGGCACTGACCGGGAGGTCTCCGGCATTGCCCGCAAGGAGACTGTTCCCATGGCCATCCGCACCGTACTATGCGACATGCTCGGAATCGAATATCCCATAATCCAAGGAGGGATGGCATGGGTCGCCACCGCCGAACTTGCGGCCGCGGTAAGCGAGGCCGGCGGGTTGGGCCTTATCGGAGCGGGAAACGCCCCTCCCGAAGTTGTGCGGGAACAAGTGCGAAAAGCTAGAGAACTGACGTCCAAACCCTTTGGTGTGAACGTGTATTTCTTGTCCCCCTTTGCCGAACAGGTACTCAACATGCTTGTGGAAGAGCGGGTACCTGTCATCACCACCGGCGCGGGTAACCCGGGCAAGTACATCCCGAAACTGAAAGAAGCGGGCATTAAGGTTTTGTCCGTGGTCTCTTCGGTCAACCTAGCCAAGAGGCTGGAAAGGGCCGGCGTTGACGCCCTTGTCGCCGAGGGGATGGAGTGCGGAGGGCATATCGGCGAGATAGCTACGTTCCCCCTGGTGCCCCAGATAGTGGACGCGGTGAAGGTGCCCGTTGTGGCGGCGGGCGGGATATTCGACGGACGCGGTCTTGTCGCCGCGTTGGCCCTGGGGGCCGCCGGAGTGCAAATGGGCACTAGGTTTGTCTGCGCTAACGAGTGCACGGTGCACCCCAACTACAAAAAGGCTATCCTCGACGCCCGGGACAGGTCCACCGTAGTTACCGGCGCCTCAACCGGGCACCCGGTTAGGGTGCTGAACAACAAGTTGGCCCGACGGTTCCTCGAAGTTGAAAAGAGGGGCGCGTCTGTCGCCGAGCTGGAGGCTCTGGGGGCAGGCGCCCTGCGAAGGGCCGTGGTGGAAGGCGATGTGGAGAACGGTTCTCTTATGGCCGGTCAAGTGGCTGCCATGGTTACCCGGGAAGAGTCATGCGCCGAGATGATTGCCAGCATAGTGAAGACCGCCGAGGAGGCCCTATCTCGGGTGGCTTCGTTTGCCCTGCCTTCCTGAGAACTGGTAAGCAGGGTCTAGGTAAAGAGCCCCGGACTAGAAGCGCGCTGAGAAACGCCCGCGAGGCATTGGCTCCTGCCTGGAAAACCCAAGCGCTTCCCTGCCTTGACATTTACTGAGAATTTACTGCATAATGTAACCCGTGGGATACCACGTAGCTCGTTCCGTCTGATCGCTGAATCTCCGTTAAGGAGAGCGGGGGACCCAATTACTTGGGGCTAATCACCTGCTGAGACAGGTGTAGGGCCACGCCCTTCGGCCCGAGCCCGTCAGCTAACCTCGTAAGCGTGGTAAGGATTGGCGGCCTCTTTAGGCGGCTACATAACCGCCCTGCGGTTGATCCACCACCTCATGACAGCGGTTTTCAGAGCTGTGGAATCGTCGCCTTGTCTCACTGTGGGCAGATTCGCCCAAGACCTGGCGACGCGGGTGCTGCGGAATGCCCCGTACTAGGTAACCGGGTGTCGCTATGGCGCGGCATTCCGGAGACTCTCGGTATCCTTTTGCGCCCTAGAGCTTGATCAGGCACGCCCTGGATCTTTTGGGGACGTGAGCGCGAGAGCCGGCGAAGAGCAAGAGAAGGAGGAAGGCTGCCATGCGCGTAGCCGTAGTCACCAACCAGATAGGGGACACCCAGCTCAACAGGCTGGATCCCCATGCCGCGGAACAAGCCGAAGTGACCCTCCGAGCGGTCCTTGAGGCGTTACGCGAGTTGGGACACGAGGCCATCCCCGTGGAGGTGCGTCCATCGCTTCTCATTGACCTTCAAAACGTAGCGCCCGACGCCATCTTCAACATAGCGACAGGGTACAGGTCCAAGCGTGACCAGGCCAATATAGTGGCCACTTTGGAGCTCTCGGGGATTCCGTTCACCGGGTCGTCTTTTCGCGCTCACGTGATGGGGCTCCATAAGTATCTCACAAAGTTCATCATGGAGATGGCTGATATCCCCACGCCCGGTTTCTGTGTGGTTGACGCGAACCGGAAAATGCCTTCCCAAGAGCGGCTGTCCAAGCTCAAACTGCCCGTCATCGTTAAGCCGGGAGCGGAAGGCTCCAGCTTGGGCATAACCCAAGACAGCGTGACCGGCGACCTGTCCAAGGTTCCCGGCTTGGTACAGGACCTTTTGGATCGTTTCGGTCCCCCGGTCCTTATCGAGGAGTACATCGACGGGCGAGAGTTCACGGTCGGACTGTTGGGATACCCTGAGCCTGCGGTCTTGCCGGTAGAAGAGATCGTGTTCAAAGAGGGCGCGATGTACACCTACGCGGTCAAGTCGAGGGACAGAGTCACTCCGGTCTGCCCGGCGGACATCCCTGAAGAGCTTGCCCTGGAGATCCAGTCAATCGCCAAGAGGGTCTTTGAGGCGCTTGACTGCCGGGATTTGGCCAGGGTGGATATCAGGTTGTCCAGAGACGGACGGCCCTACGTATTGGAAATCAACACGCTGCCGGGGCTCATGCCCGGTTACAGCGAGTTCCCCCGTATCGCGCAGATAGCGGGCTACGACTACAAGTCTCTGGTCCAAAAGATCTTGGAAGGGGCGCTCTTGAGGCGGGGCGCTTAGCGAGAGGAACTCTAACACTCTACGGAAGGAGGCGTTAAGATGGCAGAGTACTTTTTGACAGAATCGATTCACTCAACTCCAAACTACGTAGTGATTGGCGCGGGGAACGGTGGCCAAGCCATGGCCGGTTTCCTGGCGATGAGAGGTTTTGGCGTCAATCTATGGAACAGGTCCGCGTCGGTCGTGGAGAGGATCAACGAACTAGGCGGCATCCAGCTTGAGGGCCATTACTCCGGATTCGCCGTTCCCAATCTTATAACCCACGACATTGACGAGGCTCTGGACGGCGCAAGGGTAATCATGGTTACCGTGCCCGCGTCGGCCCACAGCGCGGTCGCGCGCGAAATGGCCAGGAGCCTAAAGGACGGGCAGATAGTGGTCCTAAACCCGGGGAGGACCGGCGGAGCTTTCGCTTTCAGGCGTGACTTGGAGAGAGCGGGCTGTAAAGCCGACGTTGTCTTAGCCGAGGCCGGGACTTTCATCTACGCGAGCCGTACCAAGGAGCCGGGCCGGTCCCACGTCTACGGCGTGAAGAAGCACGTGAGCGTAGCCGCGCTGCCAGCTCACAGGACCATGGACGTGCTGAGGGCCTTAAGACCCGCGTTTCCCCAGTTCATTCCCGCGGAGAGCGTGCTCGCTACGAGCCTGGACAACATGGGAGCCATATTTCATCCCGCCCCGACTCTCCTAAACGCGGGCAGAATTGAGAAAAACGAGACCTATGACCATTACAAGACCGGGATTACCCCTGCCGTAGCCAACCTGCTCCAGAAGATGGACGAAGAGCGGCTGGCTATAGCTCATGCGCTCGGGACACCCGCCCGGTCAGCTATGGAGTGGCTAAAAGATACTTACGGCGCAGCCGGCGAGGACCTGTACACGGCCATTCAAAACAACCCCGCGTACGACGATATCAAGGCCCCCAAATCTTTGGATACAAGATATATCACCGAGGATATTCCCTTCAGTCTGATACCGCTAATCGCCTTGGGTCAGGCGGCGGGAGTGGCCACGCCTGTCCTCGAGACTGTCGTGTCCCTGGCCGAGAGCATGTTCAATTGCGATTTTCGGTCCACCGGCCGCGGGGCGGAGGAGATGGGGATTGCCGGTCTTAACGCCCGGCAAATATCGGCTCTGGCTTTGGAAGGAGTGTGCTAGATGATGGCTAACGCGCGTGAGAAAGCCAAAATCAAAGGTTTGATGCTTGGCGCGGCCATGGGAGACTGCGTGCACGTGGCAGGCGTACTGAATTTTCTTAGGCTCGCGTCCGCGGAAGGCTTTAGAACCGAGTTCCTCGGCGCGGCCAAATCCCCCGAGGAGATCGCCGCGGCAGCGCGAGAACGCAAGGCTGACTACGTGGCCGTAGGCTATCGTTTAGACCCTAAGGCGGCGGAGAATCTATTTGCCAGGCTTCGCGCGTCCCTTAAATCCCAGAACGTCTCTCCCAAGTTGCTGTTTGGCGGTACCCCTCCGGTCGCCGATGCCGCCTCACGCAGCGGTATGTTCGAACGGGTCTTCTCGGGGAAAGAAGACGTGGATGAGGTTATCGCCTACTTGAAAGGAGGACGCCCGGAGGGTAAAGCGGTACGCTACCCTGACAACCTGGTAGACCGGATCTTGGAGAAAACCCCTTATCCGATCCTCCGGCACCATTTCGGATTGCCTTCCGTGGCGGCCACCGTGGACGGTATCAGGCAGATCGCTTTGGCCCAAGTCTTGGACGTTATTTCCCTCGGACCTGACCAGAACTTCCAGGAGAGTTTCTTCAGACCGGAAAACATGGACAGGGATCAAGACGGCGCGGGCGGAGTGCCTATACGCTCGGCTTCCGACCTCCAGAGCCTCTATGCCGCGAGCAGGTGCGGGAACTACCCGTTGATGAGGTGCTACAGCGGGACTCAGGACGTCATCCGCATGGCCGAACTTCTGCGGGACACCATTCACAACGCGTGGGGAGCCATTCCGCTGTTTTGGTATAACGTGCTGGACGGCAGAGGGCCAAGGGAAGTAGAGCAATCGATCGCCGAATCCCTCATGGCCATACGGTGGCATGCGGAGCAGGGGATTCCTGTGGAAGTCAACGAGTCTCACCACTGGAGCTTGAGGGACGCGCCCGACGTGGTCGCGGTGGCGGCGGCTTACTTGGCCGCGTACAACGCGAAGAAGGCCGGCGTCAGGGACTACGTGTCCCAGTACATGCTGAATACACCGCCTGGGACGTCCGCGTCTATGGATCTTGGCAAGATGCTGGCAAAGGATGAACTCATAGGCAGCCTTGTTGACGATAACTTCCGGGTCTGGCGGCAAGTCAGGGCGGGTCTCTCCAGCTTCCCGACTGACCTGGGTTTGGCCAAGGGACAATTGGCTACTTCCACCCTGGTCGGGATGAACCTGCGGCCCCATATCGTCCACGTTGTGGGCTTCTGCGAAGGGGACCATATAGCCAACCCTGAGGACGTCATCGAAAGCTGCAGGATCGCCCGGGGAGTTATCCGAAACTGCCTGGACGGCATGCCGGACATGACCAGAGATCCAAAGGTGCAGGCCAGAAAACGCGAGCTGATAAGGGACGCCAAGGTTTTGTTGGCAGGACTCGCGGAAATAGCCGGTATGCTGAACAAGGACGGGCTGCCGGGTGACGTGAACGCGACCGAAGGCGCGCCCGCGCAGTACGACCCGTACACCGATCCTCATGTGCTCGCGGCAGCCGTGAAGTGCGGCCTGTTCGACGCTCCCCACCTGGCGGGCAACCCCGCGGCGTGCGGCCAAGTCGAGACCGCCATAGTCGGAGGAGCTTGCTTGGCTGTCGACCCGGTCTCTAAGAAACCTATCCCTGAGACGGTTAGGGTGGAGATGGCCCTGGATAAGTTCAGAAGGATGGTAGACAAGATGACCGGCAAGATGACCGCATAACACTTGTCAATCGCCCGGATGGGCGCCGTGACCTGCGAAGCATGTCGCAAGACTAACCGGCACGCAGGTCACGGCGCCGACCAATTGTTTCCATTGACTTCCATCCATTCCTCACGGTAGAATCCTGTGGCTCGATTTGACCCCAGTTGAGATGACCCTCCAATGAACGAACTCTGTTGGCAGGCAAGCGAGGGGATACCGTGTCCTTGATTCTACGCGAGTACAGGCGCGTCTATAGCGGACTCAATGGGAACGTCAGGCTGATGCTCCTCTATTACTCTCTCATCGCCCTGGGAAGCGGGATTTCCGGCGTGCTCCTCAATCTATACCTTCTGAAAGCCGGTTTGGATGAGGCGTTCTTAGGCACGCTTACCTCAGTTCAGTACACGGTCATGGCTTTGGCGGTCCTGCCCATGGGGCTCGCGGCCGACCGGGTCAGAAAGCACTTGCTGGTAAAGGCCGGCTTTTGGATTCTGAATGCCGGCATGACGGGGGTATTGCTTACCACGGACCCCAGAGCCTTGATAGTCGCGTACTGCCTACAAGGACTCGGTTGGGCGATCGCTGCCGCGTCCGAGTATCCTTACCTCAGCGAGAATACCCAAGCGTCCGAAAGGACCCATGTTTTCTCCATGGTAGCGGTACTCTACGCGATAATGCCCTCAATAGGCACACTGACCGGCGGCTATCTGCCCGCGATAGCAGGCGGTATCTTGGGTGTGCAAGGCGACTCATCGCCGGCGTTCCGAGGCGCATTGTCTATCGGTGTGCTGGCATCGTGGCTCGCGGGGCTGGGTGTCGTGAGGCTTACGGATAGTCCCAAGGATGAAGCCGGGCACAACGGTCCTCACGTGTTGTCACTAAAAGTATCAAGACCTGCGGTTGTGCTTGGTTTGGCCATGAACGCGGGGTTCGTAGGCCTAGGAGCGGCCATGTTTGTCCCATACATGAACGTGATCCTAGACTCCAAGTTCGCGCTGGAGACCCATGTGATCGGGTGGATTATGACGGCGCAGAACATGGTGTTGGCTCTCGGCACCTTGGTTGTCCCCAGACTCTCGGAGAGAAAGGGCCCGGCCATGACTGTAGTCCTGCTTCAGGGGCTCAGCGTTCCGGCGCTTCTGATCATGGCCTTTACCTCAAGGCTCCTGCTCTTTGTGGCGGCCTTTATATGGAGAGGCTGTCTTATGAACATGGCCGTACCGTTACTCGACACCTTTTCCATGGGAGTTGTGCGAAGCGAGGAAAGAGGCGTGGTAAACGCGACTTTGGGCTTGGCCAGAAACATCACTTGGGCCATAGGAGGCAAAGTGGGCGGCAACCTTCTGCGAGACAAGATGTTCGCGAGCCCCATGCTGTTAGCTTCGGCGTGCTACGCGGTGGGCATTTTGGCACTGTTTGTCATGAGAAACTGGACGCTAACCCGTACCGGCGAAGCGAGAATCGAAGAGGGGCGACACGATCCCGGCTAACCCGCTATGGCTACGGCTGGCGGATTCTCAGTTCCGCGTTCGGGCGAAAGATGCCCACGATCCGCCGCCTGTACTTGGTGACCAACTCAAGGGCGCTGGGACGGTCCTTTAGCACGTGCAGCATTCTCCACTCGTCCACCATCACGCCCAGGTGTGTGTATCCGCCGGGGAGATTCATCAGCACTATGTCGTCGGCTTGGGGGATCTCCACCTCGGTACCTATTTTCCGTAAGGCTTCCAAGGCCCTCGCCGGATAATCCTCCTGCTTATCTTCCAGCATTGGGAGGCCGTCGGAGTCAGGTATGTCGTACCCCCTGGACCTCAAGTACAGCCAAATGAGTCCGAGGCAGTCTACTCCAGTGTGGTCGCGACCTCGGAACTTGAAAGGGATCCCTAGGAACTGGTGATAGGACACGTTCAAGGCCTCCTTAATGCGGCGTTATCTTGGCGCGCTCACAAGGGTAAAACATGAGGGCCATAGGGTTCGCCAGGTCCGCTTAGGATGTCTGATTTCCCGCGCGTCCGGTTTCAGCTTGCACGTCATTGTATGTGGGGAGGTTCCTCTTGGTAACATAATTGGGAAGCAAGGTATTGAGAAGGAATCGGGTACGGGGAAGAGGAGCAGGTGTGAGGACAGATTACGGCGGCGAGAAGGAATCAGGGATCGGTCAGGAAGCAGGGTATCGTTGCAGGATGCAGAGATCGTGCAGGATGCAGGGTGACGATGACGAATAGGCAAAAGGTAGGCAGGAGATGGACATCCCTACTGACAGAGGTGCGTCGCCATGTTTAGACCCAGAGACGAATATGCCGAACCCTACAGGATCAAGATGGTGGAGCCTATCAGGCAAACGACCCGGGAGGAAAGGGAAGCCCTCATCAGTCAGGCGGGGTACAACCTGTTCTCTTTGCCTTCCGAAGCCGTCTACATTGATTTACTCACAGATAGCGGAACCTCCGCCATGTCCGACGCCCAATGGGCCGCGCTCATGAGGGGCGACGAGGCTTACGCGGGGAGCCGCAGCTATTTCCATCTCAAAGAAAGCATCAAGGACATCATGGGTTTCGATTACGTGATCCCCACTCACCAGGGGCGCGGGGCCGAGCACGTCTTGATGGCGGCTATGGTCAAGCAGGGAGACCGTGTGCTGGGCAACATGCACTTTGACACAACTGAAGGGCACATACTGTTGAGGGGCGCGGAGCCGGTTAATTGCCTCCGGGATGTGGGGTACAGGGTCTCCGAGGACGTGCCGTTCAAGGGCGACTTCGACCTGGAGAAACTCAGGCGTGAAATCGAAAAGGACCCCCGGACTGTGCCTTTTGTGCTGATCACGGTCACGTGCAATAACAACGGCGGCCAACCGGTTTCAATGAAGAATATAAAGGCGGTAAGCCGGATCGCCAAAGAGTACGGCATCCCGGTGTTTTTCGACGCGGCCCGTTTCGCCGAGAACTGTTACTTCATCAAGCACCTTGAGGAGGGTTACGCGGACAAGAGCATTCGGGAGATTGCCAGGGAGATGTTCTCCTACGGCGACGGATGCACCATGAGCGCCAAGAAAGACGCCCTTGTCAACATAGGCGGGTTCTTGGCTACCAACAACGAGTCGATTTACCGCAAGGCCATCGAGTGGCAGATTCCCTTTGAGGGGTTTGTGACCTACGGCGGGTTGGCTGGCAGAGACATGGAAGCGATGGCAGTCGGGCTCCAAAGCGTGCTGGACGAACTCTACCTAGAGGACCGCATAGGACAGGTGCGCTATCTGGGCGAGCTGCTCATCGAAGCCGGCATTCCCATCGTCCGGCCTACCGGAGGGCATGGAGTCTACCTAGACGCCGAAGCCATGCTTCCTCATCTTCGCCGTGACCATTTTCCCGCCCAGTGCTTGGCCGTGGAGCTTTATATCGAGGGCGGAATAAGAGGGGTTGAGCTGGGCGGCTGCGCTTTCGGACGCGAAGACCCGGTGACCGGGGAAGCCATCTGGCCCGAGTTGGAGCTGGTCAGGCTGGCCGTTCCTAGACGCGTGTACACAGACCGGCATATGAAGATGGTCGCTTCGGCTCTAGCCCGGGTGAAGGAAAGGGCTCACGAGATAAGAGGGCTAAAGCTGACCTACCAAGCGCCGGTCTTGCGCCACTTTACCGCTAAGTTCGCGAGAGAATAAAGCTCAGTGTTTCCGACCGGCCGCGTTTTTCAGGACCGGTCCGAGGTAAGCCCCAATGAGGACGCCTGAGCCGGTCTGGGCTATGTTGCCGAGGATCTCTCCTGGAACGGCGGCCGGGGAATACAGTTTAGCGGTACCGGCGGCGTAACCCAAGACTATCCACACGGCCGCGGCGATCATGGCCAGAGTTTGGGATTTCCGCCCGCGTCCGTTCCCCGCGAATCCCACAATCACGCCCGCGCCTCCTTTGATGAAGAACGTCCAAGGGGCCCACACCGCGTATCCTGAGAGGACGTCAGCGAGAGCCGAGCCGACCGCGGCCGAAAGACCTCCCAGCTCGGGACCCAAGGCCAAAGAAGCGGCGAAAATGACGCCGTCACCCAGATGGACGTAGCCGGTGGGAGTTGGGATCTTGAGAAACATGGTCGCCACCATGATTATCGAGGCGATGACAGCGGAAAGCGTCAGGCGCTTGAGCCCGCCATTTGTCATATGCGGTTCACCTCATTCTTCTCCCAATCGGACTGTTGCCGTCGGCGCCGGGATCTCACCGGACTCAATCGCTGGGGCTGTCGGGCTCGCAGTCACATCCTGCATTACCGCCGGTCGGGAATTCCACCCTGCCCCGAAGACTGTCCAGAACATTATATCACTGCGGTGAGGCGCATAAGAGCGCCGAAATGCTAGAATACCGGCGTAAGAGATTCTTCCTGAAACAGGTTTGCCCTAAGGCGGCACGGGCCATGGCATTGATTGTGAGCGCTCCGTACAAAGTGAGGTCTTGCATGTGGGCTACATAGACGCGGAATCGGTACGAAAGACGGTCAGGGATCTATGCATTCAGGCGTGCACCGTCTTGCCTGACGATGTCCTATCGGCCTTGCGCCGGAGCAGGGATGCGGAAGGGAAGAGCCTTGCGGGCGACATCATGGACATGCTCCTGGAAAACGCCGAGATAGCTGCCGGCGAAAAAGTGCCCATCTGTCAAGATACGGGTCTCGTCCACGTGTTCTTGGACTTGGGCCGGGACGTGACCATGAAGGGGGACCTGTTTCAAGCGGTTGTCGAAGGGGTCGCCCTGGGGTATACCGAAGGCTACCTGCGAAAATCCGTGGTGGACGATCCCCTCTTCGACCGCGTTAACACCAAAGACAACTCCCCGCCCGTGATCCACTTGGAACTTGTGCCCGGGTCTGACCTCACTATCACAGTGATGCCCAAAGGTACAGGCAGCGAGAACATGAGCCGTCTCGCTATGTTGACTCCCGCTGCGGGGCCTGAAGGCGTGAAGCGTTTCGTGTTGGATACGGTGAAGAACGCCGGGGCCAACGCTTGCCCTCCTATGATCGTCGGCGTCGGGGTTGGGGGGATGATGGATAAGGCGGCGTATCTTGCCAAAAGGGCGTTGCTCAGGAGAATCGGGGAAAGAAACCCTGACGACAGGGTGGCCGCCTTGGAGGCCGAGCTTCTTCGGGAGATAAACGAGCTGGGGATAGGTCCGGCAGGGCTAGGCGGCAGTACCACCGCTTTGTGGGTTGCTATCGAGACGTATCCTACCCACATAGGCGCCCTCCCGGTCGCGGTGAACCTCCAGTGTCACGCGGCCAGGCGGGCCACGGCGGTTTTGCGCCCTGAGTCGGTTTCTTGTGAATGGGACCTACCGAAACGAGATGCGCTGAACGGGAAGGGCGGTGGCAAAGATGAGCGCTGATTCCCGCGCCATAGCTCCGGAGCATCGTCTAGGCGCTCATCCGCATGCCGCGTTTGCTCAGTCCTCTTCGTGGGCGGGAGCCAAAGAAATCAGGATGCCCTTTGATGACGAGACTCTGAAGGCTGTCGCGGAGCTTAGGGCAGGGGACAAAGCCTTGCTCTACGGAACCATGTACACCGCCCGCGACGCCGCCCACAAGCGGATCGTAAACGCGCTATCGGAAGGCAAGCCTCTGCCCTTTGAGGTGGCGGGACAAGTGATCTACTATGCCGGCCCTTGTCCGGCTCCGCCTGGCAAAGCCATAGGGTCCCTCGGCCCGACGACAAGCGGCAGGATGGACCCGTACGCTCCCATTCTTATGGATGCCGGCCTTAAGGGGATGGTCGGGAAAGGCGAGAGGAGCCAAGAAGTGAAGGACGCGATCGTAAAGCACGGTGCCGTGTACTTTGTGGCGGTGGGCGGCGCGGGAGCGCTGTTGAGCCGGGCGGTAACAGAAGCTACGGTTGTGGCCTACCCGGAGTTGGGACCCGAGGCAGTGTACAGGCTGCAAGTCTCGGGGTTCC
>DULO01000067.1 GCA_012840345.1 Candidatus Fermentithermobacillaceae bacterium
AATACAGCAGTCCGACTGTTCAACCACTATGGAGGGAAAACACGCGGCATAAGAGGGAGAAACAAGATGGCATGTGGACGAGCCGATCCAATACGCCGTCGCGGGCGCAAGCGGCGTCCAATCACCCAGTCCGTATTGTCTCTCCGGTCACCCGGAGGCTTTGTCGAACCTCTATCGGTCGTGATCAACCGTGGGGCATCCGCCGAATCTTTCGATTAACCCCACCCTCGTCAACTCGCCGCCCTAAAGGAAGCGAGTCCAGGCGCTAGTACTTTGTCTTGCCAGTACTTTTTCTTCTCCCTATCCCTCGGTCTCCCTCTCTCCCTCTATCACCTCCCTAAGATACTGTATGCAGCGGGCCACCCGTTCGGAATCTCGGGACTCAACCATTATACGGACGAGGGGCTCCGTGCCCGACGCCCTCACCAACACGCGCCCGCTGCCCGCCAGATCGGCCTGGGCCTTCTCGACGGCGCGCTTGACGGCCTCCTTGGCCACCACCTTTTTCGGGTTGGCCGTCTTCACGTTGACGAGGACCTGCGGCAGATCTTGCATCATTGACCTCAGGCTCGACATCGCGGACCCCGTATCGGCCGCCACAGCCGCTACCATAAGTGACGTAAGGATGCCGTCTCCGGTTTCGAGAATGTCCCGCAAGATGATGTGGCCGGACTGTTCCCCGCCGAGGCTGTAGCCTCCTTTACGCATAGCCTCAAGAACGAACCGGTCTCCCACTTGCGTCCGCATCAGACTGATGCCGCGCTCTCCCAGGAAAGCCTCCAACCCGAAGTTTGACATCACGGTTCCGACCACAACGTTCCCCTTCAACACCCCTCGGGAAGCCATGCTGTCCGCGAGGACCGCCATCATGTGGTCGCCGTTCATCTCTTCGCCGTTCTCATCGGTGGCGATGCACCGGTCTCCGTCACCGTCGTAGGCAAACCCGGCATCCACACGCGACTCCTTTACGAACGCCCTCAAAGACTCTATGTGGGTGGACCCGCAGCGGTCGTTGATGTTATACCCATCCGGAGAGGCGCAGATCACCTGTACCTTAGCGCCCACGCCTTCCCACACTCTGCCCGCTATGGCCGAGGTGGACCCGTTAGCCGCATCTATCGCAATGCGCATACCTGACAGGGACTTGGCGGGAACGCGGACGAGGAAGTTGACATAATCGTCCACCAGCCCCTCTCCCGAAAAAACCCGCCCGATGGCGCGGCCGGTCGGATAGTCCCCTCCGTCCGGGTTCTCGCAGATAAACGCCGAGAACATCTCTTCCATCTCATCAGGCACTTTTGTGCCGTCGGGCCCGAAGACTTTGAGCCCGTTGTATTCGAAGGGATTGTGGGAGGCCGAAATCATGACCCCGCCACCCAAGCATGCGTGTTTTACGATGTAGGATAACCCGGGGGTAGTAACGACTCCGAGCCGTACGGCGTTGCGTCCCGACGACGTCAGGCCGGCCACCAGCGCCGCCTCAAGCATGTCGCCTGAAACGCGGGTGTCTTTGCCTACGGCGATGTCTTTTCCGGGGGTGAGGTATAGGCCGATGGCGCGGCCCAGACCAAACGCTTTTTTCCAGTCCAGCTCAGAATTGGCCACTCCGCGGATTCCGTCAGTCCCAAAAAGATTCATGTCGCAGCTCCTTTGGGAAGTTATCTTTTCTCGAGCACGAGAGACACGTGGTTGGGGGTTATCTCGACAAGCTCAACCCCCGCCGGGAAAACCGGCGCGACCACCGGGTTATGCGAACCTTCGGAAAGCCCCTCAGCGTCTACATATGCTTCGATATCAGATTCCTTGATTGCTTCCATAACGTCGCTCCGGCCTCGCAGAGTGACCTTGACGGTAACCGGGTTGATATCCCACCTTAGCTGCACTCCCACGTTCCTCGGTTGGACCGGAATCTCAAATGTCTTTTCCACGAAATCGGGAACTATCTCCACTCTGACGCTGACTTGAGTGGCGTCTTCGTATATCACATTGGGAGGGATCTGGAGAGGAACGACCTGGGTAAATGTCGCGTCCCTGCCCGAAACGTCAACGGTCCTGGCCAAAGCTATGCTGTCGATCCCGGCGGCGACTTCTCCCGTCGCTCTAAACTTCACGCTGCTCGGCGTGACCGTCACCCTGTCTACTCGATAGCCTTTCTTGGGGGTGCCGGTAATGCTGCTCTTCACGGGCACCGTCTTGGACGGAGGCAGGGGTGTAAGGGGCACTACTACATCGACTGAAGCCGGCTCCACTTGGACACCCGTGACGTCCGCCCCTTGAGCGTCCTTAGCGATCAAGGTGACTTCCGCCCTGACTTCAGACGAAGCCCCGCTTATATCTATCTCGCCCGACACGAACTGGACTTTGTCCACAAACCTCTTGGCGCCGGACACTTTTACCGAGGCCTTTTCTACCCGGGGCTGGCCCGCCTCGAAGTCGTCGTTTGGCTTGCCGCGGGCGACGACTCCTACTTGAACCTCTTTTGAGTGGAGAGTGTCCAGGTCCACAGTGAGGTTCTGCGGGCTTATATCCAGGACTGTAAGATTCGAGTACGGGGGATTGAACTCAATGGGTATCACAGACACCCCGTCGGGCGCGTTGGACAGGTCTGGCTCTATCTTAACTTGTCCATCGCCAAGCCGGTTAAGGGAGAATTCACGACCCTTGACGGTAACCGCCACTTTCGCTGGAGTGGAGCTGATGATTACCTTGCCCGGGGGAGCCTTTACGACCAAGTCCAAGTTAAACACTCTCGTTTGCACAAGGTCCTTTTCGTTCCAAACCCCAAACCACACTATGATAGCTAGCACGACCGCCGCGCACTTGACCAGCAAGTCCCTGTGCATGATCTTCTCGATCATCTAGCCGACCCCCGGTTAAGGATGTTGGGGATGGATAAGTGGGTCTCCAACAATCCCATCATCTTCTCTTTAAGCGTTCTCTTGTCCAACCCTCTGAAGAGGCGTCCGCCAACGGCCAGAGACACAGTCCCTGTCTCCTCGGAAACTACAACCGCGATGGCGTCTGAAACTTGAGTGATACCCAGAGCGGCCCTGTGCCTTGAACCCAGTTCAACGGCCACGGCCTCCTCTGTGGACGGCAAGAAGCAAGCGGCGGCCGCTATGCGATCCCCTTTGATCACAACCGCCCCATCGTGCAGGGGAGTGTTTTTGACGAATATGTTCTGTAGGAGTTCCGAGGTAACCAACGCGTCCAACCTCTGGGCGTCCTCAATATACTCCTGAAGGCCCGCTTCACGGGTTATGACCATAAGCGCTCCCGTGCGAGAAGCCGAAAGGGCCGCGGCCGCGTCCACTATCTCGTCAACGATCCGCTCAGAAGTCATGCTGCCCCCGCCAAGCACGGAACGGGCAAATAGGCTGCCTCGCCCCATCTGCTCGAGCGCCCTGCGAAGCTCAGGCTGAAAGACGATGGGAAGAGCCACCCAAAGGGAGTCGCGCACCCACTCGAGAAGCCAGTTAAGCGTATACAGCCGCATGTACCGTGTAACGGCGACCAGGACGAACAGCACAGCTATACCTTTCATGAGCTGCACGGCGCGTGTCCCTCTAATGAGCACAAAGACGCGGTAAAACAGATACGCGACTATCGCGATATCCACTACCGAAAGCAGAATATCCTGCCACGTCAGGTATCGAAGCTCACTCAAAAGCAACTGCTTACCACGTCCTTTCACGCGCTTATAGAATACCATTCGATCTGCCCCTCTGGAAACCTGCAAGACTTGGAGCCCTCGCGCCTTCCTCTACTTGGAAAGGGGCACAATAGGTGAAGGACGTGGGCTATCCGGTGTTGAACATCACTGGACACGCATTCTTTCTGATGGAGGGAGCGATATGACAGTATACTTTGACAAAAAAGGCCGGGAGTGCACTGAAGAGACGGCGAGACTGGCCCTTCAGAGAGGCGCGGAGCTAGGCATCGAGTACTTCGTAGTGGCGTCCAACACAGGCTTCACTGCCCGCCACTTCGTGGGGAAGGCCCCTAAACTGGTGTGCGTCACACATCACATAGGCTTCAGAGAGCCGGGCGGAGACGAGATGAGCCAGGAAACCCGCCAAGAACTCAAAGCTCAGGGCGTGGAACTCCTCACCACCACTCACCTCATGGGCGGCATTGAGCGGGCCGTCACAAACCAGTTCGGAGGGCTATACCCCGGTTACCTGATTGCCAACGCCCTCAGGATGCTCTCGCAGGGCGTAAAAGTCGGAGTGGAGATATCCGTCATGGCCTTGGACTCGGGCCTGATTCCCTACGGCAAGCCGGTTATCGCGGTAGGCGGCACAGGCGGAGGGGCCGACACGGCCATTGTAATCCGTCCGTCCCACGCCAAGACGTTCTTTGAGACAGAGATTCTGGAACTCATCTGCAAACCAAGGAGTCCTAAAGGGTAGAGTAAGCAGGTAAAGACAACACTTCGAAGGCAAGGTGAACATATTGGGCGAGGGCTTGCTTGATCTTACCAAACTGGCAGGCTTTCCGGTGTTTATGGATGACAAGGGCCGGCTTTCGTTCGGCGAAGGAGCCGTACAGGTGGAACCTGACGTCCGGAAGCTGAAAGACGCGTCTTCGGTGCTGCTGTATCCGGATGAAGACGGACCCGAAATCCTCTATTGGATGTACAGAGGCGCGGGGTTGGCAAAAGACCAGAGAGCGATAGCCGATTCGTCTCTGCGCTTTGACTTGACGGTCCTGTCACCGGGGACCATCGGTTCGGAATATGTAAAGACCGTCGGACACTATCATCCTAGAGTCCCTGGACAGCCCTGGAGTTACCCTGAAGTCTACCAGGTGCTTCACGGAAAAGCCCACTTCCTGCTGCAGCGCGGCGGAGAAGTCACAGGGCAAGTCGAGGACTTCGCGGTCGCGGAGTTTGAGGCCGGCGATATTCTCCTGATTCCGCCCTTCTACGGTCACGTCACAGTGAACCCGGCCGACGGGTACTTAGTCATGGCCAACTGGATCTGCAGGGACTTCAGTTCCTCCTATGAGCCCATCAGGCTGCGGAAAGGTGTGGCCTACTACGATGTCGAATACAAAGGGCAGAGCATATTCATGCCGAATGAAAGCTACGAGTCACACCCGAAGCCAAGGCTCATAAAGCCGACCGACTACCCGAAACTGGGGCTTTTCCGCGGCCAAAGCATGTACACCGCGTGGCAAAACGGCGCAGATCTAGGGTTCTTGGTCAAACCGTCGCTTCAGGAAGACCTCTGGCGGGAGATGGGGCTTACTCCCGGCGGGTATTAAGAGCGCATAGCGGTTCGGGAGAAGGGAAAGTGGGAGAAACCTGTGAGAGAGAACGGGTCCAGGTCGGACAAGCGGGCACAGAACCATAACATCGTGATCATTACCGGCCTTTCAGGCGCCGGCAGATCCCAAGCCCTAAGGACCTTGGAGGACCTCGGCTATTTTTGCGTCGACAATCTCCCCCCTTCCCTGATCCCCACCTTCATAGACCTGTACAGCAAAGCCCGGGAAGACATGCGCATCGCCATGGTGGTGGATATCCGAGGCGGCGAGTTCTTCTCGGATCTCTGGGAAGCTCTAAGACTCCTGAAAGAAAAGGGCGTGAAACCTACTGTCCTGTACCTTGAGGCCGACGACGATGTCCTGATCAGGCGCTTTAAGGAGACCAGGCGGCGCCACCCCCTATCGCCCCAGGGAAGCATACTCGAGGGATTGAGGGACGAACGGGAAATTCTCTCGGACGTAAAAGCGGCCGCCAACATAATAATGGATACCTCGGACCTCACGCCCGCCGAATTCCGAAAGCAGCTCATAGAGGTTTTCTCACGGGGAGTCAAGAGCCAGAAGCTGTTGATAACCATCGTGACTTTTGGGTTCAAGCACGGGCTTCCTCTGGACGCCGATTTGGTGTTCGACGTACGGTTTCTGCCGAACCCGCATTACGTGGAGGAGCTCAGGCCGCTCTCCGGTAAAGACCCGCAGGTCGTGGATTACATCATGGATTCTCCGGTCACCCATAGCTTCTTTACCCATCTGAAGAAGTTCATCGATTTTCTGTTACCCAAATACATTGATGAGGGCAAGACTCATCTCAACATCGCGATAGGTTGCACCGGCGGCAGGCACCGGTCTGTCGTCATAGGCGAGGCTCTCAAGACTCATCTGGAGGCTCGGGATCATACTGTAATTATGGAACACAGGGACATGGATCGCGGTGAATCCGGAGGCGTGGACAAGTGAGCGACCACATGGGACCGAAAATCGTTGCGATCGGCGGAGGGACGGGCCTGGCAAGCGTGCTGCGAGGCCTCAAGTACCACCGGTGCGACTTGACCGCCATAGTCACCGTGGCGGACGACGGCGGCAGTTCCGGACGTCTTAGAAGGGACATGGGGATCCTTCCGCCTGGGGACATCCGCAACTGCATACTGGCCTTGGCTCACGCGGAACCGGACATGACGGCCTTGTTCAATCACCGGTTTACCAAGGGCGAGCTCAAGGGCCACAACTTCGGAAACCTGTTCTTGGCTGCCATGACCGAGATGACCGGCGACTTTCAAGTAGCCGTAAAGGCGCTTTCCAGCGTGCTGGCGGTAAAAGGCAGGGTCCTACCCGCGACTCTCTGCGATGTGACCTTGGTCGCCGAGATGGAAGACGGCTCCATAGTGCACGGGGAGTACAACATACCGGAAGCCAAAAAGCGCATCTCCAAGCTCAGTTTGGTTCCTGACAGCCCAATAGCTTTAGACGAAGCGGTGGCGGAGATTGAGGCGGCGGACGGCATCGTCCTGGGGCCCGGAAGCCTGTTTACGTCGGTCATCCCCAACCTTCTGGTGCCGGGCATTCGACGGGCGATCAAGACTTCAAACGCCCGCAAGCTATATATCTGCAACATAATGACCCAGCCCGGGGAGACTGACGGTTACTCGGCCTACGATCACGTAAAAGCTATCGAGGACCATGCGGGCAGGCTGTTTACTCACGTTCTCGTCAACACAGCCACGGCCCCCGAAGAAATCGCCGAGAGATACAGGGTCGAGGGGAGGTACCAGGTCAAGGCAGACACCGCGGCGCTGACAGCCAACGGATACACGCCCATCTGCGGAGACTACCTCACCAGGGGAGATTTGGCCAGGCACGAGTCGTTCAGGCTAGCCGCTTCTCTCATCGAGTTCTTCGCTTCGGCTTTTCCGCCGCTAAGACGCGATTTGGCCATGACCGATTAGCCGGTGGACAGAGATACCTTCTCCAGATTAGTTAAGGACGAACTGGCCAGGGTGACGGTAAAGGGTCGGTCGCCGGCTTTTTGGGAGGCCGCGGCTCTAAGAAAGCTCCTCTCCTCAAAGCATAGCGGCTCGGGAGAGTCCGTCATTTCCGCAGACCCCTATTTGATCCGCCGGTTATACTACTTGATCAAACAAAGCTCCGGCTTGACCCCCTCTTTCAGGCCCAAGCCCAAAGGCAAAGACGGCCGGATTCAGGGAAGTAAGCTGGTAACAAGCACCGTGGTCCCATCCACGGAAAAACCGGCTGTAGGGCTCCTAAGCCGGAACGCCACTTGCAGAAGGGCTTTTATAAGGGGCTCTTTTCTCGCCCGGGGCTCCATCTCGTCGCCCTCTCGAAGCCATCACCTAGAAATAGCCCTGCCCGCGAGAAAAGACGCTCTCCTCTTGCAGTCACTCCTGCGCAAGGAAAACCTCAAGGCGGGCCTGGTGCAGAGAAGGTCTTCGTGGGTGGTCTATTTGAAAGACTCCGACGAGATATGCGAGCTTCTGAAACTCATGGGAGCCACAAGCGCCGTGTTTGAGTACGAGAACATCCGCGCCAGGAAATCGCTCCGGAACTCGGTTCAGAGGATCGTGAACATGGACGACGCCAACGTGTCCCGCGCGGTTGAGGCGGGGCTCAGACAGATTGAGGATATACGCCTCATCGACGAGGAACGGGGGCTCTCCCGTCTTCCCCCCGCCCTTAAGGAACTTGCCCGGTTGCGTCTGGAGAATCCCGAAGCGAGCATGGAAGACCTGGGGCTTATGATGTCGCCGCCAATCTCCAAGTCCGCCGTGAACCACCGTTTCCGCAGGCTTGCCCAGATAGCGTCGGACATACGCGCGAACAAACAAAAAGCGCGCGGCTAGCACAAAGCATGGCCGGCGCGCCTTTCAGCGATCCCCTATTACTCTACAACTATCTCCACGTGCTCGCCCGAATCGTCATCTGTCACGTCCACAATCTTACCGCGGAGCCCGTAGTGGATAGCGTTTCTGAGTTCCTCCAGATCTATGCCGTTTGAGGTCAAGTCCACTCCGCCTATAGACGCGAACTTGGAGCCGGTCCGAAGAGCCCAATCCACCAAAATCATAGGCAGGTTCACGGAAATCTTGGCTTTGCCGGAGTTCACGTCGGTCACCCTGATCCTGAACCACCTGGCCTTGGTCTCGGGGGTCTCCGGTCTCTCGTCTGTTGAACTGTCCAGGGCCTCAATGACCTTCAGCGCTTCGTCGACGGTTAACTTTCCTTCCTTAACCATATTGAGGACTCTGAGCCTCTCTTCGTCCAAATGCCGAAGCCTCCTTTATATCGAAACGGTAACCTTGCCCGCAGCGCTTGTGCCCTTAAACCTCGCAGTGGCGGCCGCCGTGTCGAAGCCTTTGCTTCTGGCCGCATAGCGCCTGAAGCCCATCCTCTGCCTGGTTTCATCGACCAGAACCTCGCCGTCCTCCAGGCCCAAAACTTCAATGCGGCCCGAAACAGTTGATATGTCGACTTCGTACGCCACGTCCGGTTCTCTCCTAATGCTGGCTTCTATCCGTCCGTTAGCCGTTTCCAAGACCCAATCGCCCACGCCGCTCAAGTCGGCGATTATCCTGCCGTTGGCCGTACTCCCGTTAAGTTTGGACACCCTCCCCTCGTACTCGATGCGTCCGTTGGCAGACTTGACTTCAGCTTCGTCAAAATCGCACCTGTCCACGACTATGCGGCCGTTGGCCGTCCACGCCTTAAGGTTGGGACCATCGACGCGCTCAATGGTTAGTCTCCCGTTGGTCGAGTCCAGCTTTAGAGAGGCTTTCCTTCCCCTGGGGATGGTCAGGGTGAACCCGATCGAGGCCGAGTTCCACCCTATGGAAGGATCAGTGGTCACAGCTCTTAGGACATTGCCCTCATGGGTAAATTCGTACTTGCCTTTAAGCAACCGCTCCGCCTCTTCTCGCGAAGCGGCAGGGACCTTCATCTTGACGTCAAGGGAGAAGCCCGCTTGCTCGGCGCTCTGCACCGTTATGTGACCGTTCATGGTCTTAAGGGTGATGTCCAGGACTCCGTCATCAGGCAGTTCGCCGGTCACAGTCTCGTGCACTTCCTGCTGCGGTCCGGTAAGTCCGCCGGTAAACATCCCTGCGAGAAGCCTTCCCAAATTGGCGCCGCTTTCGCCCAAGACCCGGCCTATCCTCTCTCCCTCTGTCTGCGCCTTCTCGCCTATCCCTTCCATTTTCTTGCCGACAGACTTGGCGATTTCGTCGGCGTCGATCATTGCCCTCGCGGCGGCAAGTCTAGCCGAGTCGATGGTTTCCCGGATACGTGGCGCGCGGGGTGACTCAGGTGTTCCCATCACGGCCCGCAAGAGTTCAGCCCCCTGCTCGGGAGTGATCTTGCCATCCGCCACCATCTGCAAGATGAGCATTTTCTCTTCTTTCGACACTTCTTGTTCCTCCCCAAGATCCGCCCTTGTTTTTGGCCTTTTATCCCCGGCCCGGGCAGTCTTCAAATGGAACGCCCGCGTCTACTTGGAGGTCAGATTCCGAAGGAGCCTGGCGGCCTCGGTGGGGCTCAGCTCGCCCCGCCCCAGCCTATCAATGATGTTCTTCCTCTCTCTCGCGATGGAGGACTCGGCCGCCGCGTCTCCTTGCTCCAAAGAGACGGGGTAACCCAAAGCTTTGATCAGATTCTCCAGTCTGCCGCGAACGGTCGGGTAGGAAATGCCTAGCTCTTTTTCTACTTCCCTGATGTTGCCGCGGTTCTTGATGAAGACTTCCGCGAACGCTCTCTGCTCCGGAGAAAGCTTGCAGAACTTGCACAGGTCAAACTGCCCCGAGATCTTTATGTTGCATGTAGGGCAATGGAGTTCGCTCACCAAAAGCGGTTCTCCGCATACGGGACACCTTCCGACTACCTGATTAGGCATTTCACTCACCTTCCACGAGGAATATATAGCATAGGATCAACAATGTCAATGATCATATTAAAAATATTAAGCTGGCTTTCAGATCTGCTCGTGGTCTGTTTAGAAATCCGAGAGACGGTCCTTGAGGTGCTCGCGAATCTTCTCCGCCAGTTTCATCCCGATCCCTTTGACCTTCGCGATCTCTTCCACAGGCGCCTTTCGCAGAGAGTCGAGGTCCCCATAAGCGCGGAGAAGCTCTTTGGCTTTGGCCTCGCCTATGCCGGGTACATCCAATATCGCTGAACGCAAGGCCTTTTCCCCTCTCAACTTGCGGTGATAGGTAACCGCGAAACGGTGGGCTTCATCCCTTAACCTCATCACCAAGTAGAGAGCGCTTGAATCCCTGGGAAGCACAATTGGCTCGGACCGGTCCGGCAGGAACAACTCCTCGTTTTTCTTGGCGAGTCCCACCAGAGGAATTCCCAGCTTCAGCTCGTCTAGAACTTCCTTGGCGGCGCTGACCTGTCCCTTGCCTCCGTCAACCATGATGAGATCGGGAAAAGCCGAGAACTTGCCGCCTTTCCCTGTCTGGGCGGCTTCCTCACGCTCTTTGAGGCCCCTCTTGAACCTCCTCCACAGGACCTCTTGCATCATGGCGAAGTCGTCCGGCTTGCCTTGCACCTTCATCCTGAAGCGCCTGTAGGAGCTCTTGTCGGGACGGCCGTCGGCCAAGACCACCATGGAGGCCACGGTTTCCTGTCCCGAGAGGTTTGATATGTCGTAGCCTTCGATACGCCTGGGAAGCCGGTCCATACCGAGGGCTTCAGCGAGGTTTTTCATGGCGGCCTCGTTCTCTTCCATCTCTCTTTCCCGTCTAGGTAGCTCTTGGGCCATCATCGTCCTTGCGTTGTCCGCCGCCATGACCACCAGGTCCTTGAGCCTTCCCCTACGGGGTACCTTGATCCTGACAGTGCCGGCTCCTGAGCCCGTTTCTTTCTTCCGTTCCTTCAAGAACTCGGTCACCTGCTCCGGAGACGGGATTTCCACCGGAATGAGGATTTCGGGCGGAATGTGGGACGCGCGAGAGTAGTACTGGGTGATGAAAGCCTCTAAGACATCGCCGCTTTCTTCCGCTGCGGTGCCGGAAAGAACGAACCCGTCTCTCCCCATGAGCTTTCCTTCGCGCACTTGAAGCAGGGCTACGAACGACATCTCCTTGGACCGTTCCAGTCCCAACACATCCCTGTCCTTCATGTCGGGGGAGACGATCCGCTGTTTTTCGGTGACATCGTCCAGCGACCTGATCTGATCCCTAATGCGGGACGCGCTTTCAAACTCAAGTTTCTCGGCGTGGTCGTGCATCCGCTTTACCAGACTCTCCCGAAGGTGCTTGTGTCGCCCCTCAAGAAAACGGATGACTTCTTGGATCGTGTCCATGTAGGTTTTTTCATCGAGTTCTCCTGTGCACGGCCCCAGACACCTGCCGAGATGATAATCGAGGCACGGTCTAGTAGTTTGAGCCAGAACCCGGTCGGAACACGTGCGGTAGGGAAAGAGGCGCCTTAGGACAGCCAGGGTTTCCCGAACAGAACTGGCCCTTGTGATAGGTCCGAAGTACCTGGCTCCGTCTTTCTGCATCCTGCGGACAAGGGTGACCCTGGGCCATTTCTCGTCCAGCCCAACCCGGATGTAAGGATACTGTTTGTCGTCCTTAAGGAGAATGTTGTACTTCGGCTTGTGCTTCTTGATGAGAGTTATCTCGAGGATTAGGGCTTCGACCTCGGACTCCACCGTAATGGTCTCTAGGCCGGCCACCTTCTCCATAAGGGCTTCGGTCTTGGAAGAGAGGTTCGACGAGAAGTACGACCTAAGACGCTTACGCAAGTTCTTGGCTTTGCCCACGTACAACACTTCGCCCGCGGGACCGAGAAAAACGTAGACGCCCGGGGACTCTGTTATGTCCTTGGACTTCTCGTCCAGTTCATAACGGTCCCCCCTAAACCCGTGCCACGCTTTTCCCTCGATCTGGTGGAGCGAGCTCACCCGTTACCTCCCCCGGACGCCCTCCCTAGCCTCCTCGGAGCGGCCTGCGCGGACTCGTTGAGTATCTCCCTTAGGAACTTGCCGGTATAGGACGCTTCCACTTGGGCGACGTCCTCGGGAGTGCCGGTGGCGACAACCATGCCGCCTTCCTCGCCGCCTTCAGGTCCCAAGTCAATGATATAGTCAGCGCTCTTGATAACATCTGGGTTGTGTTCTATGACCACGACCGTGCTGCCGGCGTCAACCAGCCTCTGCAGCACTTCCAGGAGCCTTCGCGTGTCCTCAAAGTGCAACCCTGTCGTGGGTTCGTCGAGGATGTACAGAGTCCTCTCGTTGCCGCGCCGTGAAAGCTCTGTGGCCAGCTTCACCCGCTGGGCTTCGCCTCCCGAGAGAGTGGTGGCGGGCTGCCCTAAACGAATGTAGCCGAGGCCCACGTCGGCGATGGTCTTAAGCCGCCTGTGTATCGCCGGTATGTTCTTGAAGAGCTCTAGGACCTCCTCGACTGTCATGTCCAAGACGTCGGCGATGTTCTTCCCGTGATATCTGACTTCCAGCGTTTGGCTGTTGTACCTCTTGCCGTGGCAGACTTCGCACGGGACGTAGACATCCGGGAGGAACTGCATTTCAATACGGATGATACCGTCACCGCGGCAGGCTTCGCACCGCCCGCCCCTCACGTTAAAGCTGAACCTGCCGGGCCTATAGCCGCGTACCTTGGCGTCGTTAGTAAGGGCGAACAGGTTCCTGATCTCGGTGAACACCCCGGTGTATGTGGCCGGGTTGGACCTCGGAGTCCGTCCTATGGGGGACTGGTCTATGTTGATCACTTTATCCAAGAACTCTGTGCCGGTGATCTCGTCGTGCTCTCCGGCCCTCGTCCTGGCGCCGTGGAGAAGCGAAGCCAACTTCCGGTACAACACGTCGTTGACCAAGGTGCTCTTGCCTGAACCCGACACCCCGGTGACGCACGTAAAGACTCCTACGGGGATCTTCACGTCTATACTCTTCAAATTGTGCTCCCTGGCGCCCTTTATCTCTATCCACCGGTCGCCCGTAGGCCTCCTGGGCGGTATCTCAATGCGCCTTTTTCCGGAAAGGTATTGGCCTGTGATGGACTCCGGGTTCCTAAGGACTTCGGAGACGGTGCCGGAAGCCACGATTCTGCCGCCGTGCTCTCCCGCTCCCGGACCGACGTCTATTACGTAATCGGCGCTGCGTATGGTCTCTTCGTCGTGCTCGACAACTATTAGCGTGTTGCCGATGTCCCTAAGGTGCATTATGGTCTGCAACAGCCGCCGGTTGTCCCGTGGATGCAGCCCTACGCTGGGTTCATCCAATACGTACAAAACCCCGACCAGTCCGGACCCTATCTGAGTCGCCAGACGGATGCGCTGGGCTTCCCCTCCGGCGAGCGTCCCGGCGTGCCTGGTCAAGGTAAGGTAACCCAAGCCTACGTCTGTGAGGAACGTAAGGCGGGACCGGATCTGCTTTAGGACCTGGTTGGCGATCTGTCTCTCCCTCGGGCTCAGTTCCAGCTTGTCAAAGAACTCCAGGATCGCCTTTACCGACATGTCGGTCAACTCATAGATGTTCTTTCCCCCAACCGTGACCGCCAAAGCTTCTTTCTTCAGCCTGGCTCCCCGGCAGGTAGGGCAGGGCTTGGCTGCCATGAACTCTTCGAGATATTCCCGGGCCGCGTCGCTTGGAGACTCTCTATAACGCCTTTCCAGGTTGTGTATGACCCCTTCGAAAGTGATCTGACGGTCGCTGCTCCGCCCGTACTGGCTCTCGTAATGGAAAGGTATCCTCTCGCCGGGAGCCCCGTACAGGATCAGGTCGATCTGCTCCTTCGACAGGCTGTCCACAGGAACGTCGGTTGGGATCTTGAGGTGGTTGGCCACGGCCATCAGCAACTGGTGGTAGTAGCCGTCCGGCGTCCCGTTCCACGCCGCGATGGCTCCGTCCGCCAACGACTTTCTACCGTCGGGGATGATGAGGTCCGGTTCAAATTCCATGTTTACCCCTAGGCCGTTGCAGTCGGGGCAAGCCCCGACGGGGTTGTTGAAGGAAAACAGTCTGGGCTCCATTTCGGGCAGGCTCACGCCGCAGTCCGGACAAGCAAGGGACTGGCTGAACACTAGGTCGCCCTGGCCTTGAACGTTAACGATCACGAGATCGCCGGAAAGCTGCAGAGCGGACTCGATAGAGTCCACCAAGCGGCTTCTCTGGTCGGGACGCACGATCAAGCGGTCAATGACCGCCTCTATTGAGTGCTTTTTCTGCTTCTCCAAACGCCTTCCGATGTAGTCGGCGACTTCGCCCATTTCCCCGTCAACCCGGACCCTGACGTACCCGGCCCGCTGGATCTCCTCGAAAACCTTCTCGTACTCTCCCCTGCGGCCGCGAACCAGAGGAGCCAGGATGGAAAACCGGGTCCCCTCGGGGAGGCTCTCGATCTGGTCGGCTATCTGGTCAACGGTCTGCTTCGCCACGGGCTTGCCGCAAACCGGGCAATGGGGGTGTCCGACTCTCGCGTACAACAGCCTGAGATAGTCATATATCTCGGTAACCGTGCCCACTGTCGAGCGTGGGTTTCTGGCCCCCGATTTCTGATCGATGGATATGGCCGGGGAAAGCCCCTCAATGTAGTCCACATCCGGCTTCTCCATAAGCCCTAAGAACTGGCGGGCATAGGCCGAAAGGGACTCCACGTATCTCCGATGACCTTCGGCGTAAATGGTATCAAAGGCCAGCGAGCTCTTTCCCGAGCCCGACAGTCCCGTTATCACCGTAAGCTTGTCCCTGGGTATCTCAACGTCAATGCCCTTAAGGTTGTGTTGACGCGCCCCTCGAATCACGATTTTATCCTTTGACATTGTGCTTACCTCGCAGGGCGGATCCGCCCAGTCTCCCTTCTAACTCGAATATCATGTCCCTAAGCAAGGCCGCCCTCTCAAACTCCAGGTCTCTGGACGCCTGCTTCATCTCTTTCCTCATTTTCTGGACCAGCTCGGGGATGGCGCGCTTCGGAACTTGGCTCAGGTCCACGTCCTTCCAGTAGTACTCGGCCTGGGATTGAACCGGCCGTTGAGATTGGATGACGTCCCTTACCGCTTTCTCTACGGTAGCCGGCGTTATGCCGTGAGCCCTGTTGTATTCTTCCTGCTTCCTCCGGCGCCGCTCGGTCTCGTCTATGGCCCTTCGCATCGAACCGGTGATGTTGTCCGCGTACATGATAACCCGGCCGTTGACGTTTCTCGCGGCCCTGCCCACGGTCTGGATGAGCGAGGTCTCGGACCGCAAGTACCCCTCTTTGTCAGCGTCCAGGATGCACACGAGGGAAACCTCGGGCAAGTCCAACCCTTCACGCAAGAGGTTGATGCCTACCAAGACGTCGAAGACGCCCAAACGCAGATCCCTGATTATTTCCATCCGTTCCAAGGTATCTACGTCCGAGTGCATATACCTTACTTTGATCCCGATGTCCCGCAGGTAATCGGTAAGGTCCTCAGCCATCCGCTTGGTCAGAGTGGTAACCAGCACCCGTTCGTTGCGGGCTTTCCTGACCCTTATCTCCTTGATCAAGTCGTCAATCTGTCCCGCGGTCGGCCTGACCTCGATTTCGGGGTCAAGCAACCCTGTGGGCCTTACGACCTGCTCAACGACAGCCGACGCCCGGGAAAGCTCGTACGGGCCTGGGGTAGCCGAAACGTATATGACTTGCCCTACGCGCTCCTCAAACTCTTCGAATGTGAGCGGCCGGTTGTCGTATGCGGAAGGCAACCTGAATCCGTAGTTCACAAGCGAGTCTTTTCTGGACCTGTCCCCTAAGTGCATGCCCCGGATCTGGGGAATGGTCACGTGAGACTCGTCGATTATTACCAGGAAATCCTTTGGGAAGAAGTCCAGCAAGGTGTAGGGAGGTTGTCCCGGACTCCGCCCGGTTAGGTGCCTTGAGTAGTTTTCGATCCCGGAACAATAGCCTACCTCACGCAGCATATCCAGGTCCTGCCTGGTCCTTTGCTCCAACCTGTACGCCTCGAGGATCTTTCCCTGATCCCGCAAGTATTTGAGCCGTTCTTCCAACTCTTCCTCAATTGACGCGATGGCCCTAAGAGTCTTTTCGTCGGTGGTGACAAAGTGCCTTGCAGGGAATATCGCGACGTGGTCCATGAGCGCGACCGGCTGCCCGGTCAACACATCGAACTCGGTAATCTTCTCGACCTCATCACCAAAAAGCTCCACGCGGATCGCCCGGTCGGTAGAACCCGCCGGGTATATCTCCACTGTATCGCCTCGCACCCGGAAAGTGCCCCGTTGGAAGTCCAGGTCGTTCCTGAGATACTGGATGTCCACGAGCTTTCTCAGGATCTCCTGCCTGTCTTTTCTCATTCCTGGACGCAGAGACAGGACCAAGTCCCGGTAGTCTTCAGGCGAACCCAAGCCGTAGATGCAAGACACCGACGCCACGACCAGGACATCGCGGCGCTCAAACAAAGCGGTCGTGGCCGAGTGCCGCAGCTTATCTATCTCATCGTTGATGGTGGAATCTTTCTCGATGTACGTATCAGTCTGGGGCACGTAAGCCTCAGGCTGGTAATAGTCGTAATAACTCACGAAGTACTCGACCGCGTTGTTGGGAAAGAACGTCTTAAACTCGCTGGCTAACTGGGCGGCCAGAGTCTTGTTGTGGGATATCACCAACGTGGGACGGTTCACCTTTTCGACAACGTTGGCGATGGTGAACGTCTTTCCCGAGCCCGTAACCCCGAGGAGGACTTGGTGCTTTACACCTTTCTGGACTCCTTCAACGAGGGCTTCTATGGCTTGAGGTTGGTCTCCCCTGGGGACGTAATCCGACACCAACTTGAAGTCAGGCACAAGCATTCCTCCGCCCGTAAATTATACACTTAGGGGGAGGAAAAGCAAATAAATGTTCGGCTCGCTAGCCTAGGAAGCGGCGGAAAAGGTTCTTGAACAGTTGTCCCAAGGGACCCGCCGAAACCGTGCTGACCATAGGCTGGTCGCCTAATTGCGGCACGGTGATCACGCCGATGGGTTCGCTTTCTCTGTTAATCAGGACTTCTCTCATGGTCTTCCCGGCGTAGTCGCGGACCAACAACTGCGCGGGTCCGGGCTCCTTCAGGACCAGGTATAGGTCTTCTCGGGTCCGGACGGGCACTCCCCTTGCGGCCAAAATGACATCGCCTCTATTAAGGCGCGCCTTGTGGGAAGGCGAACCTTCGATCACGTCGAGGACCATGACCCCGTCAGGCGCCGCCCTAAAATGGGGAAGAGCGGCCAACTCCTCTTTCGCCCCCACCCTTATCACGACTTCGTGGGCGATGGGCGCGAACAGGACCGCTACCCAAGAAAACCCCGACCAGCGGGACGCCGCCATGGAGAACAGCAACAAGAGGAAGCTGAACAGGGCTAGGGCCCGGGACGTGCTCCTGGCCTTTTCCCGCGGCGCTCTGGATACGCTCAAGTCTCCGTATCCCAAAGCGGCGACCAACGGGACCATGGTAAAAACAGGGACTCCCACACCCGGGGCTTCCGCGGCGGCTATGAGCGGCCACCAGTCGGGAAGGTGAATCAGCCCTTCCAAGCCCGTTACGTCAGGTATCCTAACGACCGTAAGGACGATCAAAGGGATAGGCCAAAAACGTTGGAGGCTGAACCCGCCTAATGCTCCTCTCTCGTTGTCGGCAAGGTACAGCGGGGTCGCGCACGTGCTCCCGCTAAGCCTAATCAGCAGGGATTCGGCGGCGTGGAGGCATGCCACCAAAGCCATCATGGCCGGCACGTTCACCTTCGGCCATCCGAAGACCAGATAACTGAGGCTCACCAGGGCCCCCGAGTAGGAGAAGCAGAGAAACCTCGGACTAAACAGAAACAAGAACAAAGCTATGGGAAGAAGGTAACCCAGCCCCGCGTCGTTTATGGACACGCCCACAAGTACCAACAATACGCTGGCCAAGAGCCCGCCGAAAAGCCCGTAGCCTATGGACACGGCGGTCTGATACACCGCCTTGTTCTTGGCCTTCCCGTAGACCCTCTCTTCAATCGACTGTATTTTCCCGTATTGGACGGCAACAAGCCCCAACACGACCAAATAAAGCGCGTCGACCACGGGGTTCAGGAAGATCCCCGGGTAAGACTTGATTACGCTCAAGAGGAGCTCCCCTAGTGGACCCATTTGTCAGGCTCCTTTCTGGAGCGCGGCCCTAGCCAGCTCAATCGCCTTGTCTAACTGAGCTTCGTCTCCTTCTACAAAGAAATCGGGCTCAAGTCCTACGCCGTTAATGGCCCGTCCATTAGGCGTGAGGTATTCGGCGACAGTGACCTTTACCACAGAGCCGTCTTCCAGCGTATAGGCCCCTTGGACCAACCCTTTGCCGAAGGTGGTAGTCCCTACGAGAGGACCTACCTCCCTGTCCTGAATCGCTCCGGCCAGAATCTCCGAAGCGCTGGCGCTGCCCCCGTTAACCAAAACAACCAAAGGCATCCCAAGGCCTTCACCGCTGGTATAGCT
>DULO01000001.1 GCA_012840345.1 Candidatus Fermentithermobacillaceae bacterium
GAATGCTCACGGAAAACCCGTGTTCTTGTGCCTGCGTGGACAGGGTTCCGATTATGTCGTCCGCCTCGAACCCCGCCAGCTCCAATACGGGTAAGTTGAGGGTATCCAGGACCTCTTTCAGGACCGGTATTTGCGCCTTGAAGTCCGGCGGAGACGGCTTTCTCGTAATCTTGTATTCGTCGTACTCCCCGTGGCGGAAGGTCGGGGACGGATGGTCAAAAGCGACGGCCACGTGGGTAGGTTTCTTTTCTTGGAGGAACCTAAAGAGCATGGTAAGGAAACCGAAAACGGCGCCTGTGGGGACCCCCGCGTTGGTAGACAAAGCGGGCAGCGCGTAAAACGCCCTGTTTGCCAGAGAATGTCCGTCGACAAGGAGAAGTCTCCGTCCGGTATCCATCCTTACCACCTCTTGTCCTTTTCTTCAGTATAGGCTTTGACTTCTAAGGCGGCAATTCCGCGTATCGCCTGCCGCGCGCGCTACGATAAGTAAAAAGCCCGGCTCGCCTAAGCAAGCCGGACTTCTGGACTTTTCGGTCTTTCTTCTATGCCTATACCGTTTTTCTTGCCCTACGCCTTACCAGCCAGGCACCACCCAAGAACAGAGCCGCCAGCACTATCAGGCTCGGAGCGACTTGCGCGGCGAACAGCAGAAGGTTCCGCCACGCTTGCACAAAGACGCGCCAGACGTCGCTCCACGGCGACGGGGGCTTGGGATTAGAGCCTTCCTCGGTCGCTGAGAACGAGACAGAGGCCAGCGAAGTCAGCTTGTCATTGTTGTTGAGTTGTGCCTGCATGCTCTCGATTTCCCCGCGGACCCTGGAAATCTCGCCCTCGACTTGGAGCAACTCGCCCACGGTCTTTGCCTCGCCCATGATTTCAAGGAGGCGGTTTTCCTGGTTAATCTTGTTCCTGAGCCTGGCGTCCAGGTCGACGTACTGGTCGGTGATGTCCTGTATTGAACTGTCCCGCTTGGTAACCCTGCCTAGGGCGGACAGCTCATCGACGGTCTTGTCAACGCTCTCGGAAGGAACCCTGGCTACCATATAGTAGCTGGTCATTTCTTTGTCGGCATTGCCCGACATGGATGATTGCTCAATGTAACCAAAGTTCGTTGCCACAATGCCTTCCGCCTGCTCGGCGGTCTCGCGGATCTTGCCCCTGGATACTTCCACCGCCACTTGGGCGCGCTTGATGAATTTGCGTTCAGCCACAGCGACAGTTCTGCTTCCGCTCGTGAGCATCCCCACGCCCTCCGCCTCATCGGCTAACGGGGGCGCCGCCGCCTTCAGCCCGCCGAAGCCGTCGTATCCCGAAGGAGTCTCGGGCGAAGCCGCGAAACCTGGAGAGCCTGGTTGCTCGGTCATCTTGGCAGCCCTGTTAAGGCCAAAGCCGCCTTCTGTCAAGAACAAAGTGCCGCTTACGGACAACAACATGACCAAAACCATGGCGGCCGCGGTCAGCGGGATCCACTGGCGGGCGCTCATGTTGGACATACGATTGACGATTCTTCTAAAGAAGCCAACTTTTTGACGCGACGGCGAATCGGTTCCCGCTTTAGAAGCATCAAATCTGAGATTCCCGGCTTCCCCCGCACACTCCGAAGCGTCTTGTTTTATCTCCCTGGCATGCGCCCGAACCGCAGCCATTATTCTGCCGTGGAGTCCTTCTGGCATCTCAACTTCAGGAAGGGATCTCAGGGCGTCTCTGATTAGGGTGAGCTCCTCCAGCGCCCTCCGGCAGTTTTCGCACTGCTCGAGGTGCTCTTCTAGAGGTTTGCGCTCAACTTCAGACAGTTGCCCATCTAGGTACGCGGACAGAGTATTTTCTGCGTCACGACAATTCACCTGCGGTCCCTCCTTTCGTCTGATTTGACGACGGGAGAGGCAATTTGTTCCGCCGGCAACAGTTTTCTAATGGTCATCCTTCCCCGGTGAAGCCTGGATTTCACCGTTCCGATAGAAATCCCAAGCATGTCCGCTATTTCCTGATACGAGTAGCCGCGAATATCGCTAAGCACAATGACCGTCCGGTGCGCCTCATCCACGCTGTTTAGAGCCATGAGTACGGTTTCGGTCAAGGACTTTGTCTCAATCACGTCTTCCACGCTGCCGCTATCGTCCCGCACTTCCCTGACCACGGAGGATTCCTTCAAGTTTATGGGCTCATCCAGGGAGTAAGTCTGAGTCCTTTGCTTTCGACGAAGGAAATCCAAGCAGGCGTTTACGCACACCCTGTGCAACCATGTGGAAAAACGGCTGTCCCCGCGAAACTTGGGAAGCGCCTGGAATGCCTTCAGGAAGACTTCCTGTGTTATGTCCATGGCGTCATCCCGGTCCGGGATCAGCCTGTATGCCAGGTTGTAGACACCCTTTTCGTATCTCTCCACGAGAATCTCAAAGGCGTCCGCGTCACCCTCGCTAGCTTTTTCTATTAACACCTGTTCATCCAAAAGAGCCAAACTGATCTTCCTCTCGGTTTCGCGGGACCCGTTGTCTCTCTATATCAGCAGCGTCCCAAACCCCCGAGTCCCAGTAACCACTTCGGGGCGCACGCCATCATTTCCTATCGATTCGGGCAAGTCCAAGATCCGCCAATTGCTTGTCGTCCACGGGAGCCGGAGCGTCGGTCAGGGGGCATGTTCCGCTGGACGTCTTGGGAAAAGCGATGACATCGCGGATGGTATCGCACCCCGCCATCAGCATGACCAACCGGTCCAACCCGAACGCGATTCCCCCGTGAGGAGGAGCGCCGTACTCGAAGGCGTCCAGGAGAAAACCGAACTTGTTCCTGGCTTCTTCATTGGACAACCCCAACAGCCTGAAAACCTTCTCCTGCAAGTCTCGTCTGTGTATACGAATGGAACCCGACGCAAGTTCCACTCCGTTCATGACAAGATCGTACATTCTTGCGTAAATATGTGCCTTGACATCGTCGGGCAAAGCCTCGGGAGCTTCGGTCCGCAGGAGCGTCAAAGCGTCTTCCGCCATCGGGCTGGTAAACGGATGATGGGCAGCTTCCCACTCTCCGGTTTCTTCGTTCCTCTTGAGCAGCGGGAACTTGGTAATCCAAAGGAAGTTGAACTTGTCTTTCGGAATAAGTCCAAGCTTGTTCGCCATTTCCAACCGCAGCCGTCCGAGAACAGTCACGGCGGTCTCAAAGGCGTCCGCGACGATCAGGACCATGTCCCCGTCATTAGCCCCTACTGCCTGCTTAAGGCCGGAGATCTCGTCCTCAGTAAGGTATTTCTTGATGGCCGACTTTATGTCACCCTCATGGTACGCGACGGTAACAAGGCCCTTGGCCCCGTGGGTCTTGGCCCTGACGGTCAAAGCGTCAACTTCATGCCTGGACACCCCCGCTTGGCCGGGCAAGCAGATGGCACGGAGGGTCCCGCCCGATTCGACGGTGCTCCGAAACACTCCGAAGGCCGTGTTCTTGAAGACGGGCGTTACGTCCTGAATCTCCATGCCAAACCTGGTGTCGGGCTTGTCGCTTCCAAAACGGGACATCGCCTCATCGTAGGTCAACCGCGGGAAGGGCGTCTCAAGTTCTTGGTTCATCACGTCCTTCCAAAGCCTCTTCATCAAGCCTTCAACCAGTTCCCAAACTGTTTCCTCTGTGGCGAAAGACGACTCGATGTCTATTTGGGTGAATTCAGGCTGGCGGTCAGCCCTGAGGTCCTCATCCCTAAAGCATCTCACTATCTGGAAGTACTTGTCCGTGCCGCCCACCATCAAGAGCTGCTTGAAGAGCTGGGGCGACTGGGCCAACGCGTAAAACTTGCCGGGGTCGAGCCTTGACGGGACCAAAAAGTCCCGGGCGCCTTCGGGAGTGCTCCTGGTCATCATGGGAGTCTCGATTTCCCAGTACCCCTGCTCGGAAAGGTAGTTCCGCACCGCCATGGACGTCTTGTGGTGAAATTCCAAGTTGCGCTGCATGGGAACACGCCTAAGGTCCAAATAGCGGTACTTGAGCCGCAAGAGTTCGTCCTGTTCCGCCTCGTCCCTTATGTAAATCGGCGGGGTCTTGGCCGTGTTCAGGATCCGGATCTCTTGCGCTACCACCTCGATGGAGCCGGTAGCCATATCCCGGTTGATCTGCCCCTCCGCCCGGGCAGCCACGGTCCCTATGACCGCGAGGACGTACTCGGACCTTACGGCTTCGGCCACCCTGAAAGCCTCCGCCGACGCGGCGCGGTTGCACACAACTTGGACCAACCCGGTCCTGTCCCGCATATCGATAAAGATGAGTTCGCCCAGGTCCCTCCGGCGATTGACCCATCCCAACAAAGTCACTGTCTTTCCCACATCGCTAAGGCCAACTTGTCCGCAGTAGTGGGTCCTTCGAAGATTGCCCAGATCAGATATTTCAACGGTTTCATTTGCCACAGCCGGTGACCTCCTCGCGCAACACGTTCACCACCGAAGACTCGTCCACGCTCTTCTGCCAACCCTCTGACATCGACCTTATGGTCACAACGCCTCTGGCTACCTCGTCGTCCCCGAGGATCGCCGCGAACTTGGCGTTCATCCTGTCAGCCTGCCTCATCTGGGCCTTCATGCTTCTCTGCAAAGGATCGAACTCGCAGCACAGGCCCGCCCTCCTTAAGTCCCGGACCAAGCCGAAAGCTTTTTCGCCCACAGTCTGGTCGGTTCCCAGCCCGATAACGAAGACGTCGATGGCCGTCTCCGCCTGAATAGGCTTGCTTCCCTTGTCTGTCGCCAGAAGCATTCTCTCAATGCCCATCCCGAACCCGACTCCGGGAATCGGAGGGCCGCCCAATTCGGCGATAAGCCCGTCATACCTGCCGCCGCCCACCAGGGTGTTCTGGGCACCCAACGGCGGCCACTTCAACTCGAATACGGTCCTGGTATAGTAGTCCAGGCCCCTTACCAAAGCGCTGTCCACCTCGAAACTTATCCCCTGGGAGGCCAGTATGCGGGTCATCTGATCCCAGTGCGCCTTGCAGTCGGGACAAAGGTGATCAAGCATGGACGGCGCGCCTACGATTGCCGACCGGCATCCTTCCTGCTTGCAATCGAGTACCCTAAGAGGGTTGCGCTCGAGCCTAGACTTGCAGTCCTCGCAGAGCAGATCGGTTTTGGGGCGCAGATACTCTATGAGCTTGGCTTTGTACCCGCTCCGGCAAGACGGGCACCCAATGCTGTTCAAGTGCAGGGTTGTCCCGGTAAGCCCCAATTCGGCGGCCAATTCCATGGCCAGCACAATGACTTCCACATCCGAGTAGGGGGACGCGGAGCCTAGTATCTCAACGCCAAACTGCCTGTGCTCGCGGTACCTTCCGGCCTGCGGCTTCTCGTACCTGAACATCGGCCCCATATAAAAGAACTTCCTTGGAAGGGGTCCCGAGGCCATGCCGTGCTCGAGGAAAGCCCTCGCCACGGGGGCAGTCCCCTCCGGCCTGAGCGCCAGGTCGCGGCCGGTCTTATCCTTGAAACTATACATTTCTTTCTCCACAATATCGGTGGTCTCGCCGACCGTCCGGGCAAACAGCTCAAGATGCTCGAACGTGGGAGTCCGGATCTCCTCGAAGTTGAAACGGCGGGATACTTGCCTCATGACGCCCTCAATGTAAGCCCATTTGGAGGTGTCCGGAGGCAGCGTATCGGAAGTACCCCGGGGTGCTTTAAGCATAGTCAATACCCCCAACTTTGATGCGCGTGTGCCCAGTTGTCCAACTAAAGATACCACAAACCTCTAGAAAAAGGGATTTGCGGTCTTCTCTCGGGCAATGGTAGTTGATGGCCCGTGGCCGGGGTAGATTACGGTTTCGTCGGGGAATAAAGATAGGATCCTCTGGACGCTTTGAAGAAGCTCGTCAGGGTCTCCTCCCGGCAGATCGTCGCGCCCGACCCCGTCTTTGAATATGAGGTCTCCGGAGAACAGGTGTCCGGGAGCGTAGAGGCAAATGCTTCCTGGGGAATGGCCCGGCGTCAAGTAGACGTTAAACTCTATGTTCCCGCACTTGACGGTGTCGCCTTCTTTAAGATGGGAAACGTCTTTGACGGGGTCTTGGCCAGAAGGCATGTAAGGAAGCATCCAATCCGGGTCGGAGAGCCAGCCGGCGTCGGCCTCCCCTATCATCACTTTGGCGCCGGTCTTTTCCTGGAGGAATCCCGCGGCTCCGGTGTGGTCAAAGTGCCCGTGGGTGAGCAGTATGCCGGAGACCCTCGCCCCCATGGCGTCAATTCTCTCCATGATGGACGGCCCGTTGTCGCCGGGATCGACGACCAGGCACTCCTCCACGTCGGCTACTATGTAACAGTTGGTCTCCAGAACGCCCACCGGCAAAGTGACTATTCTCACGCGGTATACTTCCTTTCGATGGAAGGATGTTACCGGACTGCCTCTCTGAAGTTCGTCCTTTTCTTAGAATTCTTTCTCGCTGGATAGAAGAATAGTGACGGGGCCGTCGTTAACCAAGCCCACCTGCATATGGGCGCCGAATACGCCTGTCTGTACCTCCAGCCCGAACGACCGGAGCCGCTCGACCACTTCCATGTAGAGCTTCTCGCCGACGTCCGGGGCGGCCGCCCGCTCAAAACCGGGACGCCTGCCTTTCTTTACGTCTCCGTAGAGGGTAAACTGGGACACTACAATAACCCGGCCCTGAACGTCCAGCAAGGACCTCTGCATCTTCCCGTCTTCCTCAAAGACCCTCAAGGTGGCGATTTTCTCCGCCATATACTGGACGTCTTTCTCCGTGTCGTCGCGCCC
>DULO01000068.1 GCA_012840345.1 Candidatus Fermentithermobacillaceae bacterium
CCGCCGTGCCAGATGAACGACACTACCGGCCCGGGGCTCCCTTCTATGTACTGGCGGATGTAGGTCTCCAGGAGGCCGTCGGACATCTTGGGCGGGAGCTCTCCGCCGTACATGTCCTCGGTCTCCAGGTAATAGCAGTAACTGCAGGCCAGGTTACACCGTGGCCCGACCGGTTTCGCCATCACTGTGAAGGGTTCAGCGGCTCTTAGGGACATCATCCACTTCCACTATGCGATGTTTCTCTGTGTTTGACTAAGTATTACTGCCACGCGATGTTTCCCTGTGTTCGACTAAGCGCCACCGCCGAGGTGCTTGCCGAAGAAGGCGAAGACCTTCTCCCACGCGTCCATCGCCTGTTTCGGGCGGTACCGTTCGGTATGGTAGTACCAGAACCCGTGCCCCGCTCCGTCATATCGATGGAACTCGTAGTCCTTTCCGAACTTCTTGAGCGCCTCTTCGTGGATATCCACCTCTTCGGGCGAAGGAGACTGGTCCTCGTTTCCGAAGATTCCCAACAGCGGGCAGCCCAGCTGCTCGGTGTAGTCGATGGGCGCTACGGGGCGGGCAGGCGTCAGCTTATCCTCGGAGGCAACCACGAGGCCTCCCCAGCAGTCGACAGCGGCATCGATGCCGCTCACCCTGCATGCCGCCAAGAAGGCGTGGCGTCCGCCGGAGCAGGTTCCTATCACACCCACTCTGCCGTTTGAATTGGGCAAACTCTTGAGAAGCTTGAGGGCTCCCTCACAGTCCCCCATCACGCTGTTGTCTGGGACACCGCCCGCCGCACGGGCCTTCGCGGCGATTTCGTCAGGAGTCCCGTGTCCGAAACGGCAGAAGATGTCGGGACAGAGTGCCATGTAACCGTGATGGGCGAAGCGACGGGTCGTCTCGCGGTAGAACTCGTCCCACCCCGGCACGTGAGGAATCAGTATGACTCCGGGGTAAGGACCTTCCCCAAGTGGGCGCGCGAAATACGCGTGGATTCGGTCGCCCTTGTAGCCTGACATCGTGATGGTTTCAGCCAGCATACCTTCATACGCGTCAGTTCGGTGGCTGTTCCACATATTGGGGCCTCCTTTCTGTTGTCCGGTGCTTCGGTACTCCCGGTCACTCGAACGTGGGTTATCGTCTCAGTGCTCTACACCGTTCTTCGCGAGGAGGGACAAGCCCTGCATGTTAGTGACCCATCCGTAGAAAAGCCTGTCTCTCGCCGACCTACTCCTACCCCTTCCCCCGTCCTCCTACCTTAGCGAGACCCTCTTCCAGCCTGAGCCGCCATACGGGCCGCGCGGACCAAAGCCATATGCTTCCCCACCTCGACCATAACCAACAGGAGAATGCTGGTCCCGAACACCATCGCCCAATGCTCCAGACTCAGGGGGACTACGCCAAGCATCCTGCCTATGGACGGAGAGACAGATGGCAAGAACGCCACCACAAATCCGAGCCCGACCGCCGCCAGAAGAGGCTTGTTGGCCGTGAGATGTCCTATGTGGAACAGGCTTCGCCTCATGCTTCTGTACGCGAACACGTAGACCAAAGAGATGACCGCAAGGGTCTCGAAAGCCACGGTCCTTGCGAGGGCGATGTCGCCGTGGCTTATCCAGTGATGCCCGAACATCCACAGGCAACCGAGGGCCGCGGTAACGCTGATAGCTCCGATGAGTCCCAAGCCGAGCCTATCCAAAATCGGTTCCGATACCGGCCTCGGCTTCTCCTCCATAATGCCCTCTTCCTGGGGTTCAAACCCTAATACAATGTCCACCGGCCCGTCGCAAATCAGGTGTATCCACAAGATCTGAGCCACGGTTAGCGGCGCCGGCCACCCGAGTATCATCGCCGCGAACACCAGCAGTATCTCGGCGAAGGAGTTGGAGAGGGTGTAGGAAACCACCTTCTTGATGTTCTGAAAGACCACACGGCCTTCCTCGATGGCGGCAACTATGGTCTTGAAACTGGAGTCCAGAATCACTAAGTCAGCGGTCTCTTTGGCGACGTCCGTGGCTGTGCCGACCACCACTCCGATGTCCGCTTTCTTAAGCGCGGGAGCATCGTTGACGCCGTCTCCCACCATGGCGACGACCTCTCCCAACGACTGCAATGCCGACACGATTCGCAGTTTCTGATGAGGAAGGACACGAGCGAACACAGACGCGCCCTTCACCCTGGTCCGGAGTTCCTCGTCGCTCATTGCCTCAAGGTCCTTGCCCTCAATGACGTCGTCTTCCTCAACCTGGAGCCCTATGGACCTGGCCACACGGATCGCGGTGAGCTTGTGATCCCCGGTTATCATCTTCACTTGGATCCCGGCCTTCTTGCAGGTCTCGATGGCCCCGGGGACTTCCTCCCTCACAGGATCCTGAAGGCCGACGAGCCCTGCCCACATATAGCCTTGGGCGCCTTCTTCCGAATCCAACCTGGCGTCTTCGGACACCCGCTTATAAGCCAAACCCAGAAGCCTCTGTCCGTCGCGAGCCCATGCGTCGAACTGGGCCATAAGCCCGGCTTTTCGTTCCGGCTCCTCGTCGCACTTCTCGAGTACCACCTCAGGAGCCCCCTTGAGCAGGAAGTACCGGCTCCCCTCTATCCTGTTGGCGGTAATCATGTATTTTGCCTCGCTGGAGAACGGAACTTCATCGTGCCTGGGGCATTCTTTGACGATCTCCGACGGATCCATCCCGCTCTCGGACCTCGCCAGGTCCCACAGAGCCATCTCCATGGAATCCTCCAGGTTGTTGTTGAGCGCCAACACTTTGAGTGCCATTTCCTTGTCCGCGAAGTCCCGGTTTGTGACCCGCATGAGCCCTTCCGTGAGCGTCCCCGTCTTATCGGTGCAGACGACCGTCACCGAGCCCAGAGTCTCTACCGCCAAGAGACGCTTCACCAGACCCTGACGCGCCAGTACCTTCTTCATCCCTAACACCAGGATGACCGTGACCGCGATGAGCAGCCCCTCGGGTATGGCGGCGATGGCCAGGATGATGACCGTACGCACCATGTCGACCGGGTCCTTCCCCGTGGCGACTCCTATGACATACATCAAGACGGCCACAGCGATGACTATCTTCGTGAGGGTCGCGCTGAAGGCCGCGAGCCTTTTCTGGAGCGGAGTCTCAGGGTCAGGGGTATCGGTGATACTGTGGGCGATTTCGCCAAGTTTGGTATTGCGCCCAGTTGCGGTGACTTGGAAGACTCCGCGGCCCGCAACTGCCGTGGTGCCCATAAACACGGGGTCCCCATTTCTCTTGACCACCGCTTCACTCTCTCCTGTAAGGATGCTTTCGTTCAGAGATAGACTCTTCGCCTCCAACAGCCGTCCGTCTGCCTGCGGTTTATCACCCGCGTTCAGGAGGACGATGTCACCCGGAACTATCTCCCTTGCGTCAATCTCGACACGGTGTCCCTCGCGGATGACTGTGGCCGTAGGCTTCACGAGGGATTTCAGGTTCTGGTAGGTTGCCGATGCCTGATACTCCTGTACGAAGCCAAGGATGACGTCGAAGACCACGACGGCCATGATGATCCAGAAGTCCTGAACCTCACCGAGGATTAGAGATATGAAAGCAGCCCCGAGGATAACGTAGATCAAGGGGCTCTTGAACTGCGACAACAGAATCATGAGCGGAGAAGGCGGCTTGCCGGACGGCAAGGAGTTCTCTCCATACTGCTGTCTCAAGGCCGCAACTTGGCTTGCGGTCAGTCCAGTATGTCCAGTCTCAACCTCCACGGAATCCGTGTTCATTTGTTAGCTTCACCTCGTCCAAGCAGCGCGACACGTCACTCGCTTGCCGCGTGTCTCGCCCGATCCGTCATCGTCCGGTCCGCTGGCCCCAATGCTCACCGGTACCGTCACTCGCCCACATCACTCGCCAAGAATCGCCTTGCGTTCTTCCTCCGACAGCACTTCGATGGCCTGTCGCCCGAGGCGTTCCAGCGTCCGCTGAGTGAATATCTCCTGCCAGATGAACTGCCTGGCTATAAAGACAACGTGGCGGTTCCCCGTCCAAATGCACGTACCCGACGAGCCGGTGCCGCCGATCAGGCACTGGGAACTGTCAGTCACGATGACTAGCAGGTTCCCGGTCCTCTGCCAGTCGCTTTCGGCTCTGGGGTGCCGGACCACCTCGACGCCCTCCACTTCAGCCTCCCCCGAGAGAATAAGTCGCGCCTTCAATCCTCTCGATACGGCTTCATTCAGCGTGGGAAGCAATTCGACCAGCGTGGAGTCGTCAGCCAGCATCAGCAGGTCCTTGTGGCAGGTCCGGATCATCTCTCTAGCGCGGGTAAGCACCGAGTCCCTCCCGTCGATGTTCCACACCTGTTCCAGGGGAGTCCTCTGCTCCTCGAGGGAAAGCACGTCGTGCGCGGCGTCCAGGGCCTCCTCGTACTTGTGACGGAGATTGTCGAGAAGGACGCTCACTGGAACAGGAGCGTATCTCGTGGTATCTCCCAAGGGCAAGGACATCACGGCGCCCTTGTTGACTAGCCTGCCCAGAGCCTCATAGACCATGGACCTCGGGATCCCCGCGTCTTTGCTTATCTGGTAGCCGGTAACCGGACTGTTCTTCAACAGTGAGAGGTAAGTTTTGGTCTCGTACTCGGTGAAGCCCAGATTGCTCAAAATGTCGATGGCCCTGCTGTGATTGTCCTCGCCCGCCACTGGGTATTCCTCCTCCAAACTACGGAGTTTGTATCCGAAACACTAAGATCAGACTAAGGCTACGGGCGTGACCTGTCAAGGGGAACGGTCTGGAGACGCCTTCGGCTTGCGGAGTGCTCAAATACTGACCACTTCAGAGTGAGGAGTCATCTGCGGTTGACAACTCGGCCGCGGAGTCTTCGAAAACTGACGACTTCCTGGAGCCAAGTCGTCAGCCGAAGACGCCTTCGATGAGAGGAGCCAGCAGATTTTAACTATCTGGTCACGAAGCCTGCCTTCCGAGCCGGATTTTAAATGTAGAAACCTTTGCACGGTACGTGCAAAGGTTTCCTCATTGCCTAAGAACCCAAGATTCCCTACTCTCCAAACCCTGACAAAGCAACGACAACGCACAAGCTTGGGGCGACATTGGGCCCGGCCACAGAACCTCAACTTAGCCTAATCTTCTTACCGTGCTACCCAAGCACCGCTCTGTATCGCCCGACGAACTCTTTCATGTACTGCTCGTCAAGTTTACCTAGGTACGGATTAAGGGCAAAAGCAAACACTCCAAGCTCCAGCCCGAACAGCAACTGGGCGGCTGTGAACTCCTGAGGCGTGATGCCGTAAACAGATGGGATGTCGGCAGGTCCTATCCTCCACCCTCCGAACTCCCGAATCAGAAACTCTTCTATGTAATATGGGGCATACATGGAGTTGCCGAAGTCGACTAAGGCGCGTATCCGTGCAGCTCCCCCGCTTCGCTCCACAAGGACGTTGTGCTTACCCAGGTCGGTGTGGACGAAGGACGGAGGCACGTCAGCCCTAGCCTGCTCCGGGTCGGCACGCTCAGACTGTGTCTCCCCTGGCACGAGATGCTGCGACACGGTCTTCCCTGTCTCGGGACACTTGCGCGCAGTCTGCGCCGACCCGATCTGCTCCGAACCCCACTCCAACGCGTCTGAGATTACCTTGAGGTCCGCCTGCGGAAGGACATCCAGAGCCTCAAGGTCGTGGAGCAGGATTCTCCTCATGGAGTCGTATGCCCCGCGCCACGTCGGGTGACGTCCGATGGCTCCTCCCACGCACAGGTCTCCGAATCCCGGGCCGTGTATTGCCTCCATCTTCTTCATAATATCCGCAAGCTGTGAGCGAATCTCCTCGTCTTCCCGGTCTTCGATGTACTCATCGATGATGAAGAGCAACTCGGCATCCACGAACTCCTGGAGGATGTACTTCCTGCCGATAAGCTGGCCCGTCAGGTCGTACCCTACGACGGGAGCAGTTGGGATCCCGGCCGCCGAGGCCAACCGGACCCCTTCAACCTCGCGTTCGATCTGCCCGCGGCGGGTCGTAGGGATGAACGGGAGCCCGGCCCAGGCGTCTGCCCTGCCTGACCCCGGCAGACCGCCCTTAACGCCTACCCCGCCCGACGCGGCGACGACTCCCCCTCCCCGGGCCAACTTCTCTACCTTCAGGAAGTACTCGCCTGGAGGGTTCTGCGCGGTTACCCGGTAGCACTCGTTGAGGGCGCCTCCGCCCCAACGCCTAACTTGAGATACAGTTGCCTGATTCCCTACATGTTGGCGGATTATGTCGTTTACAGCGGAGATTGTCGCCCCGTCCAAGCCTGTCAAGAAGAATCCCCTCTCCCCTAGAACAGAATCTCGCGGCGCCGAAGCGCGGGAGGGTCTTGAAAACACCTCAAGACCCTCCCAAGAATCTACCACAAATCTCTCAAAAACATCTGCTCACTTTGACCGGTCTAGCCCAACTGCTTCGCGCGGCAAGGACGAAGGCCTCAAACATCCACTCCAAAACCCTTCACTACTTCATCCACCAGCGACCCGACGTAAGCCACAGCCTCCAGGATGGGCTCTGGCTTAGTCATATCCACGCCTGCCATCTTGGCCAGCTCTATCGGGGGCTTTGTCCCGCCGGCCTTGAGCACCGCAAGCCACCTGTCCACCGCCGGCTGGCCTTCCTCGCGGATGGCCTTGGCCACTGCCGTGCCGATGGTGAGACCCGCCGAGTAGCTGTACGGATAGAGTCCCATGTAGTAGTGGGGCTGGCGCATCCAAGTCAGGCGGGCGCCGTCGTCGATCTCAACTTCCCCGCCCCAGAACTCCTCCAGGATTTCGCCCTGGACCCGGCTCAGGACCGATGCCGTGATGGGCTGCCCCTTCTCCGCTAGTACATAGATCCGGCGCTGGAGCTCGCCCTCAATCAGGTGGCGGACGAAGTTGTGGTGATACGTCATGAGGAACTGCATATTGAGCCAACGCCGCATCCGCGGATCGTCGCTCTGAGACATGATGTAGTTGCCGACCAGTAGCTCGTTGATGGTCGATGGCGCCTCGGTGAAGAACATGGTGCTCCTCGTATTGTAGAACCGCTGGTACCTCTGGGATAGCACGCCGTGTCCTCCGTGCCCCAGCTCGTGGCTCAGGACCAACGCGTTGCGCATGCTGTCCTGCCACGTCACCAGGATGTACGGGTGGGCGCCGGGAACGGTGTTGCAGAACGCCCCCGTAGACTTCCCGATGTTGTCGGCGAGGTCGATCCACCTGCTCTTCATACCTTTGGCGATAATCTCCGTGTATTCGGGCCCGAGCACCGATAGTCCCTTGACGATAAGTTCCGCCGCCTCTTCAAACGTGGTCTTGGGGCTGAAATCGGGGTCAAGCGGCGCCTCGATATCGCAGTACAGCATCTTGTCGAGCCCAAGGACCTGCTTGCGGAGCCTCGCGTAGCGGCGCATATGCGGCGCGATCTCCTTGAGGATGATGTCGTGGAGGCGGTTGTATACGTCGATGTCGACCTCCTGGGCATCCAGCAGCATATGGGTCGCCGACTCGTACCCGCGCAACTTGGCCAGAACCACGTGCTTCTTGACCTCGGTGCCCCACGTCGCGCCGTAAGTGTTCTGATACGCCTTAAGTCCCTTGGTGAAGGAAGCGTAGGCGTTCCTGCGCAAGACAACGTCGGGATGTTTCTCGTAAGTCTCCTCGTACAGCGCGAAAGACATGGGATGGCTGACGCCATTCTTATCCAGTACCGGCTCGAAGGTCATGTCGGCGGCCTTGGACCGGTTGTAGATGAGGGACGGCGAGGTCAGAACCTCGCTCAACGACGCCAAAGCCACCTCTGTCTCGGGGTGAAGCAAGTGCGGCTTTTCCTTGACCATCTTCCCGATCATGCGCTCGAAGTCTTTGAGCGGGGCATGTTCTTTGAGATAGCGCTCAAGTGTCCCATCAGGCAGGGCCAGCGCCTCCGAACGGATGAACGATAGTTCGGCCTGAACCTTCGCTGCCAGCGCGGACGCCCTCCCCATGGCCGCCTGATTGGCCGGGTCGGTGCCGTCGCCGGATTGCTTTAGGCTGGCGTAACTTACTACACGGCGCAGCCGCCGCTCCAGGGCCTCGGCTGCCTCCAAGCACTCATACAAAACCGACGGGCCTTCAGCGAACCTTCCCTTGTACTTGGTCACCGTCGGGATATCCTGAGCTACTGACGCAAGTTCCGTTTCCCAAGCGTCAACCGAAGGAAAAATGTCGTCCAGATTCCATGTGAGATGAGGGGGAACTTCCGAACGATGCAGCCGCTTCTGCATGGGGATCCTCCTTGTCGATTAATCTCAATAAGTGATTTTTCGTAATCGTGTCCGCTAATCCCTTCCGGAGGGGATGGTCACAACCGGACCCGCCGGAAGCCTTTATCGCCTTCACGGGACTTCTACTACTGGCCCGAACTGGCGGCCGAATCCCAAACTGGCGGCCGAATCCGGAACTGGCGGCCGAATCCCCAAACTGGCGGCCGAATCAAGGAGTCCCCTCGCGTTTCGGCGAATCCCTGTCAGCGATAAGGCCATGTCTAGGTAGGAGGATTTAGAATGAGCGCAAAGGAGTCCGCGAGAGAGAGTCTTGAAAAAGCCAAGACGGAACTTAGGCTGGAGGTCAGTGGACGTTTCCAAGGCAAGGAATCCGAACTCGTCTCCATGCTGGAGCCTGCTGGAGGCCACTGGGCTGTCGTCATCGAGGATCTGGACGGCAAAGGCCGCGTTAGGCTGAACCCTGATGACTCGTTCACCGCCGCTTCGGTCATAAAGATACCCATCATGATGACTGCGTTTCATGAGGCCAGGGCGGGCAACGTCAGGCTGGATGACGCGGTTATAGTGCGGAAAGAGGACAAGGTAGGGGGCTCTGGCGTCCTCCGCGAGTTCCACTCCGGACTACAGATAACCCTTCTGGACGCGATACACCTGATGATAGTCGTCAGCGATAACACTGCCACCAACCTGGTGATGGACCGGATCGGACGCGAGACTGTCAACGCGTATATGGCAGAGAAAGGGGCGACGTCGTCACAGCTCGAAGCCCATCTCATGCGTCCCAAACCCAACGGTCCCTGGAACAGACTCACAGCCCACGATGTCGCCCTCCTCATCAAAGGCCTGGCTGACCGGACCATCGAGAACCCCGGAGACTGCGATACCATGCTGGATATCATGGCCCGCCAGCAGTACAACGACAAGTTGCCGAGATACCTCCCGAGAGAAGCCGTTTGCGCTCACAAGACCGGTGAAGTCCGGGGAGTGACGCACGACGCGGGAGTAATCACGGGACCGAACGCCAGGTTCGTCATCGTCTGCCTCTCTCAGAAGCTGGAGGATACGAGGCTCGGCAACGACACCATCGGTAAAGTGGCTAAGTGGGCGTATGAGATCTTGTCGGCGGAGTAGGCGACGTCGCGCGTTTTGACGTTTACCGGACTACGAGGCGATCGTTTCCCTGGGGATTCGGCTCACGTCGAACGCGGGCCGAGTCCCCGTCATCATCAAGAAGCGCATATCTGCGAGGAACCAAAGGACCCTTACACTTGTCCTAATGTGGAGGTGACAAAGCGAGGTACTTCGCAAGGGTAGCCCCGTTTCGCCACGACACTCTCTACGATTTACACGTAGGGGTTCCAAGAGGAGATGCTCCATTTGACTCAACGCACATTGACCCTGCAAACACCCCTCCGTCGACTGATCATCATCGTGGCTGTGGTTGTCGTTGTGGCCGCGGTAACGATGTCCGGATGCGCAACCCCGGTATCAGTGGACCATAGGACACTTGATCCCAAGACCGTGAAGTCATAGTCACTAGACAGCTGGATCTCGCCGGAGGGAGCTTCTACGTCCATCTCACCCGACGGCAAGTTCCTGTTGGCGACACGGCAAGCAGCGGAAGAATACGTGGTGTTCGCTGTCTCCTTGGCCGATGAACCGTTAGCCA
>DULO01000069.1 GCA_012840345.1 Candidatus Fermentithermobacillaceae bacterium
ACAACCCGGAGTTTCAAGGCGCAATTGAGGCGCTGTACTCCGTATCCTATGGCATCAAGATGCTTCCCAAGAAAGGCATCCAACCTGAAGGCTACTACCAATACACCGTGTTTCCCCTCGAAGGCCTGTGGGACATGGACGTGGAGGGAATGGAACCCGGCGCGCCGCTGGACAAGGACCGGTTCATTTGGCAGCTAATGGTCCGTCAGCCCGACTTCGTCTCTCAAGACCTTTTTGACACTGTGAAAGCCATGATCGCCAAGAAGAAGGATGCGCCCGACGTGTCGCGAGTAGCTCTCCAGACAATCACTGACGGTCTTTCGGTCCAGATGACCCACATTGGCCCGTACGACGAGGAGCCCGCGAGTTTCGCCAAGATGGATGAGTTCTGCACGGCGGAGGGACTCATGAGGATCGGCCATAATCACCGGGAGATCTACATGAGCGATCCAAGGCGAGTTGATCAGAGCAAGATGAAAACGGTCTTGAGGTACTTTGTGAAGCGGATCTAGCTCGAGCAAGGGGTTCCCCCACGGCAATCACAACCTCTGGTTCGTTGTATTCAAAGATGGTAAGCGAGGCTCTATCGTCAGGCGCGTCGATTGAAACCATACTGGTCTCTCCCGAGATGTGCCCGCGGAAAGACATTCTTCCTACTCGCTGGGCCAAAGTGTTTCACCAGACCGCACAGGGAGATGCCGGAGAAACGGAGAGCCGTGACGGGGGGATGGCGTCTTGAAGGAGTTCATCTCCACGAAGGAGGCAAGCGAAACGAATAGGACGAGCAGACCTTCCGTCCGCCGGTACGTATGGATTCGTGTGCGCAGACGGAAACATCAGACTGCGGTTCGGATCAGTGGCGTCGGTTTGCTGTGCCCCGAGTACGTGCCGAACGGCGGGATGACTGATTCTGGATGTGTACTCCTCTAAGGAGGGATGGTCGGTGAAACGCGGTACCACTATCACCATTATCATTGTAGCGGCCGTAATCGTTGTCCTGGGAACCGTCTACGTTTCGTGGACGAGTAAGTCATATTCGGCGACCGGCCAATTCGAGCGGCTTGCTGATGGGAGCATTCGATACACTCACTCGCTGACAAACGAAACTTGGCATCCGATGCGCTACATTGTGGCCGCGGACCCGGAATCCCAGGTCAAGACTGTCCTTGTTCACGCTGAATCCAGCGATCCCGACAAAACTGTCGTCCGCATGGAGCAGGGAACCGGCAATCGCCCGTGGTCCGTCGCGCTGGTAGTACCGGGTCACCAACAGGCAAGCATCGACGTTACCTTCAAGCTGGAGGAGTCTGTGTCCTCTCCGGGACTCAGCGCTGACTCCAACACCAGGGGGATCTACCCGACGTTTGAGATCTTGTTAAACGTCAATAAGTAGGGTCGGGTACTGACCAGCCGGGACTGTGGCGGCAGAAAGCTAAGGAGGATACTCTCATAGGCCTAGTGATTGTTCCGAAAGAACAATCGCCATCTAGCAGATTTGCAGCCGCTCAACCTGCGCGCGGAGCTCTGCCCTGAAGTCCGGATGGGCCACAGCGATCAGGTTCCTAACCCTATCTCTGATGGAGCGCCCACGCAACGCCGCCACTCCGTACTCAGTGACGACGTAGTCGACATCCATGCGGGTCAACGTCACCGGCGCCCCCAGAGTCAGAGTCGGAACTATGGTCGAGATGGTATCGTTCTTGACCGTCGAATGGAGGGCGATGATGGACTTGCCGCCTTCAGACAACTGGGCGCCAACCGCGGTATCAGTCTGCCCTCCGGCTCCGCTGTACTGCCTGGTCCCGAGGGCCTCAGAACAGCATTGTCCCGTCACGTCCACTTGCAGGCTGGTGTTGATGCTGACCATCTTGTGGTTCTGACCGATGACAAACGGATTGTTGACATAACCCGCGCGGTAGAACTCACACATGGGGTTGCCGTCGAGGAAGTCGTACAGCCTGCGTGTCCCGAACGCGAAGGTACCGACCATCTTCCCCGGATGCAGAGTCTTCTTGGACCCGGTAATCACGCCTGCCTCGTACAGGTCAACCATGCTGTCAGTGAACATCTCGGTGTGTACCCCGAGATCCTTCTTGTTGTAGAGGGCCTGGGCTACGGCGTTTGGGATGCCTCCAATGCCCAGCTGGATTGTGGAACCGTCCTCCACCAGTTCGCTGATGTACTCGCCGATTATAAGGTCCTTTTCTGAGGGCTTAGTCACGTGCAGCTCAGGCGGCATTCGGTCGGTTTCCACTACATAGTCCACGTCGCGGATGTTCAACAATGTGTCGCCGTAGGTTACGGGGTACCTTGAGCTAACTTCCATGATGACCAGATCCGCGTGCTCCATGAAGTCCTTTTCGTACGTCACTCCCAAGGACAGACTCATGTTCCCCCACCGGTCCATCGGAGAAGCCGTGCCAAAGACCACTCGGGGCTTTCTAAAGCCAAGCCTCTTCGTCGCCACTGCATGGAGATGTGTCGGAATGTAAGAGGCCATCCCGATGTCCCGGGCCGCCCGCGCGTTGGCGGTGAAGAACGAGGATTCGTGGAAGAATCGTCCTTTGTACTTGGCATCCGAGCAAAACTCGTATGGCCCCATGGGGAGACAGCTTATGACCGTAACGTTCTGCACCCTGTCGGAAATCGTATGGAGTTTTTCAAGCAGAGCCGAGGCCTCTGATGGCCCAACTCCCACAACTATCTCATCATCCGATTTTATGAGTCCGAGAGCCTGGTCGATTGTGATGAGTTTATCCTTGTACATCGCTTGGAAATCCACCGTACGCCCTCCTATCCCCATGCGGAGCCTCCCATAGATCGTGTCATCCCTCAAGGTCTATTCGCAAAGTAGGAACCCTCATGACCTGGGATGACACTGACGATGAAGGATTGTTTCAGCGTAAAAGTGGGGAATTCCTTTTGCCCCGAGTGACAACGGCCGATAGGAATCCGTGTAGGGATGAGTGAAACATAAGAGGGGAACCGCGCAAACCATAGTAAACCATCATCCACGTGAGACCAGACAGGTTGACTAGAGTCCAAGAGGGGAGTCTGCCAACATATGTCCAAGAAACTTCAGTTCATATACTTCCTTAGGCTTGTACCTCGACTTCTCGACGAGAGCGCCTGGACCGAAGAGGATTCTCAGATCGTTGAGCGTCACTTCCTCCGGCTGCAGAAGCTCACTAAGGAGGGCACAGTCATCCTCGCCGGGAGGACTCTCGACGCCGATCCCAAAGGCATCGTCATCCTTGAGGCCAGCTCCGAGGAAGAAGCTCGGAGCCTCATGGAAGCCGATCCCACCGTGGCAGAAGGCATCATGACTGCCGAACTGTTCCCTTACAGTGTCGCCTTGATGAAAGGCGCGGAAGGTTAGGCCAACCAAGAGGACCATCGGAGGCCGGGTAAATGTGCGAAAGGAGTCCGAACCATGACTTCACACTCGAACATAACTCCAACTACCCTTCAAGAGTTGCTGGGGATTAACCGACGGGCGCAGGTCCTCCTCCTGGGAACGTACCACTTCAAGTTCTCAACGAACGACATGCTCAAACCGGAAGTGGTTCTGGATATGCTTTCTCCCGAGAAGCAGCGGGAGATCGAGGAAGTTGTGGAGAGGCTGAAGCTCTTCCGGCCCACGAAGATAGCTGTGGAAAACAAGTTGGACAAGGACGCTTCCCTGAACGCCGACTACCGGGCCTACAGGGACGGTGAATTCAGCCTAACACCGTGGGAGGGCCATCAGATAGGATTCCGCATCGCCGCGGCGCTAGGCCACGACCGGCTGTACCCAATAGACGAATGGGGACGCCAGTACGAACCGGATGGAAAACTTATGGAATATGCCCGCGCAAGGCTTGGAGCTAAGGGCGAGGACATCGCTCCCGACCGGCTCCTCTTCACTCTCTTCGATGACGCCGTCGCCGGATTCGAACGCATCTACAGGCACCAGGAGCAGCATATGGCCACCCACACCCTGCGGGAGCATCTCCTGTACTTGAACTCACCTGAGCAAATCAGCCTTAACCATTGTATCTACCTTGCATGGGCGGATGGCGAGGCCGGCGACTACACCCTCCCGGACTGGATCTCGGGATGGTGGTACAACCGCAACCTGCGGATCTTTGCCAACCTGAAGCGTATAACCGAATCGCCCGATGACCGGATTCTAGTCATCTTTGGAGCCGGACACATTCCGATACTCAGACATGCAGTCGAAAACTCGCCGAAGCACGAGTTGGTGGAGGTACGAGACTACTTGTGAGGAACGACACGCCTCGACAGGCCGGGCAACACTCAGTTGAGCCTGGATGCCATTAAGTAGTTGAACCTCGATGACATTGAGCGAGCCTCGCGGTCCTAGACCGAGCGTTGTGCCG
>DULO01000070.1 GCA_012840345.1 Candidatus Fermentithermobacillaceae bacterium
CTGCCAGTGTTGGCGGGGAAGGTAACCCCGCTGCGACAGTGGCTTAGGTCAATCAGTCATGCGAGTATTCTGTGACACCGGCATGCAGGTGGTGGGGTGGCATTCCTACAGTAGGTTGACGCAATCTTTGATCGAATTCGAGGTTGACGCGGGACAAATAACCCTATAGGATTGTTCCAAACTGAATATCGAGCTAATGACGCCTCATCCTGGTTCACGGGTGAGGTAGAGGCGCGGAGCGTGGTGGTACCCCGTTGAGGTCGGGAACCCATGAAGCGGGGGAAGGACACATATCCGCCGAAGTCCCGGGCACCCAAGCCCGGAGGCTGGGCTCGCACCGAACTAGATGCGAGACTGTCATCAGTGAGTGCCCCCATCTCTCTGATGAAGCGCTATCTCACGCGGGGGAAAGGAGTGGAGCTGGGTCTCCTGCGCTAGCCACGCGGCCGGCTTAAGCCGGCAAGAGCAGGTTCAAAAGATCCACAAAGACCGGAGGTTAATCAGGATGAGTCGTTCAAGAAAGAGCTTCTTCTCGTTACTTTCCATTACTTGCTTCGTTTTGTTCCTCTCCATTCTCTTGGCAGGTTGCGGCGGCCAGAAGACCGATACCAGCCTTTCTGACGTCATGAAGGCCGGCGTGATAAAAGTCGCCACCGACGACACCTATCCCCCGCTTGAGTACAACGACAACGGAACCATTAAGGGTTACGACATTGACTTCATGACCGAAGTTGCTTCCCGTTTGGGCGTTAAGGCCGAGTTTATCTCCACCAAGTGGGACGGCCTGCTCACCGGCCTTTCGGTCAAGCAGTACGATGCCGTCATTTCGTCCATGAACATCACCCCCGACAGGCAGAAGGAAGCCAATTTCGTCGAGTACCAGCAGTGGCTCCAGGTGATCGTGATGTCTCCCAACGCGGAACCCATCTCCACCCTGGAAGGGCTCGAGGGCAAGCGCATCGCGGTGCAGGTGGCCACGACAAGTGAGGAAATGGCGAAAAGCGTCAAGGATGCCCAAGTGACGTCTTTCGAAAGCTTCGACACCACCTTTATGGAGCTTAAGAACGGCCGGTGCGACGCCATCATCATCGACGAACCGGTGGGCATGTACTACCAGAAACTAGAGCCCTCGGCTTTCGTGATAACCGGCGCCGCGGGCGAAAAAGCCCCTGTAGGGATAGCCCTCAGGAAAGACGCCGTCGAGCTCACAGAGGCTATTGAGGAAGCCGTCCGGGAGATGAAAGAAGACGGCACCGCCGACCGCATCTTCGAAAAGTGGTTCAAGTAGCCTTGGGAAGCGAGCGGTCTTGGAAAACGAGCAGTCGTGGGAGATGGTGACATTGGATAGCTCGAGATTAGGCACCATCGAGTTTGTCGTTGACATACTGCCGAGGCTCATCGGCGCCGCGTCCGTGACGGTCAAATTGACGTTCGCGGCGATGCTGCTGGGCGTCTTAATAGGCGCCGTGGCGGCCCTAATGAGGATAAGGCGCAGCGGATTCTGGGCGACTCTGGCGGGGGCCTACGTTGTGGTGTTCCGCGGCACACCTCTAGTGGTGCAAATGCTCATCGTTTACTTCGCTCTCCCGCAGGTGGGTTTGCGGTACGACAAGTTCACTTCGGCGGTGATAGCCCTCGGCGTCAACGCGGGTGCTTACATCGCCGAGATCATCCGGGCAGCCATCGAGTCCATAGACCGGGGCCAGATGGAGGCCGCCCGTTCCTTGGGCATGAGCCATGGGATGGCCATGAGGAGGGTGATCATCCCCCAGACCTACCGGCGCCTGCTCCCCCCTCTCGGCAACGAGTTCATAGCCATGCTGAAGGATACTTCGCTCATCGCCCTCATAGGAGGCGAGGAGCTGACTAGGGCCGGTCAGCACATCATCAGCGCCACTTTTCGTCCCTGGCCGGTCTACCTGACCGTGGCCGCGATTTATCTCGCCATGACCGCGGCGTTTACGGTCCTCGTTCGATACTGGGAAAGGAGGCTGCAAAATGGATAGCCTTGCCCCCGTCGTAGAGTTCTCCAACGTGTATAAGGCCTTCGGAACCCTTGAGGTCCTAAAGGGCGTGAACCTTCGAGTAAGTCGAGGCGAAGTAGTCACCATCATAGGTCCCAGCGGGTCAGGCAAGAGCACGCTCTTGCGCTGCGCCAACTACCTGGAGACCGTGACTTCGGGGAAGGTCAAAGTGTGCGGCGAAGAACCGCCTTCCACCGAAGCGGAACTCAACAGACTACGGACCAAAGTGGGGATGGTGTTTCAGCACTTTAACCTCTTCCCCCACATGACGGCGTTGGGGAACGTAATGGAAGGCCCTGTCCAGGTGCTGAAGAAACCGAAACTGGAAGCCGCGGACCTCGCTATGGTGCTGTTGGAGAAGGTGGGCTTGTCTGACAAGGCCAACGCCTACCCGCGGGAGTTGTCCGGCGGTCAGAAGCAGCGGGTCGCCATAGCCCGGGCCTTGGCGATGCAGCCCCAGTTGATGCTGTTTGACGAAGCTACTTCGGCACTTGACCCTGAACTGGTGGGCGAAGTCCTGTCTGTCATTAAGAACTTGGCCGCCGAAGGTATGACCATGCTGATAGTCACCCACGAGATGGACTTCGCCAGAGAGGTGTCGGACCGCGTGGTAGTCCTGGTGGACGGCAGGATTATCGAAGAAGGGACCCCGGGCACGGTGTTCGGCAACCCTCAGAGCCCGCGAACGAGAGAGTTCCTCTCAAGGTCCCTGCGGACAGATTTTAGCCAGGTGGCGGGAACCTAGGCCGGGTGATAGGACACGCGTGATAGGATTATAGTGAGGTAAGCGGAAGGGCTGCCGTGAGGCGGCCCTTTCCTTGCGCGCCGCCCGTCGGCCAATCGAGCATATACGCCTCTCGAATTGGAGAACATTACCGAGAGCGGGCCCGATCAGCGGGGCGCCGGAGGGATGAGCGTTTTGGATAGCCATCTGGTGATGGAAATAAAGGAAGCCTTGGCTGAAAGCCTCGGCCACACGGCCCTAATGCTGCCGGTTCTCCTGGTGGCCTTCATCCTCATGGAGATGGTCAATCACAGCGACAAGGCCGCGGCTTTGGCAAGAGCGGCAAGGCACGCCGTGTTGGGCCCCGTAGTCGCCGCGGCTTTAGGTCTCTTGCCGCAGTGCGGTTTTTCCGTAGTCGCGACCACGCTGTTTCTTGACGGGCTGATCCCGACCGGGTCCCTATTGGCCGCTTACATCGCCACGTCCGACGAAGCCCTTCCTATCCTGTTGGGGAGCGCGGATACTCTCCCTTGGGTTGTGCCCCTCCTGGCCACGAAACTGGCTTGGGGGGCGGTGGCGGGAATCGCCGTTAACCTCGCCCTGGGCAAACGGGTAAGACCGAAAGGCAAGAAGGGCGCGTCCGGAAGGGCCGGTGACTCCCATGAAGCGCGAGGATGCTGCGTCGGCGATTCCGGCCCCGCGGGCTTCAAGGACTATGTCTCCCATGCGGCGCTTCGAACTGCCCGGGTTGGAGCACTTGTTTTTGTACTATCAGCGATCCTGCACTTTGCCGGCCACATGCTCTCGTCCAGCCTCGACATCGCATCGAACCAAGGCGGCCTGGTCCAGCCGGTGCTGGCCGCGGTGTTGGGCCTAATCCCTTCATGCGCGACCTCGGTGGCGATGGCGGAAGCGTTCCGATCGGGGTTGATGTCATTCCCCGCGGTCCTAAGCGGCCTCACCTCCAACGCCGGCGTGGGCCTATTGGTCCTTATCAAAGAAAACCGTCAGCCGGGACAGTCTCTCAGCATAGTGGCACTGCTGGTTGCTTCCGCGGCGGTCATCGGCCTCTTGGCCTCCCTCCTGCTATAACCACTGGCGCTTTCAACCCCAAGACAGGCAACAAGTGGCTCACCCCAACAGCCATGTGCTACAATCGTCCTAGCATCCCCAAGGAGGGCAGAATCACCAACGCGATGATCCGCTAGCTGCTTCGCAGGCACGTCCTGCACGGAAAAGACTCTTCTGTCGAGCTTTTGATCGGCGCGTCTTCCACCCGCTACGCGTGAGTCTCACGCGGCGTACGGCGCAAGCGCTTCGAGGGCTTGACGCGCGGCGCATCCAACGCGAGCTTCCGCGGCTAAGGGTCTTGAGCTTAGAGATCATCCCGGGAGTGATTCACGTGACGGTCCTTCAACTTACTGACTTGAGCCTGTCCTTCGATGGCGTACCCATATTTGAGAACGTCTCAGCCTCCCTGAGCGCGGACGCCCGCGTGGGCATCGTGGGCCCCAACGGAGCCGGGAAAACCAGCCTCATCAAGGTTATCCTTGGGCTTATAACGCCCGACCGGGGCTCTGTACTCTGGGTAAAGAAGCTCAGAATGGGCTACGTGCGACAGGTCTTTCCCTTCGATGTCGAAAAGACGCCGCTTGAGCTGGCCGGACACGCCCATGCCGAAACCTTGGGACGTTTCGGGGTAGGAAAGGCCCTGTGGGACACCCCCGTGAGGAACCTGAGCGGAGGAGAAAGGACAAGGCTTAACCTGGCTTTGGCCTTCAAGGATGATCCCCAAGTCCTGATACTCGACGAGCCCACAAACCACCTGGACATCGCCGGCATCGAGTGGCTCGAGAAACTGCTGCTCTCCTTCCCTGGGGCGGTCCTGGTCATCTCCCACGACCGGTATTTCCTGGACAAGGTGTGCCGTGAGACATGGGAGTTACGAAACGGAAGACTTACGACATACCCTGGAGGTTATTCGGCGTACCGTCAGATCGCTGCCTCCAACGAGGCCGCCCTACAAAGAGAGCACAGCAAGTGGTCCAGGGAAGTGAAAGAGCTTACGATCGAGATCCGAAACCGCCGCGCCTGGTACGAGAAAGCCCACAAGGACGCGGGCAAGAACGATTTCTACCGCGGAAAGGCCAAGAAGCACGCAAGGCAGTTTCAGGCCAAAGACCGCAAGCTCATGAAACTGCTTGATGCCGAGCCCGAGCGTTCCATACCTGAAGCCCGTCCTCTAGTCCGCGTCGCACACGAAGGGTACCGCACCGTGACATTGGCCAGGGCGGAAGGATTGGCCTTCAGATATGGATCGGAACAGCAGTGGCTTCTTAAGGATGTCTCTTTCACAATAAGACCCGGAAAGAAAATCGGGCTAATAGGCAACAACGGGACAGGCAAGACGACCCTCTTAAGGCTCGTCACGGGAGAACTCTTCCCCGCTTCGGGCAGCGTCTGGCTGAATCCCAAAGCGAGCCTGGGGTACCTCTCCCAGATGCTCTCCAATCTCGATCCGGACGAACCGGCCGCGGCGAACCTCACCAGGAACACGGGCATGAGCACCCAGGAAGCTCGCGACCTTCTCGGAATGATGGGCATCCAGAGAGAAGCCCAGATGAGGCCGGTGGACACCCTCAGCATGGGCGAGCGGACCAGGGTAGCGATGGCGTGCCTCACCTACGGATCCTACGACTTACTCGTGCTGGACGAACCCACGAATCACCTCGACGCCTTGGGCCGGGAGGCCATAGAAAGCGCCTTGAGTTCCTTCCCGGGGGCCGTGCTGGCGGCTACACACGACCGGTATTTCTTGGACACGGTCTGCGACACGGTGTGGCGTCTGGACAAGGGAGCCCTGACCGAACACCAGGGCAACTATACGTCTTTTCTCGAGTCTCAAAGGAAGTCCAAAGACGCGGCGGGTAAGGACGAGCGGCAAGCGAGAATGCTGGCCATTAGGGCAAGCATGGCTTTCCTCATATCGAAGATATCCGCGGCCAAGACCGAACAGGAAAAGGCCGAACTGGACCGTGAATACAGCCGTCTGGCAGCCAAACTTAAGGCCCTGCAGGATAAGTGACCTATTCCCCCCGGGCCGTGATGAGGTGCCCCCTGTTCACCCTCTTCACCATCTCCTGGAACAGGGTCCAAACGTTCTTGGTGCTCTCAGTCTCGATCTCCCTGGAGTGGGCGGCCTGGGACATGATAAGCTCTCCGTACACGGGGCTTACCGCTTCGTTGTCGCTTATCCCTCGCAATATGATGAAAGGGAGCTCGTGAAAGAGAGCTACTTGACCAACGGCCGCCCCTTCGCACTCCTCCACGTCAATACCGTAACGCTCGCGGATGAGGCGGATGACGTCGGGGTCCGAGTTGATCTGGTCCGCCGTGCCTATGACCGCTTCGACGCACTTGGGATAGTCCCGACCCTCCGCCAAAGGCCATCCCGGTCGCTTGGGCCACTGGACGAACTTGCGTTGGGCTTCATGGGAGGCCTCCCTGGCCAAAGCCAAGAGCCCCTCGGAACTCTGGATGAAACGCGCTCTGAACTTGGCGGAAGGCTCGAAACCTTTGCGATCGCGGTCCAAGATGTAGCTGGTCCGGAACCGGATGCCCGGGACGTCCAGGTTCACCGTCCCGTCGGAGAGGGTCTGGTAGCTGGAGTAGTAAGCTATATCCCGTCCGATCGCGACATCCCCGGGCAGGATATCGGGGGAAATGGAGCCCGCGCAGCCGACCAAGACCAGGGCGTCGGGGTTCCATTCGGCTATAAGGGCCTCTGTGGCGATTGCCGCCATTACGAGGCCTGTCCCGGTAACCATGACGCCTATCGTACAGGTCTCCGTATCCGCCTCGTGTACCTCCCACCGGCGGATGGCTTTCCTCCTCGGAAAAGCCACGCGGTCGAACAAGACCGTGCACTCGGAAAGCATGGGCACGAGAACTCCCAGCCGGATTCTTTGGGACTCCATAGCAGCTCCTCCCTGTCCTACGCGGTCTATCGGGTCCTTAACGACTTCACGGAACCATCCCATAGCACCGGTACTCAGAATCCTAAGACGGGTCCCGCGAGATTCGCTCTCACGAGCACCCTCCTACAGTGTATCTCTTGGCATTCACGAAAGGAACAAAACGTCAAAGAGCGAAAATACCCTTCCTTGGAGGTGGCTTATATGGCAGTTTACGACAAAGCCTACGAACTCGCCAACGAGCTTAAGTCCAGCGAGGAGTACAAGGAATATCAAAAGGCTAAAGCCGAGGTGTCGGGCAACGAGACGGCCATGTCCATCTTGAGGGATTACCGCAAGAACGAACTAATGATCCAGGCGGCCGTGCTAAGCGGCAAAGAACCCGGCGATAAAGAAAAGGCTGAAATGGAAAGGCTTCGAGGCCTGGTTGACATGCACGGCCCGGTCAAGCGGTTCCTGGAAGCCGAACGGCGAGTGATCGTCATGTTTTCTGACATTCAAAAGATCCTCACTGACGCTTTGAACCTCCTGGAACTCTAGATAATCGTTTCTCCGCTGCCTGTGGCCGCGGCGCCGCGAAAGATTACCAGTAGGACAAAAAAGAGGCCCCCGGTAATGCCGGGGGCAATTGGTATATGTGCACCGGGGGGAGCCGTTACACATCTAACTCACAGTCATATAATCGTAGGTGTCCTTGAATTTATGGGACGTCCCGAGAGTTTTACATCCGACCGATTCATCAAAGAAACGTATTCTAATTGGCGCCGGTTTTTGCTATCCTAGGCTGGATCCTCAACGCCAACATCCTCCTCTCGGGCCGCGCCAGGCAACCACCCGGAGAGGATAGGACCGGCGCGGACCACCTGAAAAGTCTAGCAAGACCAAACTGAGCAGAGACTACCTGAGAGGGTTTGGCCTAGAGTCGTTTTGCTTTGGCGGCCATACGGCGGGGCGGAAGCCCCGACGAGGCACATAGGGGAAAGGGTGAGCTGAAAGGGGGTCGTAACCTGTGAATCTCGAAAGACCGGAAGTGAAGAACCTAATAGAGCAGCGAGACTGGCAGGGCCTGCGCGCGGTGGTTAGTCAGTGGGAGGTCCCCGACATAGCCGACCTCATCGTCGAGTTTGAGAAGGCGGACAGGGTTATCCTGTTCCGCTCCATTCCCAGACACCTTGCGGCAGACGTTTTTTCGGAACTGGACTCCCGGGACCGCGATGAGCTTCTAAGAGACCTTACCGACGAAGAAACCAGGGCCCTCATGGCCAACTTGAGGCCTGACGACCGTACCGCGCTGCTGGAGGAACTCCCGGGTCAGGTCACTCAGCGGCTTCTCAATTTGCTGAGCCCCGAGGACCTAAAGGAAGCCAGGAGCCTGCTCGGCTACCCCGAAGAAAGCGTCGGCAGGGTTATGACTCCCGATTATGTCGCGATCAGGCCCGACTGGACCGTGGCGACCACCATAGAGCACATCCGCAAGATGGGCAGGGACAGCGAGACCATCAACACCATCTATGTGACAGACAAGTCGTGGGTGTTGATGGGGTCGATTCCGCTCAAGCAGATCATCTTGTCTAATCCTGACGACAAGATTTCTGACATGATGAGCGCTCCGGCGGTCTCCTTATCGGCGTTCGCGGACCGTGAAGAAGCCACCAAGACCATGGAGAAGTACGGCCTCTTCGTCCTCCCGGTAGTGGATTCAGACGGCGTGATGGTTGGTATCGTGACCTGGGACGACGTCGTGGATATCGCCCAGGAAGAAGCCACCGAAGACTTTCACAAGGGAGCGGCTATCGCACCCCTGCGAGAGAGTTTCCGCGACGCGGGAATAGGCGTGCTCTACCGGAACAGGATTACCTGGCTCATGACACTTATTCTAGTGGACCTCGTAGCCGCTTTTGTAATGGCAAAGTTTGAGCACACCATTTCCCAAGTTGTCTCTCTGGTCTTCTTCCTCCCTTTGCTAATCGGGTGCGGCGGCAACGCGGGCTCGCAATCGTCCACGTTGATAGTCCGCAGCCTTGCCGTTGGCGAAGTGGAAGTGCGCGACTGGGCAAAAGTCGTGTTTCGTGAACTTGGAATAGCGGCCGCTCTCGGAGCCACCATCAGCCTCGCGGTATGGGGGCCCGGAGTCCTCAAAGGCGGAAGCGCGGTAGGCCTCGTTGTGGCGATGAGCGCAGTGGCTATCGTTACTATCAGTTCGCTCATCGGTATCTGCACTCCGTTTCTCATGGTGAAGCTCAAGATAGACCCAGCGGCTTGGAGCTCACCGCTGATCACGTCCATAGCGGACATCCTCGGAGTGCTTATCTACTTCACCCTGGCAAGCTGGTACCTGAAGCTGTAACGCACACTGGAGCGGGAAACGGAGGGATTGCGGTGAACCAACTCATAAAGCCTGAAGTCAAGGAGCTTATCGCGAAACGCAATTGGGCGGCGCTTAGGCAGATTACCTCGCGCTGGCCTGTCGCCGAGGTCGCCGATCTCATCCTCGACCTGCCTCAGGCGGAGAGAGTGCTCCTTTTCCGCGCTCTTCCCCGCCAGCTCGCAGCGGAGGTATTCGCGTATTTTGAGCCACAAGACCAGGACGCCCTCCTGTCTGAGCTGACCGGTGAGGAAACCCGCCATCTTATGGCGAACCTCGCCCCGGACGACAGGACCTCGCTCCTTGAAGAACTGCCGGCGCAGGTGACCCAAAGGCTGCTCACTTTTCTGAGCCCTGAGGACCTCAAGGAAGCCAGGCAGCTCTTGGGCTACCCTGAGGAAAGCGTCGGACGCCTGATGACCCCCGATTACATCACCATCCGCCCAGAATGGAACGTGGCCCAAGCCATAGAACACGTGCGGAAATCGGGCAGGGACCGGGAAACCGTTGATATTCTGTACGTGACGGACCCTAGCTCTAAGCTCATCGGCGTCGTGTCCCTTCGTCAGTTGATCCTAGGGAAACCCCAGGAAATCGTCAGGGGGATCATGAGGTCCCCCGCCATAAGCGTTTCGGCGTTCGAGGACCGGGAAGAAGCCTCCAGAATCATGGAGCGTTACGACCTGTCGGTGCTTCCGGTCATAGATTCTGAAGGCCTTCTGGTGGGCATAGTCACAGGAGACGACGTGTTCGAAGTGCTGCAGGAGGAGGCCACCGAAGACTTCCACAAGAGCGCGGCCGTGGCCCCGCTAGGAGTAGGCTTCCTGGAAGCCAGGTTCGGAAAACTGTACAAGAGCCGCATCGGCTGGCTTCTGGGATTGGTCCTGGTCTACCTTCTGTCCGGCACCATCATGTCCCGGTTCGAGGAGACTATTTCCCATGTGGTCGCCCTTGTGTTCTTGCTCCCCCTGATAATCGACTGCGCCGGAAACGCCGGATCACAGTCTGCCACCCTAATGGTCCGCGCCCTGGCTATGGGAGACGTGGAAACCAGCGACTGGACCAAAGTATTGCTTAGGGAAGTCGGGGTTGCCCTCGCCCTGTCTGTGACCATGGCCACGGCGGTCTGGGCCATCGGGACATTCCAAGCGGGTACGGGAGTTGCCGTTGTCGCCTCGGTAAGCCTCCTGATCGTAGTAACCGTGAGCTGTCTTCTGGGGGCGGCTATACCCTTCGTCCTGGACCGGCTCGGCTGGGACCCGGCGGCCGCCAGTTCACCTCTCGTGACGTCGCTGGCTGACATCATGGGAGTGCTGGTGTACTTCTCAGTGGCCACCCGGTACCTGGGGATATAGAGCCGTAAGAACCTAACAAGCAAGCCCATACCGCCGGCTGAGGACGGCGGTATGGGCTTCTTCTGTCTCAAGTCATAGGTCTCGTGGCGATTTCGCTATTGAATTGTTTGCATCAGGGTGTATACTTATTCATATGATTTTTCGGGAGGGGACGTGGCATGAAGATAGTACTGGCTTATTCCGGAGGCCTCGATACATCGGTATTGATTAAATGGCTGCAAGACAAGTACAACGCCGACATTATCGCCATGACGGCCGACGTCGGCGAAGGCAAGGACCTGGATGAGATCAAAGAAAGGGCCCTGCGCGTGGGCGCCAAAGCCGCCTATGTGCTAGATCTGAGGAAAGAATTCGCGGAGGATTACGTCCTCCCAGCTATAAAGGCAAACGGCCTGTACGAAGGCGTATACCCTCTGGTGTCGGCCTTGTCTAGGCCTCTTATCGTAAAGAAAATGGTTGAGATCGCGGAAAAGGAATCGGCGGACGCTATCGCCCACGGGTGCACGGGCAAAGGAAACGACCAGGTGAGGTTCGACGTCGGAACAGCGGCGTTGGCCCCTCATATCAAGGCGTTGGCCCCTGTCCGCGACTGGGGCATGACCAGGGAGGAAGAAATCGACTACGCCAAGGAACACGGCATCCCGGTCCCCGTCAAGAAAGGCGCCGCGTACAGCATTGACGAAAACCTGTGGGGGCGCAGCATGGAATGCGGGATAATCGAAGACGCCTGGGCGGAACCGCCAGAAGACGCGTACCGTCTCACGGTCTCCCCTCTCGAGGCTCCTGATAAGCCCGAGTATATCCTTCTAGACTTCGAGCAGGGCCGTCCTGTCGCCGTGAACGGCAAGCCCATGGACCTTGTGGAACTTATCGAAACCCTCAACGACATCGCCGGAGCCCACGGCGTGGGGCGCATCGACCACATCGAGAACCGGGTGGTGGGCATCAAATCCCGGGAGACCTACGAGTGCCCCGGAGCTACCGTCATCCTGGATGCCCACAAAGCTCTTGAGGACCTCATCCTCCCCAAGGATGTCTCCAGCTTCAAGGCTATCGTCGACATAAAGTGGGCCGACACCGTCTACCAGGGACTATGGTTCTCACCGCTTCGTGAGGCCTTGGACGCGTTCATCGAGAGCACCCAGAAGCGGATCACGGGCACGGTCCGAGTGAAGCTCTACAAAGGCAAATCCACGGTGGTGGGTCGGAAATCGCCTTACTCCATGTACGATCTATCCTTGGCTACCTACGACAAGGGCGACCTGTTCGATCACTCGTCGGCGGCCGGCTTCATCAACTTGTACGGACTGTCTACCAGGGTATGGACGTCGATCGGAAAGAAAGGTGAGTAGCATGCGCCAGTGGGGCGGCCGGTTTTCCTCCGATCCGGGAGAGACCATGCTGAAGTACTCGGTCTCCCTTCATTACGACTCAAGGCTCTTTCGCCACGACATCAAGGGAAGCCAAGCTCACGTCAAGATGCTAAGGAAACAGGGTATCCTGTCTCAGGATGAGGCCGAAGCGCTTCTTCTTGGACTGGATAAGGTCAGAGAGCGGTTCGAGAGCGGGGACGTCCCCCAGGACATAAGCTTGGAGGATATTCATACCGCGGTGGAATCCGCGCTCCGAGACTTGGTCGGAGACTTGGCCGGCAAGGTCCACACTGGACGTTCCAGAAATGATCAGGTGTCTTTGGACATGCACCTATGGTGCAAGGACGCCGTATCCGAGATCCTCACCGCCATAAAAGCGCTTCAGGAAGCGATTTATGATAAGGCAGTCTTCCACCAAGGGATAGTCGCGCCGGGCTACACCCATCTTCAACGGGCTCAACCCGTCCTTCTATCCCACCACCTCTTAAGTTATTTTTGGATGCTGGACAGGGACCGCCGTCGTTTTCGAACCGTCATGGAGTCATCTGACATGAGTCCATTAGGGGCCGCGGCTCTGGCCGGCAGCACTTTTCCGCTCGACCCGGGGTTCACTGCCCATGAACTCGGGTTGGGCGGCATTTATATGAACAGCATGGACGCCGTGTCCGACAGAGACTTTCTCTTGGAGTTCTGTTTCGCGTGCTCAACCACGATGGTGCATCTGAGCAGGCTGGCAGAGGAAGTCATCATATGGACGACGCCCGAGTTCGGCTTCGCGGAATTATCCGATACCGTTACCACAGGCTCCAGCATAATGCCTCAGAAGAAGAACGCTGACAGCGCTGAGCTGATAAGAGGGCGCTCCGCGCGAGTGATCGCTAGGTTGATGAGCCTCTTCGCCACCCTAAAGGGGCTGCCCCTCACCTACTGCCGCGACATGCAGGAGGATAAGGAAGCGGTTTTTGAGGCTTTCGACGTCACACTGGCGTCGCTGGAGATGGCCAAGGAAGTCGTAGAGGGTATTACTTTCAAGACGGATGCTCTTAAGAAGGCAGCCTCAGACTGGCCCTTGATGGCGACGGACGTCGCCGACCATCTTGCCCGCCAGGGCATCCCCTTCCGCGAGGCCCACAAGATCGTAGGAAACCTTGTCCGGTATTGCTTGGAGCTGGGCGCGTCGCCCGCCGGGCTCTCCCCTTCAGAGCTATCGGGGATATCACCCCACCTTACTCCGGATATAGCGGGGCTGTTCGATCCCGTCCACTCGGTCGGACTAAGGGATTATCCAATGGCAACAGGCCCGAACTCGGTGCGACTCCAACTTCAGAAGGCGCTGGAGATCCTGCGAAGTACGACCGGCCAGGAATGAAGTAGCTAGACTCCTATGTAACCCTCAACCGGATTGGACATGAAAGCCGAATTCGGTGTACAGTCCGGTTGAGGGGGAAACACGCTGTGAGCCGCAAGTACCATCCGCCCGCGGTAAAAACGGCAGTCCATACTTCCGCCACAGTACGAAAATCACCTCATTTCCGCATAGTCTTTGGGGAGGGTTCGGCATGACCATAATTGACCGCTTTGAAGGGGACTGGGCGGTAATTGAATGGGAAAACGGGCTGACTTTCAACTTCCCGCGAGCGCTCTTGCCTCCCGGGGCCAAGAGCGGCGATGTAGTTGAGTTCAACGTATCCATCGACCGTTCTGGAACAGAGATGCGGAGAATCCGGATAAAGCGTCTGGAGGATGACCTGTTCAGGCCTTGATTGGCCCGCGGCAACCGTCTATAGGAAGCCGCGGATCTCTCGTTATCCGCGGGATTTGGGGGTGACTTACCATCACACCGCTACATAGGCTGCTTCACGTCAACGGGAACGCGGCGCGGAAGCTTATCATGAGCGCTCTCCTGATCTCTCTTCTTCTGATTATCGCGCTACTCCCGTCATGCGCAAGTACGGTCGCGCGGCCGCGCTTAACCGCCGTGTTCCTCGACGTCGGCCAAGGCGACTCCTGCCTGTTCCTCCTCCCTGACGGCACCTCAATGCTGATTGACGCGGGCCCCAGGTCCGCGAAAGATGCGGTCGTCAACAGTTTGAAGGAGTCCGGCATCGAGAAGATTGACTACTTGGTCTTCACCCACCCTCACGAAGATCACATTGGCGGTGGGGTCGCGGTGCTGGAGGAGTTCGACGTAGGGCAAATCTATATGCCGCGCACTTCTCACACAACCAAAACCTACGAGGACCTCTTGCTGGCCATCAAAGATAAGGGCCTCTCCATAACTGAAGCGAAAGCGGGAAAAACGGTCGTTGACACCACCGACCTTAAAGCGTTCTTCTTGGGTCCGACCAAGAACTACGAAGACCTCAACAACTGCTCCGCCGTGCTGTGCCTTACGTACGGCAAGGTAACCTTCATTTTGGCTGGGGACGCCGAGAGTGAAGCCGAGAAAGACATGCTCGTGGCAGCGCGCGTACCCGACGCGGACGTCCTCAAGGTAGGACATCACGGGAGCGCCACCTCTACCTCGGATGAGTTTCTGGACGCCATCGACCCCGAGGTAGCGGTGATATCGGTGGGAAAGGACAACTCCTACGGTCACCCGGCTCAGAAGATCTTGGACCGGCTGGCAAAAGCGGGAGTCGACGTCTACCGGACCGATGTACACGGCACAGTTACCCTCACGACAAATGGACGGGACGTGGAAGTCAAGACTGAACGCTGAACAGCACTGAGAGCGCGTTCTCTCGCTGACGAATCAGTCTGCGTGATTGAACTATAAGGTGATGGCGGCAGGAGCCTCGTCCTGCCGCCGTTTTTTTCGCAGCGTGAACCTACCTCACTATGAGTCGCGTCACTGGAGCCTCGTGCCGCATTCGCCGCAGAACCTTGCCTCGGCCGAGTTGGCGGCACCGCACTTCGGGCACTTGGTCATGTCAAGACGGAATCCGCAGTTCACACAGAACTTACCTGTTCCGGCGGGCTTGCCGCACTGCGGGCAAAGCGTCGTCCTTTCGTTGATTTCACCTGTGAATACCTGCGTCTGCTCGGCTTTTGTCCTGATGTCCTGGACCATCTTCTCGGCGCGAGCGGCGGAAACCTCAACATTCTCGCGAGGAGCGCACCCAACGCACAACCCTACCTGCTCATTCCAGTCATTGTCGCATACCCACCTGGTGCACCGCGGGCAGCGGTGGAAGTGAGCTTTGGCCTCGTTTTGGGCAAGTTCGAAGGCTTGCTCGTGTTCCTTGTGCCACTCGGGGCTCATTCCGTGGAATCTCTCACTGATCAGGTCCGCGCCGCGCTCGACACTGTAACCGAAGCGGTGTCCCCCCAAGAGCGAAGTCGCTATGTTTGTAGCCCTCCCAATGTTTCGGAGGAGCGAGCCTTTCTTGTATGTCTTTGACTCTATGAATGAGGTCTTATAACCTTCATTGCATATCTGGCAGTAGAAAGTGAACTGAAACCCGGCCTCGGTGCTGTTGTCCGCATAGTTGTCGGTAAACGGTTTCAAAGGCATTCTAGGACCCTCCTGTCTCTCCAAGTTTCCTCTAGCTACCTGCTAACTAACCTATGTGCCTGGCCGCGACGGACCGCTTCAGAATCGCATCGCTACCTGCTTGAATTACTGCCCAATAGGTTTCCTACTTGTTAGCCGCCTGCGCGGTCGGACGCCTCATTACCTCATCGGCTTCTTGCACTGGACGCATATATCTCCCACAGGAGGCTGCAGCGTTCCGCATCTGCTACATTTCACCAGCAGCTGGGCTCCGCAGACCTCGCAGTAGTCCCCGAAGAAGGTCTGTTTGCCGCACGCGGGGCAAGTTGTCCTGAGTGGCTGCCCGCAATAGCTGCACGCGATCCATCCGGCCCTAATCGGGCTCCTGCACTTGGGACACCGGAGAGGCCCTGTCGGGTTAACCTTCCCGCAGATAGGACAAACATTTGAGTCGGGCGGAACCAGCGCGTTGCAATAACGACACGGTTGCATGTACCCGGGCACTAACATCCCTCCCAAAACGAACGCGGATTTGAACTCAACTTCTGTCGGGAACCCGGCCCCGTCCGGGACGTCGCAGTCCCCGAGAGCTTCTAGTCTTCGCCGAAAGCTTCATCCTCCCGTTTGTTGTCTTCCTCATTCTTGCGAGAAGACCTTCGCCACTTGGCGCTGTCGTCCATATCTCCCACGTTGAAGGACAACAGGTCGAGCACATCCCGCTTCCACTGTTCCTCCGACACGTGCATTACCCTGCCGATAAAGGCGCTCCTGAGGGCTCTTAGCGACGGCATCAACCTAACCGAGTGAAGGTACCGTACGTAAGCCGGCTCCAGGAGCTTTTCATCAGGCAAGTAGATGGGTTCCCGCCTGAAGTTGACGTCGATCATGCAGCGGTTTACAAGCGATATCGCCCTGTCCATGGCCTGAAGGACTTCTGCCTCGGCGGCGGACTTGTATTCGTTCCGGGGCATGAAGCGGAAGAAGTAAGTCGCTTTGGCGCTGCCCTCAGGCGAAGCGGCCTCCATGGCGATCGCGTTGCCCGGCTTCCCCATCCCTTCGCCTATGGGCGCCAAGAACCATACGTACTGTTCTTCAAACTGGGACGCCAGACCGCGCTTGAAACCTATCGCCATCCTATCCCGTTGGGCAAGGGACGATAGGAAATCGTACGAACTCTTGAGTCCTAACCCCTCCAGCCTCTTCTCCAACTGCGGCCAAAGGTCGGGAGAA
>DULO01000009.1 GCA_012840345.1 Candidatus Fermentithermobacillaceae bacterium
CCACTCTTGTACTCGCCGGTCGCTTTCGGTGAGGAACGTTCGTAGGAGTCCACGGAAGGCCTGGATAAGGGCGCTGTAAGGCAAGTTACGCTGGTAGAAATCGAATTTCCCCGACGTGAAGTAGCCCCTGTGTTTTACGATTGGCCTCTGAAGCTCCTGGATCAGCCTGGTCTTGCCGATGCCCGACAAGCCCGATATGAACAAGGCCCGAAACTGTCCCGAGGTTACTTCCTCATATTCCTTTAGGATGAGTTCTGCCTCTTCATCTCGCCCGACCATCTTGGAAATGAAAGTGACCCTTGTGGCTCCAAAGGAAGTAGCGAGCGGAAAGTCCGGTATTTTGCCCGTAGTTAGGTACTCATCCCTGCACCGGTCAAGGTTACTTAGGAGAGACTTGCTGCTCTGATAGCGTTTCTCCGGTTCTTTCAGCATCAGTTTGGCGACTATGCGCCCCAAGGTCGCGGGGATGTTCTTGTCGATCTCGTGGAGCGCGGGCGCCTCCTGGGCTAAATGGGAGTGGATGAGTTCCAAAGGGTCCTCGGAGAAGAACGGCAGGCGGCGGCTTAACATCTCGTAGAACACTATCCCGAGCGAGTAGAGGTCCGAGGAAAAACTCACCCTGTGGCTGATCCTGCCCGTTTGTTCCGGCGATGTGTAAGACAGGGTCTCCCTGATGAAAGCCGGGTCGTATATGAAGTGGCTGAGGTCAGATACATCGACGGTACTGACCAAGTCGATGAGGCGGACCTCCAGAGTGTCACGGTTCACCAGTACGTTGTGGGGTTTGATGCCCCCGTGAACTATGCCCGCTTCGTGTATGCCGCAGAGGGCTCTGACAATTCCGCACGCGATGGAAAAGAAGTCCTTCAGGGAGAGTTGAGGCCTCTCGAGGATCAGGCGGTCCAGCGGCACGCCGTCAAAGTACTCATACCCCATGAAGAAGATGTCGGCGTTGGTGCCGAATTCGGTGGGGACCAGGACAAGCGGATCTTTGAGAACCTTGAGCCGCTCTATGCGCTGGATGAAATGGGCCTTCCGCGACTCGGATAGAGGGGCCTTGAGCAACTTAAGGGTGAGCATCCTCCTGGGCTTTCGCTTCGTGTAGCCTTCGTATATCACCGCTCGATGGCTTTCACCGATTCTCGCGACCAGCTCGTAGTTGGGCAACAGCATATGCCAATCCCTTCGCTTAGCTGATGTTAGGTATATTCAAGGATCGCCAAAAGACGCAGAACGTCAAAAGACACACAAAACGAACGATCGGTTCGACGCCTTCCTTCATTTTCCTCTCGCCGTACCCGGGCGCACGTCCCAAACTTCACAAGCACGAGAAGGCGGCTATAAAGGGCTTATGCTGGGAAGTCATTTGCTGCAAGTCGAATGAGGGGAGGCGGCAGAAAAACTTACGGAAGTATGGCGGAACATTGTTCGGTCCCGTGCGTCAAGCATGTTAGGGACAAGCAGGGGAGACAGAGAGAGGCCGGGTGACAGCAGGTGTCGACAGAAACATCTAAGGCACGAGTTAGTAGGAGAAGGGCGCGAAAGCGACGGGATGGAGTCATTACTCTGCTCATGGTGATAGCAGTTGGTTTCCTGCTGCGCAGGGCCGTATACAGCCGTGTTTTCGCACCCAAGGACCCAGATAACCTGCCGGAGGAGACGCCGGCGGAAGCGGAAGACCCGGACACAGGCGACAGGGGCGGCCCGTCGGACGTTCTGACCGAAGAGCAGCTGGCTCTCTTGAAGCCCAATGAACTGGGCAAGGTGCCCATTATCATGTACCACGCCATTGGAGACACAGAAGGAGAATGGCAGCGTTCAAGGGCCAACTTCCGTGCCGATCTGCAGAGGTTCTACGACTTGGGGTACAGCCTAATCCCGCTAAACGACTACCTGACGGGCCAAATCAGCGCGCCGGCGGGGAGGGCCCCCTTGGTCCTCACGTTCGATGACGCCACCGCCGGCCAGTTCACCATGATTGAATCGGAAGCTGACGGCAAGTGGATCCCCGACCCGGACTCGGCCGTAGGAATGCTGTTGGAATTCGAAAAGTCTCACCCTGAATTCGGACATGCCGCGACTTTCTTCATAGATTTCCCGGCGCCGTTTGGGGACGCGAAAAGGGTAAAGGAAAACCTGGCCTTCCTTGTGGAGAACGGGATGGAGATCGGCAACCACACGTACAATCACAGAAACCTGCAGTCCGCGTCTCCTGACTTGGTGGTCCAGGAGATAGGCAGCCTCGCCAATAAGGTCTGGGAGCTGTGCGGTTACGAACCCCTTTCCCTGGCGTTGCCTTACGGTGGCTATCCCAAAAGTGAAGATGGGTTGGCCTCAGGAGAGTGGGAGGGTAGGACCTACGCCAACCTGGGGGTTCTCTTGGTGGGAGCCGAGCCGGCCCCGTCGCCGTTTTCATCCAAGTTCTCCCCTCTGGCTATCCCGAGGATCAGAGGTTCTCAAGAGGAGCTGGACAAGTGGCTGGGCAACTTTGAGAGATACCCGGAAGGAAGGTTTGTCTCTGACGGGCAAGCGTCCAAAGTGACAATCCGCGAGGGCGAGGAGGGGAACCTCGACCCAACGCGGATTGAAGGGTTGGAGGTAGTTACCTACACTCTATCTCCCACCAACAGGTAGAACTGCCCACGATAGATGTCCGTATCCCCGGTGTTCGGATTCACTGAGCCGGACAAATCGGTGATAACCACTTTGATGCTGAGATTTGGGCTTTCGTCGGTGAAAGTCATGTCCTCCTGGGTGAACTGGCTCTTGTCGAGCCGCTCGGCCGGCTTAAGGCTTTTCACGTGCTCGACGAAGGAGCCTTCCCACTCGACGGTTCCATCCAGGGCTACCGTGACTTTTTGGGTATCCCGATCGTAGGCGACAACTAGGCCGTCTTGCTGGAAGGAGGTCACGAGGCCGCCTCCCGCGTCAAATTCGTTGAACTGGAACATGTACCGGTAGCCGCTGATATCGAGAGCGCCGCCCGTTCCCGCGTATCCAAAGTACCGTGTAGGTAAGCCGGGTATGCCCGGCGCTCCGTCATAGTAGTTGAACCCGAAGACCTCGGGGAACCGTTCCATAGTAAAGCCTTCCGGCAGAAGGCTTATCTGCGACAAGTCATGGTACCTACTGAAATAGAACAGGACTTCCGCCATTTCTCGCCGGTCCTCGTACGGTATTTCAACCGTCGACGGCACAATAGCCCCGTTTTGGATCATCCCGTACTTGTCTAGGAGGCCCTCAAGCCTTCTCTCTTGACTCCATTTGGCGACCGAAAAACTGCTCCACGGCCCCACTACCGACAGCGCTACAACTATGGCCAGCGATACAGGGAGGAAGATGCGCTTTTCAGGTTTCTTAAGGTTCAGATAGGCTATGGTCCCGAGCAGCCAAAGGCCGATCACCAAGACGTAGTACCTGTTCTCGGTAATTCCGTAGTAGTTGATCCTGATCCCGATGGCAACGAACATCATGAGGAGCAGGGGAAGAACGGCCTTGATCCAGTACTTCGAGAAAGCCTGGGCCCACTGGTTTCTTGATGCCAAGGGCCACACGAACAGCAGGAGGGCCGTGGTAAAGAGGGAGTACCAGAGCACCAAGTGCGCGACCAAGCCGACGGGCCACTGCCGGGTGATCAGTATCTTGGCGAAGTATACGTACAAAATGGCAGTGTATGCGGTCAAGAGGGGAGCAAGGACGGACAAGACCAGGTTCTTTAGGACTTTGGGGTAGTCGTCAGGTTCGGCCCGGACCGTGCCTACCGGTATCCCGGCCATGAACAGGAAGGGCGCCAACACTCCTGCCATGTACATCCATATGCGGAGGTAAGTGATCGCGCGTATGTTCAGCGCGAACAAGGATGATATGGTCCACGTGATGGCGGACAGCCCGAAAAACATTATCGCTGAAAACAGGCCGGAAACCACAGCGTGGGAGTACAGTCTGACCGTATACATCTCCAGGCTGCTTTCTCTTCCGTAATTGGGGATGACGAAGAACCCTAAGAACAGGATGAGGTTAAGGGCGGCGTGCCGTCCAAGGGAAACATGGGTAAACTCGGCAAGGCCGATATACGCGAGGCCCGATACCAGCGCCGCGGCGGCAAGCCCGATTAGATTGGCTGTCAGTTGAGAGTTCTCATGTCCTTGTGTTTCGGCCTTGCGTTCCCAGAAGAGAATGGCGCACCATGCCGCCAGCACGCCCGGCGCGATTGACGCGGCGAACCTGACCATGTCTTCTGATCTCTTCTCCCACGGTTGGTCCGCGGACAAGACCAGCGAGGTAGTCATCGCTATCGTCAACAGCACCGGAACCCAGAAACGGCGTAGCGTCGGACCGGCTGACGAAAGTAGCTTCACTAATGTGTCCTTCAGAGCCACTAGGACCACTCCAATCACGACGAGACGTATGGCGGCGGCTTGGACCGTCGTCGTTAGTTATTACGACGTCACGCCCGGGGTAGTTCCACGGTCACAGCAATAACGTCGGATTGCCGCGGTCATCCGTTAGTTACTGCCAATTACTCTGCAAGCAGTGGGAGACGGAGGCACATGACGGTTCCCCCGCCGTCGCGGTTTTCTGCCCAAAGGTCCCCGCCGTGAGCCCTCGCGGTCGCGCGGCTGATATATAGACCTAGCCCGATGCTTCCGGAAACCCAGTCCGCTACGTTGGCCGGGCGGTAAAATCCCTCAAACACTCTTTCCAACTCGCCGGCGGGAATTCCGCGACCTTGGTCCAGGACTTTTAGAAAAGCGTTGGAACCGTCTGTGGAGAGCTTGACTTCTATGATCGTGCCTTCGGGGGAGTACTTCACAGCGTTACTCAACAGGTTCCCTATGAGCTGAGAAAGCCGTAGCACATCCCCCATGACCAGGATTTCCTCCGCGTCCGGCTCAGGGCCGACCCAGGTGCGGGTGCCCCTTATCAGATAAGGAGCCATGGCCTGGCGCAGTACATCCGCCAAGTTGACCGGTTCTAGGTTAATCGGCAGCCTGCCGCTGTCCAGTTGATAACCTTGAAGGATCTCGTTCACCAAGGAGTTCAAATGGCGAACCTGGTTTTCAAGGATATCCAGGTAGTTGCTCATCTCGCTCGGGTAGGCCTGTCCCGGATCTTTGGGCACGAGCTTCATGAGTCCCAGGATGACCTGCAATGGGTTTCTGAGTTCGTGGCTAATCACCATCATGAAGTTGTTCTTGGCTCGCTCCAAAGCCCGGAGGTTAGTGACGTCCTGCCAGGTTATGACGAACCGCCGGGGATAGCCCGGAGGGCTGTTCACCGGCGCGGTGGATATCAAGACGTCGATGGCGCGACCCGCACGGTTGTGAAGCGTAGCGGGGAAGTTCAGGACATACTTGCCTTTGGCCGCGCGAGTGGCAGGATAATCGCTGCGCTTCAGAGGTTCCCCGGTGGTAGGATGGTGCAACACACTGCGCCCCAGCCGGGGTTCAAGTTTTTGGCCGACCTCATCTTCAAGGACTCCCAAGATCTCCGCGGCTGCCCGGTTCATGGCTACGATGTTGAGGTTCTCGTCTACCACGGCCAACCCCTGAGAGGCGGCCTCGAATATGGCTTGCCACGCCGCCGAGGACTGCTCCGCTCTATCCAGGGCATGCTGGGTTTGTTTCGCGGCCAAGACCCTCTCGGTCGTGTCTATGATGGTCAACAAGACTCCGTAATCGGTCTCACGTTGAACGCGGCTTAAGATGACCATATAATGTCTCATCTTTAGGCCGCCCGGGGTCATCGCCGTTCTGGCTACATCGTCTATTGTCCTGGATAGTCCGAACCGCAGTACTTCCTCGAAAAGCGGTATGGCTTCCGCCGCCGTTTCAGGCAGGATGTCGTAAAGTCCCTTTCCCACGACCGGGTAATCCGATTTGAACAGTTCTTCAAAGGCCGGATTGGCCATGGCGCACCGGTACTTAGGCGGAAAGAAAACGGCCATTGGGAGAGGAGATTGACCGGCGACGATCGCGTGCAACCTCAATTGAGTGAGGCACTCATCTGCGGTCGAGTTTTCCGATAACTTGGGAAGCACTCCGAGCACCCCCAAGGGATGGCTTTTTCGAGTTTTGCGATTACCTTTTTCGACGGGCGAAGCTAATAACCTGCATTGGCTTCGGCAATCGTTCCCACGGTCAGGGCCCGGGTAGTCGTCTACAGCGAATAGGTTTCGGGCGTGGCGATGAAATGGAGGATTTGAATGAACTCGTGACGAATATGATACCGCGAAGTTGAAGCCCAACGTCTTCGACTTGAGGCATAAGGCCGCTGTCGTGTTTGGATTCCGAACATGAGCCGGTCTTGGTACGCCGAGTTGAGATACGAGGCATCGTCGGACCGGTTCACCATACCCCGTGAGTTGAGGAAGGAGTGCAAGCTACTAATGGACTTAACACGTTTTCCGAGACTAAACCTTTTCCCCCGGCCGACGCCCCTACATGAACTTAGGAATCTCCGCAAGTCTCTCGGCTGCAAACCCCGCATATTTGCGAAACGCGACGACTTGACCGGCGTCGGACTCGGGGGAAACAAGAATCGGAAACTTGACTTTGTGATGGCCGAAGCCCGAGATAAGGGAGCCGATACCATAATCACGTGGGCGGCAGTCCAGTCCAACCATTGCAGGCAGACACTGGCCATAGCCAGGCAGCTGGGGATGGACTGCCATCTTTTCCTCCAGGGCGAAGAACCGACCGTTAGGCAAGGGAATCTTCTGTACTACACCATCCTCAACGCTCACTTGCACTTCCATTCTGGAGAGGATGACATTCAGGCTCATGTCGATGCGCTGGTAGACGAACTGAAGAATGAAGGGCGCAAACCCTTTGTGGTGCCAATAGGGGCATCGGTTCCCCTAGGTGCGTTAGGCTACATAGAGAGTTCGATCGAAGCCATCGAACAGGGGAGAAAGATGGGAGTTGAGTTCGGGCATGTCTTTGTCGCCACAGGTTCCGCCGGGACTCAAACCGGAATCGAGATAGGCTTCCGAGAGGAGTGCCCATCCGCGCGAGTACATGGAGTAGCGGTAAGCAGGGATTCTTTGCCCCAGCGAGAGGCCGTCGCAAGATTAGTCAACGAGACCTACACTCTCTTAGGGATATCCAGGTTTCTATCCCCGTCGGACATCGTGGTCCACGACGAGTATTACGGCGGCAAGTACGCGGTTCCGACCAAGGCTGGAAACGAAGCCGTCTTCTTGCTTGGAGAGACAGAAGGACTTCTCCTGGATCCGGTTTACACGGGCAAGGCTATGTCCGGCATGCTCGATTTACTGAAAAAAGGGGAGCTAGACGATGCTGAAGCGGTGCTCTTCTTCCATACGGGAGGCCACCCGGCTGTTTTTGCTTTTGCACAGGAGTTCCAGTCGAGGTAGGCGAGCTGAAATAGCCACGGCCGATGAGTGACACCTTTTGTGAGATGTAGCCCATAGACAGGAGGAGCACTTCAATGAACCAAGCAGAATTGTGTGCGGATTCAACAGCAGTCGAATGGATAAGGGCTCACGCCTTGCCGCTCAAAAGCCTGGAAGCTGGCAACGGTTTTGACGACCTCAAGATGCTGGATAAGGCGCTACACGGAGTAAGGATCGTCGGAATGGGTGAGGTAAATCACGGGACTCGTGAGTTTTTCCTGTTCAAACACAGGCTCTTTGAGTACCTAGTCGTACACCAAGGCTTCACTGTGTTTGCTATCGAAGCCAGTTACGATGCCTCAGTCAAGGTGAACGACTACGTCCTATACGGGATCGGCGATGCCAAGAGCGCCTTGGCGGGGCTCGGTTACTGGACGTGGGACACCGAAGAGGTTTTGGCTCTTATCGAATGGATCCGTCAGTACAACCAGACTCAACCCGAAAACCGAAGAGTGAAGTTCTACGGGTTTGACTGCCAGTTCAAAAGAATATCTATAGACGTGGTTAAGTCTTACATCAAGCGGGTCGCCCCTGAGTATCTAGAAGAAGCCAACGCTTTGTTAGAACCCCTTTACCACACTCACGACCCCATCCCTCCCGGGGAAGAAGGGCCGACCGCGGAGAAAAAAGCTGCGGTAATTAACGGGCTCTATAGGCTGATTGGGTACATCACCCACCATAGGGTGCGTTTCGTCCGCCGGAGTTCTACTAAGGAGTACGAAGAGGCCCTACAAAACGCCCGCGTGTGCGTTCAGTGGTATATGGAGATAGGCAAGCCGGTGACTTTCACCGAGCAGTGGAATGTCCGGGACATGGCCATGGCCGAGAACATCGAATACATCGCCAAAGTCCTAGAACCCGAGGCCAAGATCGCGGTCTGGGCCCATAACGGCCACGTTACAACTAATTACGGCGGGGAAGGCCGCTGGCGGGACCATATACAGGACAACACAGAGATGTTCTGCATGGGCCAACATCTTCGGACCATCTTTGGCCAAACTTATTATGTGTTCGGGTTTGCATTCAATCAGGGAGGATTCCAAGCCCGCGACCAGCAGCATCCCACTCACGCTGTTCGGGAGTTTACGCTGCCCGCCGCCCGCGAAGGTACAGTTGAGTGGTACCTATCTCAAGTCGGCTACGAGAACTTCATCATAGATCTGCGCCAGCAGAAGCAGGCCGCTGTAGAAGCGTGGATCGCCGAAGGTCGGCCGATGAGGTCATGGGGCGCCGCTTTCGCAGATGACTGGACACCTGACAAGTACGAGACAATGAGGCCCATAAAGAGCTACGACGCCTTAATATACGTGGACAAGACCACTAGAGCGAGACCGAACCCAACAGGGATCAGAAAGTGAAGAGCGGGATAAAGCCTGAATAAGGCGCATATCCCCGCATACTCCACGCTAGGAGCGGATGTTACATGCAAAGCGACGCACCTTTGGATGCGGCTACGATAAAGTGGCTAAAGGAGAACGCCATTCCTTTGGCGAGCCTGGAAGCTGGACACGGTTTTCAAGACCTTGAGATGCTGGACGAGGTCATCGATAATGGGGTGAGGGTTGTCGGTTTAGGTGAGGCAACCCACGGCACCAGAGAGGTCTTCCAGTTCAAGCATCGGATGCTTGAGTATTTGGTCGTCAAGAAGGGGTTTACGGTCTTTGTAATCGAGGCCGGCTATGATGTGTGTACAGGCATCAACGACTATGTGCTCTACGGCCAAGGCACTGCGGCATGGGCACTTGCCGGTCAAGGTTTTTGGACCTGGGATACCGAGGAAGTCCTGGCCATGATCGAGTGGATACGTCAGTACAACGTCACCAAGCCCCAAGGCAGAAAGGTTAAGTTCTACGGGAGCGATATCCAGTCTATTGTGAACGCCACAAAGATAGTCCGAGACTACGTCAACAACGTTGCGCCTGAAGCAGCTCACCTTGTAGAATCGGCAATCGGGCCGCTTTCCACTATCAAGACTGAACCGGCTTCGGACGAGGTGGAAGCCAGAGCAGCGCACAAAGCCAAGGTAATCGACAATCTGTACACCCTTATAGGATTTATCTCGCACCATAGAATGCGTTTCACCCGAATGACTTCGCCGGAAGAATACGAGTTCGCCCTACAACACGCGCGGGTTTGCTTACAGTATTGCGTCATGCTCGGGAGACCCAGGATAGGCTTGGATGCCTTTGCTGAGCGGGATCTCTCAATGGCTGAAAACATAGAGTACATCATTAACGTGTTGGAGCCTGGCGCAAAAGCTGTGGTTTGGGCCCACAATGGCCATGTAACTAGAAGCTACGGGACTGAGGGCTCCACGACCATGGGCCAACAACTTCACAACATCTTTGGACAGGCCTACTACAACATCGCCTTCCTGTTCAATCAAGGCGGATTCCAGTCAAGGGACATGCTGGAGCCAAACTACTCTCTTACCGGCTTCAGACTTCCGCCTGCTCGTGAAGGCACGGTGGAATGGGTTTTTGCTCAGGTTGGCCTCGACAACTACATGGTGAACCTTCGTCAAAACAAGCTCGACGCGGTTGAGCGATGGATGGACCAAGAACGGCCTATGAGGCAAATAGGCGCCAACTTCGCCGTCAACTGGGCACCAGAGAAATACGAGACGACCAAACCAATCAATCGGTTTGATGCTGTTGTCTATATGGAGAAAACCTCGCGGGCCAGACCGAATCCAACAGGGTGGAGGTAGTCCATGTCTAGCGAAAGCAGAGAATGCGGGCAGGTGGCAGGCGGCAAGCCGGGTTGCGACGAGCCCTCGTGCGAGGAACTGGTGACCGCTTGGCTTAAGTCAAATGCGCACCCGATTAAGTACGTGGAAGCCGGGAACGGATTTGACGACCTCGAGCCCTTTGGGTGCCTCATTGACGAAGACTCAGTCCGAGTGGTCGGGCTAGGCGAGGCCACGCACGGGACGAGGGAGTTTTTCCAGCTTAAGCACAGGCTCCTTGAGTACTTGGTGTCGAAAAAGGGGTTTCACACTTTCATTCTTGAGGCCGGTTACGACGTCTGCCAGGGGATCAATGACTATGTCCTGTACGGACAGGGCGACGCTGCGTCTGCACTAGCGGCTCAGGGTTTCTGGACCTGGGATACGATTGAGGTCTTGGAACTGATCCAATGGATGCGGCGGTACAACATGTCCCAGCCGCGAGGCCGCAAGGTGAGGTTCTACGGTTGCGATTGCCAGTCTATCGAGAAAGTGCCCGGGGTCATCTTGGGTTACCTGGAGAGAGTGGCTCCTTACAAGTATGATGAAGCGTCTATAATCCTCGGGGAACTCGCGAACCTCAGGATATTGCCCCAAACTCTGGGCAAGTCAGAAGACGGCGTCGACATACAGGCGAGAGCGGATATACTCAACAAGCTTTACGGGCTCCTAGGATACATAAGCCACAACCGTATGCCTTTTGTCCGGCGGAGTTCCCCCGAAGAATACGAATCGGCTTTGCAGCACCTTCGAGTGTGCATCCAGTACGCGTCAACGTTGCTCCTAATCCAGGACCCGGTGGAACTGCACAACTCGCGGGACAGCGCTATGGCTGAGAACGTCGAATACATCATTAACGTCTTGGAGCCGGGAGGAAAGGCTGTGGTGTGGGCTCACAACATGCACGTGACGACTTTTCCCGCGATTGAGGGTTTAGTGACCATGGGACAACACCTTCGAAGGATGTTCGGAAGGGGCTATTACGCGCTGGGGCTGACCTTCAACCAGGGATGGTTCCAGGCCCTTGACGGCCGAGAACCCGAGCTAAGAATAGGTGAGTTCTCTCTTCCTCCGGCTAGGGAAGGGAGCGTTGAGTGGTACTTTGCCAAGGCGGGGTTGGGAGATTCGTACGTCGATTTCCGCCGGAATAAGGACGAGGTAGTTCAACACTGGTTGGATGAGCCGAGAGCCCACAGGCAAGTGGGCGGCGGCTTCAATCCGGACTGGCCCTTCGAACGGTGCGAAAGTAAGAGGCCAATGAACCAGTACGATGGGATCGTCTACATCGGGCGGACGAGCAGGGCCCGTCCCACCGCTACCGGTTGGAGGAGCAGGTTTGGTTCAGGGAGTAAGGCGCAGAGCGGCGGTTCCTAAGAATACGAGGTGGGTGAATGAGATGGCACGAAACGGGAGCCACGGAAACCAAGGGTTCTTGGCAATTACAGGGGCTAGGGTGGTCGACGGCCTTGGCGGAGTCTACGAGAACCAGACCGTGCTGATAGAAGGCGACACGATAGTCGCGGTAGGTCAAGACATTCCGGTTCCCTCAGGTACAACCGGGATAGACGCCAAAGGCATGACGGTCATACCGGGCCTTTTCGATATGCACGGGCACTTGTACGCTCGCGGCGGCAAGAACATCACGATGCAAATACCTGCCTACCCGCTCCTGTACTTGGCCGGCGGCATAACCTCCGTCAGGGCGCCCGGCGAACTGGACCCTGAAGCTGCAGTGAAGTGCCGTGAAGACCAAGCTTCGGGCCGTATAGATGGACCTCGGGTGCACACTGCGGGACCGTATTTTGACCACACCTCATCATCAATATCCTGGATTAAGGGCACCGATGACGCGGAGCAGGCACTTGCCATGTTTGAGCGCTGGCATGACCGGATCGACATGGTTAAAGTATACAGCCGCATTCACGAGGACCAGTTCAAGGCACTGGTGAAGGCTGCCCACGCGGTGGGACTGCCCGTCATAGGTCACCTAGGCTCGCTTACTGCCAAAAAGGCGATCGAACTCGGCATCAACGGTTTAGAACACGGTCTCTTTCAGATGTCCGAGTTCCGCCCGGTGGATATGGGGTATGGACAAGTGGAGACTCTGGACATGGAGTGCCTCCAGCTCCGGCGGCTCATCCAATCCATAGTCAAGAACAAGGTGGTTATTTGCCCAACCATAGTAGTCTTCCAGTACAGCATGGACCCGGATTTCCGTCCGGCGGTGGAAAACTGGCTGGATTACCTGACCATTGAAGCCCGGGCGACTCGCGAGGAAATGGCCGCCAAGCGGCCGGAGATTTCGCCCGATCAACGGGCGACGTTGGAACGCGCCATGGACAAGCAGCTCCGTTTCACGAAGATGGTCCACGAGGCTGGCGGACTAGTTGTGCCGGGGACCGATCCTGTCGGCCCCGCCATCACACCGGGTTGGGGACTCCAACGTGAACTGGAGAACTTTGTTCGGGCGGGACTTACCCCGTTGGAGACGATTCGCGCCGCTACCTATGACTCGGCACGAGCTATGGGTGTGGACAGAGAGAGAGGATCAATCTCTGCCGGAAAGCTGGCCGACTTGGTGATAGTTGAGGGTGACCCGAGCCGGGACATCCGCGATGTGTCGAGGACCCGAAAGGTAGTCTTGGGCGGAAAGATCTACGATCCTGCCGAACTTAGGAAGCGTGCTTTGGGCCAGATCGCATGAGATAGGGGGTATGACCCTTGCTTAAGTACATCATAAGGCGCCTCTTGTTGATGATACCCCTCCTTATCGGGGTTTCAATTATCAGTTTCGTGGTCATAAAGTTCGCCCCGGGAGACCCTCTGATCTACATGAGCGAAGACCCGCGCGAACTGTACTCCATGTCTCAGAGTGAGATGGAGCTTTTGAAGGAGCGGCTGGGGCTCAACAAGCCTCTCTACGTTCAGTACTGGAACTGGGCCAAGGAGGTGCTAAAGGGGAACTTGGGCCGTTCGCTTCTGTCCGGCAGGACGGTGACCAGCATGATCGCCGAGAAGCTTCCGGCATCGCTCACTCTTAACGCATTAGTTCTGGTGTTGTCCATAGCCATCGCCTTGCCTGTCGGGGTAATGCAAGCCGTGAAACAATACTCCCCCGGCGACTATTTGGCTACAGTGCTGGCGTTTATCGGAATATCAATACCTTCCTTCTGGATTGCCTTAATGCTCATATACACGTTCTCTGTCAGGCTCGACTGGCTTCCTTCAGGAGGGAGAATGTCCCTGTACGCCGGCCCCGGGGCGTGGAGCATCTTTGTAGACAGGATCGCCCACCTCATTCTGCCCGTTACGGCCATGACCTTCGGCAGCCTGGCAGGGAAAATGCGCCACCAGCGCACCGCTATGATCGAAGCGTTCAAGCAGGATTACGTTCGGACCGCGCGGGCAAAAGGGCTGACAGAGCGAGTGGTCATCTTTAAGCATGCGTGGCGAAACGCCTTGATCCCAATTGTGACCATGCTTGGCAACTCTCTTTCAACTTTGGTAGGCGGGTCGTACCTGGTAGAGAACTTATTTGCCTGGCCGGGCATGGGGCGGCTTGGGACTGAAGCTATCTTTGCCAGGGATTATCCGGTCGTTATGGGTGTCGGGTTGGTCTCAGCTCTGATGGTCATGCTAGGCAACCTGCTTTCGGACATTCTCTACGCGGTAGTCGACCCCCGCATCAGGTACTAGGCACCCGTGCTCGGACCTGTACCAAACGTCTGCTGTAGGCGTTTGTACAGGTACCTGTACTAAGTACCTGCGTTAGGCACCGAAGGTGCCCAGCGTACGGCCAGGAGGACTGAGCATATGAAGCGTGTACGACGGTTCATGAAACATAAGCTAGGGGTTATTGGATTGGCGATCTTGGTGTTTTTCGGTTTGGTCGCAATCTTTGCCCCATACATCGCTCCGTACGACCCAAACGAAATCGACACTTCACGCCTGCCTTCACCTGGTATGCCGGCCCCGCCAAGCAAGGACCACCCTTGGGGAACCGACGACTTGGGTAGAGATTACCTTTCCCGCGCCATCTACGGCGCCCGGATATCAATGAGCGTGGGCTTTGTATCGATGGGAGTTTCTACCATTATAGGGGTGACCGTAGGTTCCATAGCCGGGTATTTTGGCGGACAAGTAGATAACATCATCATGCGGTTCATTGACGTCCTGCTTTGTTTCCCAACCTTCTTCTTGCTTCTGACGATTCAGGCCACCCTTAAGCCCAGCCTGTACAACGTGATGATTGTCGTGGGGTTAACCAGCTGGATGGGCATGGCCAGGATGGTTAGGGCAGAGTTCTTGAGCCTGCGCGAACGGGAGTATGTTGAGGCGGCCCGCGCTCTAGGTTTTGGGGGCCTCAATATCATCTTCAAGCAAATACTTCCGAACGCTCTTGGCCCAATTATAGTCTCGACTACTATGGGTATTCCCGGCGCTATCCTCATGGAATCGGCACTGAGTTTCATGGGGTTGGGCACTCAACCGCCTACCGCGAGTTGGGGAAGCATGCTCAGCCGGGCACAGGTGTACCTACGGACGTCCTGGTGGGTTGCGTTCTATCCCGGTCTCTTGATCGCCCTAACCGTTCTTGCGTTTAACTTCGTTGGCGACGCGCTCAGGGATGCTCTTGACCCTCGGACCAGAGTCTGAGGTGACAGCACGAGGAGGTGCAAGAGATGGAAGCCTTGCTCAAGGTCAAAGAACTTAGGACCTACTTCGAGACGTCTGACGGGACTTTGCCTGCCCTAGATAACGTCTCTTTCACTGTGAACCGCGGCGAGACCTTGGGAGTGGTCGGCGAGTCAGGCTGCGGGAAGAGCGTAACCGCCCTTTCACTGATGAGGTTGGTCCCGATTCCGCCCGGCCGCTACGTCTCTGGCGAGATCATTTTCGAGGGAGAGGACCTCCTTAAGAAGACAGATGAGGAGATGCGCCGCATTCGAGGCAAGGACATGGCCATGATCTTCCAGGAACCCATGACTTCTCTGAACCCTGTGTATACGGTAGGCGACCAGATCGCCGAGGTCTTTACCCGTCACCAGGGATTGTCCAGACGCGAGGCGCTCTCGAGAGCCGAGGCCATGTTGGCGATGGCCGGGATTCCTGATCCAAAGAGGTGCGTTACCCAATATCCCCATGAGATGTCAGGCGGGATGCGGCAGAGAGTCATGATCGCGATGGCGCTTTCTTGCAGGCCAAAGCTCTTGATTGCCGACGAGCCCACTACGGCTTTGGACGTGACCATCCAAGCGCAGATCCTAGAGGCCATGCGGGAACTAAAGCGAGAACTCGGAATGGCCGTAATGCTAATCACTCACGATTTGGGAGTGGTCGCTGAGATGGCTGACCGGGCAATAGTGATGTATGCGGGTAAGATTGTGGAGGAAGCCCCCGTCAGGGATCTCTTCCACGCGCCCCTTCACCCGTACACCATAGGTCTACACGAGTGTGTGCCCAGGATAGATAAGCCCAGAGGAGAACTGGCGGTCATTGACGGTGTTGTCCCCAGCCCGTTGAGTTTCCCCTCCGGTTGCCGCTTCCACACGCGCTGTCGTTTCGCCAAGGACATCTGTTCTACGGAAGAACCGACCACCACGGTTTTGGGTGAGTACAGGAAAGTGTCGTGCCACAGGGCAGCGACCATGGTCGGAGGTGGGGAATGGTGAGCGCTATTGCCGAAATGGCCAATAGAGATGGGGGCGACAGGGTTCCCTCAATGCGCGTCGGCGAGAGACCACTTCTTGAGGTACGAGAACTAAAAAAGTATTTTCCCATCTATGGCGGGATATTCCGGCGGGTGGTCGGCCATGTATACGCCGTGGACGGAGTCAGTTTCGAAGTCCAGAAGGGCGAGACTTTCGGACTTGTAGGCGAATCCGGTTGCGGCAAGACGACCGTAGGGAGGACAATTCTGCGGCTCCTTCCGGCTACGGGCGGAGAGGTTCTGTTTGACGGAGAAGACGTATTGAGGGCCGGGCCCAAGGATATGCAGAGACTGCGTCGGCAGATGCAGATTGTATTTCAGGACCCGTTTGGTTCTTTGAACCCTCGCCAGACTGCAGGAGAGATAATCGGAGCTCCTTTGAGGCTCCACGGGGTCACCCGGACTAAGGCTGAGACAGATGAGATGGTGGCGGAGCTTTTGGCTACCGTGAAGATGCACCCTTCAGACGCTGGCAGGTACCCTCACGAGTTTTCTGGTGGACAGCGTCAGCGGATCGGCATCGCCCGGGCCATCGGGCTTAGGCCGCGGCTCATAATCTGCGACGAGCCTGTATCGGCTCTTGACGTTTCGATTCAATCGCAAGTTCTCCGGCTGTTTGAGGAACTCCAGGAAAAGCTGAGCCTCACTTACATCTTCATTGCTCACGGACTACATGTTGTAAGGCACATTTCGGACAGGGTGGGCGTCATGTATCTCGGACGTATTGTCGAAATTGGCACGTCTGAAGCCCTGTTCAAGAGCCCCATGCATCCTTATACCAGGGCTCTGATATCTGCGATTCCCGTTCCTGACCCAGACTTTCGGAGCCAGCGAATCGTTCTACAAGGAGACGTGCCTAGTCCAGCCAGGCCGCCATCAGGGTGCGCCTTCCATCCAAGGTGTCCGTGGGCCGATGCAAGGTGCTCAGCGGAGCGTCCGGTGCTTACCCAAATCGATGGAAGGCTGGTCGCGTGCCATTACGCGACGGCGTGATATCCGGAAACTTCGCTACGGCACTTTTTGTGGGCAGCGAAGCTATGCGCGAGCGTCAGCGAAAATGCCTGCGCAGGAGACGGGAGGATACTTTTGTGAGTGTAGACCAAGAGAAACGTGACTGCGCTTCCAGAAGAGAGATCGTGAGAAAGTACCTGGAGGTCGCGGCGATCCCGCTTAGGACTGTACAAGCCAGCAGCGGGTTTCAGGACCTTGAGCCTTTGAAGAAGGTATTGGACCGGGTCCGCGTTGTGGGTCTCGGTGAGTCCACCCATGGAACTAGGGAGTTTTTTCAGCTAAAACATCGGTTGCTAGAGTTCCTGGTCAAGGAGATGGGGTATACGGTGTTCTCCATCGAAGCCAGTTATCCGGCCTGCTGCAACGACATCAACAACTACGTTCTTTACGGTAAGGGCGACCGGTCAACCGCGCTTGCAAGTCAGGGCTTCTGGACATGGGACACCGAAGAAGTCTCTTCCATGGTCGATTGGATGCGAGAGTACAACAGAACTTGCGATCGCGGCAGAGAGGTTAAGTTTCTCGGTTATGACCCACAGCGGGTGGAAAGAGGCATGGAGATAGTCGAAGCCTATCTGACCAAGACGGCGCCTCAGGAGGTTCATATGGCCAAGGATGCCTTCGAGAGCGTCAACGGGCTGTTTAAGGGACGTTTTTGGGAGCAAAGGGAAGAATCCGACGACTTTCGATGCCAGGGTATGGACAGGCTTTACCGCCTGATTGGCTTTATTGCCAAGAACAAAGTTCCTTTTGTCCGCGCGTCTTCCCGCGAGGAGTACGAATGGGCTCTTCAGAACGCCAGGGTCATCTGCCAGTACTTTGATTGTTACAGCGAGCGTCCTATCCGGATGAGCAGTAGGGATGTCTATATGGCCGAGAACATTGAGTACATAGCCAAGTATCTGGAACCGGATGCGAAGCTCGTGGTCTGGGCTCACAACGCCCACATTCTGAACGGCACCGTGAAAGACGGTCCGAGCATGGGAGCCCATCTGAGGCGAGTCTTCGGAGAAGAATACTACGCCCTAGGCATGGCCTTCGATGAGGGTTCCTTCCAGTCCCGGGACTCAAGTGCTAACCGTTCCGGAGGGCCGTTGACTGAGTTCACGGTCGGGCCTACACCCGAAGGCTTCCTGGAATGGTACCTGTCCGGCGCCCCCTACTCCAACTACATAGTAGACTTCAGGTCAGAGCCGGTGGTTGGCCCCGTAAGGGATTGGCTAAGCACGCCTCTACCCATGAGGAACATAGGGTCTGGGTTCAAGGCCAATTCGACACCTCTAGACTACTCGCAAGAGGTGGTGCTGGCAGACAACTTCGACGGGATGGCCTTCGTGAAGAAAGCGACGCGGGCTGTTCCAAATCCGACCGGGAGACGGTGACTGAGCCGCACCGTCCGGTTTCACAACGTCGCCTTATGGAGCAGTTACGCGAAACGCGGGAAGATGGCGGGAGGGATACTTGTTCATGTACGCGATAGTCGGCGCGCGACTCCATACAGCGGGTCCCAAAGGGACATTCACGGGAACCCTCATTGTGAATGACGATTCAGGTAAGATCGTTGACGCTGTGGAACGCGCTTCTCTGCCTTCTGATTGCCGGGCCCTTGAAGGGCAGGGTTTGGAGATTGCTCCCGGTTTCGTGGATGCCCACAGCCATGCGGGCTTCGAGACCCAGGGGATTACCGTGCCGGATGCCGATGAAAGGACCTCTCTGTTTAGCCCACACCTCCACGCCCTTGACGCGCTCAACCCGCTTGAAGGCGGCTTGCGAAAGTGCTTTGAAGGGGGCGTTACTACGGTGTGCGTGTTGCCGGGCAGCCCGATAAGGTATGGGCCCATGGCTGAGCGTATCGGAGTGATCTCTGGAGTGGGGGCGGTGGTGAAGACCCGATTTGACGGCCAAGCTCCTACGGTGCTCAGGGAACACGCCGCTCTCAAGATGGCTTTGGGACAGCACCCGCTAAGGTACGCCAAGGAGATGCGGAGGCCCCCGGCAACGCGTATGAACTTGGCGGCGCTTATCAGAGAGATATTTGAACGGGCCAAGTCCGAGGTGCCGGACGACGACAAATCGAGTGCCGGAGAGTCAAGAAACGCCCATTTAGCAGCTGTGTTGCGGCGAGAGTATCCGGTCGCCTTCCACGTCCACCGTCTTCAAGATATCCAGATGGCTATGAGGCTCCAAGCCGAGTACGGCTTCGACATGGTGTTGCACCACGCTACCGAAGCTCACCTCGCGGCTCATGAGCTGGCACAAGCGAGTGTTCCTTGTGTCCTTGGGCCGATAGTGATGCCGCGGCGAGGGAGTGAACTCAGGAACGCTACGTTGAACGCGCCGGGCGCCTTGATAGACGCCGGAGTGAAGATAGCGCTTATGAGCGACCATCCAACGTTCCCCGGTTCCCACCTACCTTACCACGCAGGTGTGCTGGTGCGAGAAGGTGTGAGTCACGAGTCGGCTCTGCGAGTGATAACATCCCAAGCCGCGGAAATTCTCGGAGTAGCCGACAAGGTAGGGTCCCTCGAACCGGGAAAGGACGCTGACTTTGTTCTATTTGGAGGAGACCCTCTGGAGATTGTGTCGCCCATCTTGGCGGTGGTTACGGACGGAGTCGCGGTGTATGGGTGTCTGCCTGAAGATAACGGGGATCGACCAGAGATGCGGGCTGCGCTCCTTGCGCGGGGTAGCAGTCAAGGGGGTGAGGCCCTGTGATTGTCATAAAGAACGCCCGTATCTGCACGATCAGCCACGGTGTGATTGAAAACGGCAGCTGCGCTATAGAAAATGGCAGGATCGTGGCACTGGGTCCAGACATCACACCGACAGCGGACAGCGAAGTGGTGGACGCTTCAGGGAAGTGGCTGGTCCCCGGCCTTATCGACTGCCACTGCCATGTGGGGATTTGGCCGGAGGGTGAGGACTCCTCAGATGAGAACGAGAATACGGATGCGGTCACCGCGAACTTAAGCGCCCTGGACGGCATCAACTTCTCCGACCGTGCTTTTGACGACGCTCTCGAAGGCGGCGTTACTTCGATAATGGTGCACCCCGGGAGCACAAATATCATCGCGGGTACCAGCGTCGCCCTGAAGACTGCGGGGAAGTCTATTGGCGGTCGCATCCTGAGAAATCCTGCAGCTCTGAAGGTTGCTTGGACCCCAAGCGGACGGGGAGGACTACCTAGCTTCGGAGCCCCCTATCCTTCGACCAGGATGGGTATCGTCTCGATTTTTCGCGAGCAATTCAAAGAAGCAAGGGAGTATCTCAGTACCTTGGAGTTGGGAAAGAGCAGGCCGTTGGCGGACCCGCGGAAGCGACGCATCCTTGAGATGTTGGGGATGGTCCTACGGCATGAGATGCCCGTGAGAGTCCACTGTATGATGCCTGCGGACATTTACGGTCTCTTCAGGCTCCAAGATGAGTTCGGCTTCGAGTTCACTGTGGAACACGGCGACGAAGCGCACTTGGTTGCCGGGCAATTGGCGTCCCGCCGCGTTCCCGTAAACTATGGGCCCCTATTGGGAGACAGGTGGTTCCCGATGTTTTCGGCTGCGCGTCCCGATGCGGCGAAAATCCTCAACGATGCCGGTGTCCTTGTGAGTTTCATCACTGACCATCCGGTGGTGAGTGTCCGAGACTTGAGGATGCAGGCATCCATCTGCGTCAAGCACGGCCTAAGCCACGAAAGCGCTCTGAAGATGCTTACTCTGAATCCGGCGAGTGTCATGGGTGTGGACTCCAGGATAGGTAGCATCGACGTGGGGAAAGACGCTGACTTGGTGCTGTTCTCCGGCGATCCTCTGAGCGTCCGTTCCAGGGTAGACGCGGTATTTGTCGATGGGATAAGGGTCAGGTGAAGAGACTCGTACTCACCTTTGAAAGTAGGAACAGACAAACCCCGCGGTGAATACCGCGGGGTTTGCTCTTGTATGGATGCGTCCTTGCGGCCAAACGTTTGGCCTAGACAATCTGCCTATTTGGTTTCCGGTTTGATGTAAAGGCGCCATGCCTCTTCCCAGACGATGCCGTTGGCATCGGCGGTGCGGTCTTCGGGAAGCCCTCCCACGCGGCTCCGAACAGCGAAAACGACCACGAACTGGTATAGAGGGATCATTGGGAGTTCCTCCATCACAATCTGCTGGAACTCCTTGTAGATGGGAATACGCGCTTCCTTCTCAAGAATTGTAAGACCTTTGTCCAGCAACTCGTCCACGCGGGGATTAGAGTACTTCACGTAGTTGAACCTGATCCCATAGGCTTTCGTGTGGAAAGTGTCGTAGTAATCCGGGTCCCCCGTATTGGTGGGGCCGTTTGCTGTAACGTAGCACCACGGGGCGTCCGGGGATTCGGGGTCTAGCCGGAGCGCCGCGCTGTACGCCGCGTTATCCAGCATGCGGATGTCCATCTTGATGCCGACCTTAGCCAAGTCTGACTGGAGCATCGTGGCTACTTTCTCGTTGGCTGCGGTGATTATCTGCTCGATGACGAACTTCTGCCCGTCCTTCTCCAGGATACCGTCTGAACCTGGGGTCCAGCCGGCCTCAGCCAGCAGTCGCTTGGCTTCTTCTATGTTGTACCTGTACTCGGGCGCATCGTGGTTGTAGTAGTCGGCCAGCGGGCCGGCGGGGTCGTAGAGACCGTAGGCTCCCTTAGCTGAGCCATAGGTAACAGTCGATGCCATACTTTCGCGATCGATGGCATAGGCGATGGCCTGACGCACCTTCACGTCATCTAGAGGAGCTTTGTGGATGTTCAAGTACAGGAAGTAATTGTACCCCGCATTGATGTTGTACTGAACGATATCCGGGTTACTCTTGAGGCGCTCGATATCACTGCCCTGAAGCAGGAGGCAGTCGATTTCACCTTTCTCCAAGGCTATGACCTGAGCCTCCGCGCTGGGGATGATCTTGAGAATGTACCTGTCCAGCTGAACGGGCAAAAAGTAGTCATCGTTCCGGCTCATAATGAGGTATTCGCCTTTTTTCCACTCAGTGAACTTGAACGGGCCGGTTCCGATGGGATTCTGGTTGAATTCGTCCGTGTTGACGTCTTTGCCCTCAAGCAGGTGCTTGGGTATATATCGCAAGAGAGCCATGTTGCTTAGGAAGTTGATCGTAAACTCGGGGAGAGTGAACCGTACTGTGTGCTCATCGATCACTTCGACTTCGATGGGCTTGTCTCCAACTACAAGGCACGATCTCCGGTTGGTCAAGGTCTTCTCGTCAAGGACCGTGTCACAGGTGAACTTCACATCTTCAGCGGTGAATGGTTCGCCATCGTGCCACTTAACGTTCTCTCTAAGTTTGAAAGTGTATACCAAGCCGTCTTCCGAGACTTGAAAACTTTCCGCAAGCTTACCGATCCAGTTTCCGTCCTCGTCTCTAGCAACGAGAGTGTCGAAAAGCTGCCTTACAGCGAAGTTCCCGTTCGCAAGGATCGGGTTAATCTGCTGGGCTTCGGCTCCCATCGGGAATATGAACGTGCCACCCTTGGGTTGCTCCGGTTCAGGCTTGGCGGTAGAGCAACCTGCCAACTGAGTGATAACCAGCATCGCGACCAGGACTAGAGTGAAATTGCGACTGACTCTCAAAGTGTCCACCCCTCTCATTCAATGCCGTCTCGCGGAATGTCTTGACCAACGTGTTCCGCAAATCACAGGATCACATCCCTCATTCTACGCTCTCACCAAATTCCCCTTCTTCAATTTTGTCTACAGCGAACTACATGTGACGTGAGTGAAAATATCGCAGTGGTCTCTCGACATGCTCTAGACCCGTGTGAACCCATAAGAAAGCCCGGGCGTAAGCCAAGGCTTTCTTATGGGGTTCGGTGTCTACCTTAGAAGGACGGTGGCGTCATGACAGTTAGTAATCCGGCCCTTGTGCTGCCTACGTTCGTGTAGTGATGAGGGACGTACGGGTTGAACCTGATGCTGTCCCCTTCATTGAGGGTGTAGGTTTTCTCGTTCAAGGTGATGGTTATGCTGCCTGTAATGACGATGGCGATTTCTTCGTCCCCGGGCGCGCCGTGGGACTGCGGTTGGTCAGAAGTGCTTGCTCCAGGGTATAACCACGCCATCACTACCTGGCTTTTCGCTGAAGGGAGAAGCGTGGACACCAGTTCGTAGTCTACGTTGTACTCCGAGGAGTTTACGACTCTCCGCTCTCTAGCGCGGACGATGTCGACGAAACTCTCTTCTTCTGAAAGGATATCGAACAGGGAGACGCCGAGCCCTCTGGCCAGACGCCGCAGGGTATCTATTGTGGGATTAGCCTTGCCGTTCTCGACTTCCGAGAGGAAAGCCTGGCTTAACCCGGTAGCTTCTGAAAGATCCTTAAGCGTCATGCCTCTTGACAGCCTCGTACGCTTGAGGGAGGAGTCCTGCAGGATAAACACCTCCAGAGGTGTAAAGTCTCGGCCAAGTTTCGCCTCTGGCGAACTGACTGAGCAGTCTCATTTTATACACGCCTTTCGGTGCTTGTACATAGGGTTGTCGGCTCTCACTTCAGCAACCGCATTCCGTTCAGTATGACCAGGAGCACGCTAGCTTCGTGGATGAGCATTCCGCCGCTCAAGAACACCAGCCTGCCTATTACGCCTGCCAGGAGGGCGGCCACTACGACAACCGCGAACACCACATTTTGGCGGACTACCCTCAAGATCCGCCGGCTCAGTCCGATTGCCTGAGGAACCCTCTCCAGCCTGTCGGTCATCAGAGCTATGTCGGCCGCTTCGATGGCCGCTTCCGTACCTGAGACCCCCATGGCTATGCTCACGTCAGCGGTGGCCAGGGCAGGCGCGTCGTTGATGCCGTCTCCAACCATGGCGACTACGTGGCCGGCTGCCTGCAAGTCGCGGATAGCTCGCACTTTTTCCTCCGGCAAGAGCCCTGCTCGAACCTCGTCGATACCCAGGTCAGAGGCGACACGCCGAGCTGCTGCTTCGTTGTCTCCCGTAAGCATCACCGTGTGCTTGACGCCGGCTTCCTTAAGGGCCGCTACCAGGGTATCCGCCCCGGGGCAGGGAGGGTCCGTTATCGCAATCAAGCCGATAGGCTTACGGCCCAAGGCCACGAACGCCACCGTGGCGCCTCGTGACTCGTAGACGGAGGCCGCGGCCTCCTGCTCAGGAGTCAGGGCGGCGTTTCGGGACTGGAGAAGCCTGCGATTTCCAACCAAGATGGTTCCGCCCTCCGTTTCCGCTGTGGCTCCGAGGCCGGGGTGGAGCGACCAGTCTCTAGCATGCACCGGGCTTATGTCATTCTCTTTCGCGTACTCCAAGATGGCTTTGGCAA
>DULO01000071.1 GCA_012840345.1 Candidatus Fermentithermobacillaceae bacterium
CCGTGCGCGGGCTTACCGCCTGAAACCAGGACGCCAGAATCTTGCCCTTTAGGTCAAGAGGGCCAAGAGTACCCTGATTTCCGGCCTCCAAAACCAAGACCGCCAAGGTGCCTAGAACTATGAGCGCGGCGGTCATCTTTATAACGATCTTGGAGTGAAGGCTCAATCGGTTCCACTTGCCCCGGTGCGCGATAACATCAATTATCACGTGGAAGCCCAAACCGCCGAATATGATGAGAAACCCTATTGTGAGGTTGACAAGGGCATTTGACGGGTAGTCCATCAATGAATTTCCCAGAATGTCAAAGCCCGCGTTGCAGAATGCGGAAACAGAGTGAAACAAACCGTTCCACAGGGCAGAAACCCCGATAGGGCCTTTTGTCATCCAGAAAGCCAAAGCAAGAAGCAGAGTCCCGACCAACTCAAACCCTAGGGTAACCAGAATGATGCTCTTAATAAGGCTAACGACTCCCGCCAGCCTCCACTGGCCTGTCTGTTCCTGGATAACTAGCCGCTCGCGAAGTCCAATACGCCTTCCCACAACCAAAGCGTGAGCCGTGGAGAAGGTCATCAACCCCAGACCGCCTACTTGGATCAGGATTAGTATGATGACCTTGCCCAACACGCTCCAAGACGCCGCGGTATTCCTTACAATCAGTCCGGTCACACAAACCGCCGACGTAGCAGTGAACAACGCGTCAACTATACCGGGCGAAACTCCATCCGCTGTCGATACCGGGAGCATCAGGAGCAAGGTTCCCACCGCGATGACCGCGCCAAAGGAAAGCACGACCACCCTTGTCGGTGTTGCCCACGCCCCTCTCTGGCTTTGAGACGACAATAGCAGTTTCCCCCAGTCAACTTCTGCCTCCGTCTACGCCTGCTGCCCTCTCGCTACGTTGATCAGTTCGGAGAAAGCCTTTCCGTCCGAGACCGCCAAGTCGGCCAGCATCTGCCTGTTGATCTGGACGCCGGCTTTCTTGAGGCCGCTGATAAACGTATTATAGTTCATTCCGTTAACGCGGGCAGCCGCGTTAATCCTGGAAATCCAGAGACTTCTGAATTCTCTCTTCTTCTCCCTGCGGTGCCTCCTGGCGTAATGGAGAGCCTTCATCACGGTCTCATTGGCCATTCTGAAGGACTTTGAACGCTTACCCCAGTAGCCCTTGGCTAGCTTGAGGATTTTCTTGTGACGATGTCTATTAGTTAAGCCGGTCTTTACGCGAGGCATGATAGATACCCTCTTTCTTCAGCGCTGTTGGTCTTACTTGTAGGGGATCAGCTTTCTGATCCGCTCTTCATGGACTTCAGTGATACCGGAATCTTTCTTGAGCCTCCGCCTGCGAGCTGCATCCTTGCCCGACAACCTGTGGCTGTGGCCTGAGTGGTAGTGGCGGACTTTCCCGGTACCGGTCACGAAAAAGCGCTTTTTCGCCCCGCTGTGTGTCTTCATCTTGTTCTTAGGCATGAACCCATCTCCTCTAGACGCGTCAATCTTCACTCTTGGGCTCGGCGGCCTGAGCCTTCGCCTGAGCCGCTTGCGCGCTCTGTTGTTGGGACTGAGGCTTCGGGGACAACACCATTATCATGTTCCGCCCTTCGATTCTAGGCGGCCTCTCCACTACGCAAAGGCCCTTGACCCTTTCCAAGAGAGCCTCCAAGACCCGTTGGCCATTCTCCAGGTGGGCCATCTCTCTGCCCCGAAACATGATCGTTGCCTTCACCTTATCGCCTTCAGACAGGAACTTCTGGCAAGACCGCACCTTGACTTCGAAGTCGTGGTCGTCAATGGTGGGGCGCATCTTGAGTTCCTTCACATCCTGAACCTTCTGCTTCTTCCGCGCTTCTTTCATGCGCTTGGACTGCTCGTACTTCCACCTCGAGTAGTCCATAATGCGGCATACCGGGGGCTTTGCCTGAGCCGCTACTTCAACCAAGTCCAGCCCCAACTCTCTTGCCATCCGAAGCGCCTCGTAGGTCGGCTTAATGCCCAGCTGTTCACCATCTGGGGAGACCAGCCTGACTTCGCGGACCCTTATTGCCTCATTTACTCTTTGGTCCTGACTTATCGCATTACACCTTCTTTCTTCAGGTAGTTATTGTGAAAACAAAGTGGGCGGGTTAAACCACCCGCCCACGGCGAACCATACTTCCAATACGGAAGCGATCAGCGTGTGTCAAAACCTTACCAGCCTCTATAGCCGTAAGGTGAGAAGCGGATGGCTTCTACTTCGTCCGTGGCACAGTATAACATAAGGTACAGAGTCTGTCATTGCCACATTCCAGATCTAGGCTTTAGGCTCGCGAATGCTCAGATCTCCACGCAAAGAAGGGGCAAAGACGGCCCCTACGCTTCGGGCTTGACCAGAGGTTTCAGCGACTTGGTGTCTAGCTCCTCTTTGGCCTGGGCGACGAAGGACTCTAGAGGCATCGCCCCCATATCCCCGCCTGCCCTGTGGCGCACAGAGACCGTCCCGTTTTCCTCTTCCCTGGCCCCGACCACGAGCATGTAGGGGACTTTGTCCATCTGAGCCTGTCGAATCTTGTACCCCATCTTCTCGTGCCCTAGGTCGCAGTTAACTCTGAATCCCTCTTGCCTTAACCTGTCGGCCACCTTCTCGGCGTATCCCGACAGCTTCTCGGTAACCGGGATGACCGTAACCTGCGTGGGAGACAGCCAGAACGGGAACGCGCCCGCGTAATGTTCCACAAGCCCAGCCACAAAGCGTTCCATGCTGCCCAGAACGGTCCTATGGATCATGACCGGCTGGTGCCTCTGCCCGTCTTCTCCGACGTAAGTGACGTCAAACCTCTGCGGATTGTTGAAGTCCACCTGAATGGTGGGCCCCTGCCATAGGCGGCCCAGGGCATCTTTCACTTTAATGTCGATGGCCGGCCCGTAGAACTTGGCTTCGCCTTCATCGACGGTATAGGCGAGTCCTTTCCTCTTAAGGGCTTCTTCCAGGGCGCTCTGCGCCAATGCCCAGCTGGCGTCGTCTCCGACATACTTGGACTTGTTCTCGGGATCCCTGACAGAAAGCATGCACTCGTACTCTTCATAACCGAAGGTGGTCAGCATGAACTGGGCAAGCTCCAACACTCCGACCAGTTCTTCCTCGAGCTGCTCACGGGTGCAGAAAATGTGGGCGTCGTCCTGGGTAAAGCCCCTCACACGCAGAGCCCCGTGCAGCACGCCTGAGCGCTCATACCGGTATACCGTCCCCAGCTCGCCCAACCGCATGGGTAGGTCTCTGTAACTCCTGGTCCGGTTCTTGAACATAAGGATGTGGAAAGGACAGTTCATCGGCTTAAGCATATACTCTACTTCCTCGATCGCCATGGGAGCGTACATGCTTTCCCTGTACCAGTTCCAGTGCCCCGACGTCTTCCAAAGGTCAAGTTTGGCGATGTGAGGAGAGTAGACGATCTCGTACCCTCTCTTGCGGTGTTCCTTGCGCCAGAAATCCTCAATCAACTCGCGGATCAGAGCGCCCTTGGGATGCCAGTAAACAAGCCCTGGACCGCCTTCCTCCTGGATGCTGAAGAGATCCAGGTCCTTAGCCAGCCTGCGGTGGTCCCTCTTCTTGACCTCCTCCAACTTGTCCAGGTACGCTTTTAGGTCGTCCTGGTTCATAAAAGCCGTGCCGTAGATGCGCTGAAGCATCGGACGCTTCTCGTCTCCGCGCCAGTACGCGCCCGCGAAGCTCAGAAGTTTCACGGCCTTTAGGTAGCCGGTGGAAGGAACGTGAGGTCCGGCGCACAAGTCCACGAACTCGCCCTGCTTGTAGATGGAAATGGTTGATCCCTCGGGCAGCTCGTCTATTAGTTCCACCTTGTACGTCTCGCCCATATCCAAGAACATCTTCCTGGCCGCTTCCCTATCCACTTCCTGGCGAATGACCGGGATGTTCTCCGAGATTATCTTCTTCATCTCCGACTCGATTTTCTCCAGGTCTTCCGGCACGAACGGAGTCTCGGGATCAAAGTCGTAGTAGAAGCCCTCTTCAATCGCCGGACCTATGCCCAGCTTGACCCCCGGGTATAGGCGCTTGACCGCCTGCGCCAATACGTGGGCCGCGGTATGCCTAAGCGCCCAGCGCGCCCGTTCGTCATCGAAAGTAAGGGGAACGACTTCACAATTCCCTTGCACTTTGCTCCTAAGTTCCCTCGGTTCGCCTCCCGCGAGCACCATGAGAACGTCGTTCTTCCACGACATAGCCTTCTTGACGTCCAGGTACGTTCCGTCGATGGGGACAATGGCTGAAGCTCCGCCACAAGATACGTGCACTTCACCTTGAGACACGTTGCATTACCTCCTTACGATTGCCTTCTCGGATCTTCGGACCAACAAAAAACCCCGTCCCAAAAGGGGCGGGGTCTCCGCGATTCCACCCTCATCAGCCGGACGAACCGGCCCTCGTACTGCTGTATCGCGCTTGTCGCGCCGGCCTTATCCCGAGACGGGCTTCCGCCGGAGGCTCCGAGGCGGTGTTCCCTTCAGGCCGCTTGCGGGCAGGCTCTCAGCCGTGGCCTTCCCTCTCTTTGCGAAGAGCCTGAGGTACTCTCCTCTTCACAGCCAATATGTGACTTTCCGGCATTATACCACCGGGGATCCGCCGGAGTCCAGCGCGCATCCGGGGCAGACATGCAAGCGGCCCTCAAATAAGTCATGTATAAGGTCGTAGCAGGGCGAGTTTTCAACTTTGCCGTGCCAAACCACGAACTCTGGAGCCAGAGTCACAACCGCGCTGACTATAAGGTCATCTACTCCCAGGTCTATCCCCCTTGGCGGTCTCTCAAGAAACCTCCCGACCTCCCCCGACACAGGCTTCAGTTTCTCGTCGAGCACCTGATACCGGCCGCCATCCCTTACGATGTTGACCTGGTAGGTGGTCTCTTTCTGTCTCGACATGAAATGCCTTAGGAGCTTCAGGAACTCCCTGTACTCGCGTTCGGTCAAGTAGTCCTCGACGGTCTCCTCGACCGCGTCAAACAAGTCTTCAAGGTATTCCTTCAGCCGAAAGGTGATAAAGCCTTCCAGCACGATTTCATCCTCGCGTTCCAGGTACTCGGCGAGTTTTGCCCATACCCGGCTCTTCCTCTGGCTGGAATGCCCAATGCTCGATGCCCCATCGTTGCCGGCCAACCTTGCCATGGCCTTACGCTTCAAAATCTCCCGGTCCGCCGTTGACAGGTACGCGTAATTGTCATCAATCAGTCGCGCCACCAAGAGTTTCTCGTACTCGTCGACAATGATATGGGACAACCCGTTAGCCACGGAAGCTTTTATCGTCTGAAGAATTTCGTGCGGTTCTATCTCCCTTGTTTTCGGCACTTCGCAGCGCAAGACCAGGAGTTCACCGGCTTGGCTCTCCTTGACACTGATCCTTACCCCCCGGGCCTCCCAGGCACCGATTTCCTGACTGACGAGGTGCCTTATAGATTTAAGGGCTCTTCCTGAGGCTACGGAAAAGCTGTTCATTAACCGCACCTCCGGCAGTAGTATGCCTTCGGCGTTTTGGCGGAAATTCAAGGGAAAAGGCGCATAGAACTTGTGACTATGAGATCTATCGAGTCGGGAAGCGTAAGGCAAGGGAAGGCGCTACCTAAAACTTGCTAGGGACACGCAGGGCATGAAGTCTTCAGTACGTGAAGACTTTGCTTTGTTGTGGTGTCAGCAACTGATGACTGCTGAGGTGAGACGTCACTGGTTGACTACTCCGACGGCTGAAGGCTTCAGCAGGTGATGACTTGGAGTCGTTGAGTCGTCAGTGACAGATGACTACGAAGGTGAGGCGTCACTGGTTGACTACTCCCACGGCCGAAGGCTTCAGCAGGTGACGACTTCGCGGTGTAAAGTCGTCAGTAACTTAGAACTGCGAGGGCGAGACGTCAGTGCGGGTCGATACGAGGGCTGCAGGTCAGCTCTGGATCCGGTTGATCCAGCCCAAGGCCGTGGTATGCGTTAACAACAGCGCATCGGACGCCGCATCTAGAGCACTTCCCTGTGAGGCAAGAGTCTCGGTTACGGAAAGCATCCCAGACAGACTTGTCGGTCCACAGACCCGGCAAATCCTCGACCCTGCCCCCGATGAAATCCAGGTGGCTGCAAGGGTGGACCATACCTTCGGGGTCTACGGTAACCAGCAAGTCTCCCGCGATACAGCCGTACGCGCCCAGATCCTCCAAGCGCCCGCGTGAAACAGACGAAGTCATGAGAAGCGGCGCAAAGGCGCAGTCAAGGTGAAAAGGAAAGTTGTAGGTTTCAGACAGCTGCACAAGGCGCGGCACTAATGCGGACTGGGTTTGACCGGACAGCCGCATCTCTTCGTGCTCATCTTTTCCCCTACCGGAAGGTTTCGCCCTAAGTATCATCAAGCTATCTGCTCCCGCCTTGGAGACCTCGGAGAATGCGAGGTCAAGTTGAGGAATGATCCGCTCCGTCAAAATGAGGTTGCAGCCACACGTGATGCCGGCGTCGACAAGAGTCCTCACGGCATCGAGCGACTCAGCTAGCGTCATCGACGGGTCTCGAGGACCGCCGGGCAAGTCGATGCTCACGTTCACGCGGGAAAACAGTCCCCTGGCTTGCCTCGCCCAACTCGGCGTAACCAAGCGGTCGTTGGTCGTGAATGACGGCAACAAGTCTCGCTCGCGGGCAGCGCGTGCCATGCGTAGCAAGTCCGGGTGGATGAGGGGTTCACCGCCGCCGAAAGCGACGTGGAAAGCACCTACGCTAGCAGCGGCGTCGAGTGACCTGGTGACGGCCTTCAGCGGCACGTCCCGTCTTCCCCGTTCCGCCGACGTGTAACAGCAAGGACACCTTAGGTTGCAGCGCGTGGTGATCGCGATCTCTACCTCGACAGGTCCCGATAGGTAGCCTGGATCGGGTCCCTCCCATACCGCGCCGCCTTCAAATCCTCTTGCGCGCAGGTAATCCCTGTCTACCCACAACAGCGTCGCGGGTTCCTCCGTCGCGATGATGCCGCCGAAGTGTTCAAAGCGTACCCGTTGGACCTTCACGTCTCGACAACCTCGCGAGAGACCACATCGCCGCTGCCCAAGGGCCACCGAGGCCCCAGAACGGGAAGAACACGCCGACGGGGTTATACGCTGTCGTAGAGATTGGTAGCGCCGGAAAAACCAAGACAAGTCCAACCACCACATAGGCTGCGCAGGCCATGGCAAGGTTGGCCTTGCTGATGATCCCTGCAGCTCTGGCCGCACTCGCCGTGAGCACAAAAGCAAGCGGAGTAGCGTAAGCGTACAGCAAAGTCGCGCCCCACATCTGATAGGTCAGGCTCCTAAGCCCACCAAACACCGCCACCGTGAAAACGCCAAGGACAAACCCCCAGAGGCACGGCTTTGGACAACGTTTCGTTAAGAGGACGACGACCGGGTTGGAAGCCGCGCGGTAAGTCAAGAAAGCGATGGGAAGCGTCGCGGCCGCGCCTAGAAGGACTCCGTGTCCGCTCGAGTTCGGGTTCACGCCCAACCTCATTTTGAGGATGCGCCCGCGAGCTGGTTGGTCTCCCGTCTCCATGGGTACCCTCCCTTTACTTACCTAGGGTCCACAACCGTCCCCATGAAAAGAACAGCTCCGGTGACATCGTCTCTTATGGCGTAGAAAAACGGCCGGTCCAAGACCACCGACAACTCAGGCTCCAAGGTTATTGAAGTAGTCCCCATGACTACTCCAGTCGCGGCTGCAGCCTCCGTGCCCTTCTCCCCAACCGCGATGAAGCCCTTGTGGATGACCTTACCGATGAATATGCCGGGGTTCCCGTCTTTAGCGGAAGTCATTCCCCGGAAATCTGCCCGGTTATAGTCAAAAGCGATGTCCATACCCATAGACTTCAGAGCGTCGTTCATTAGCGTCTCGTATTTCACGGTGAACCGCGGCATCCCCAATGAGAGATGCTTTTTCTCGTAGCTATCCATCCAGCGCTCCCAGTTCGACGAGGTCATGTCCCGCAAGAAACCTTCAAGCCCCACATCCTCGTCGGGCAAGAAGACGTACATGGCCATGCTGCCCCCGCTGTAAGGAACTCGCACCGACTGAAAGCCGTCTCCGGAGAGGTACGCGTACTCGGCCTGCCTGCGCATCATCTTTACCGTTACCTGCGATGTTCGCGTAGTGAAACGCGCGTCGCTTGTCTTGTTGGGGTTGAATTCGTCTGACCAGTCAGACTTCAGGTAAATCGCGTTTACCAGGTATGCCAGGTCGTTCGGGCCAATGCGGTCCAGGATGGATTCGATTTTGCCCTTAGTCTTTCGCTTCACCCAATCGTTGACCTTGTTGACAGAGTTGGGGGAGGTGAAGTCCAGAACGCTTGCTTCAGCCCTGAACGCGTCTTTCACTGAATCGATGAAGTCCTTATCGAAAGGGTATCCTTCCCGAAGCCAGACAGAGTTCGCCAATAGGAGCTCTCTGGTTGGGTCAGAGCCCATCAATATGTCACAAAGCTCCCTGCTGGCGGCGTTCATCTCAGGGATCGTCAGGTCTCCGAAATTGAGAACGCGGCTCATGTCCTCCAAGGTATCGCCTGACGCGCCATTCAAGGCCATCGCCAGCGCTTCGGTCACGCTGAAAGGCGACAAAACCATATTTACGGGGTTAGTGGGGTCGTAGAGGGACTTGAACAAGTCAATTCCAAAGGACGCGCTTCTCTTCGCGAAGGAGACCGTGTTCTTGGCCGGCGTCGCAATGGCCTGGCGGGGCTTTGTCGCGCAGCCTGTCAAACCCGAAACGCCAATTAGGCACAGTAGCGCAATCACCAGGACCCGAGTGAATGTCGATTCGGTCATAGGTCGGGAACCTCCCTAGTCCGGTCTGGCGGCCCTGCAGAGATGGCAGCGCCACTCGTGTAGACGAAGACTGTGTCTCTTTGTTCCTCTCTTGCCGACATTCAGACAGTTGCCCGACAATGCACTCCGCATCTATCGCCAGCACGATTCTAGCCGTCCATGGCGCTTGAAACCAAGTCGACCCGCTCCTCCAACAAAGGCAGTCGCAAGATCATCCTGGTTCCCCCGCCGTGTCTTTTTTCCGCCCATAGATCGCCCCCATGCTGGCGGGCCACTTTCTTTCCGATGAATAGCCCTACTCCGACGCCGTCGGTATCACTTTGATCGATGTTGGAACCCCGGTAGAATGCCTGGAAAACCCTCTCCATCTCGCCTTCGGGGATGCCCACGCCTTCATCCTCAATGATCACCAGCGCGCAACTGGGTTCTCGCTTGACGTCTATCCATATTCTCGTACCTTCCGGCGAGTAATTCACCGCGTTCTCAAACACTGCGGTTAAGATGCCGCGAATTCGTTTGCCGTCCACAAAGACCGGAATTCTCTCCACGTTCGAGAACAGCCTGATGACTTTGTGGCGCTTCACCGAAACCAGGGAGTCGATCCAGTCTTCGACCAGGTCCACCAGGTCCGCCGGACGCCTCAGGATGAGCAGGTCCCTGTCTTCGGCGGCACAAGCCGTCAGCAGGTCCTCAATAAGCGAGGAAAGCTGGGTAATTTGAGTGTGCAGGGTCCTCGCGTAGCGACGGATAGTTGATATGTCCGGCGTCTCCATCATGTTCATGAGAGGCACCAAAGCGTTCATCACCTGGATGGGGTTTTTCATTTCGTGTCCCATGACTTGCACGAACCTGTCTTTCATCCGCTCCAGACGGCGGATCTCAGTCACGTCGCGGATCAATACCAGATGGCGCTCTGAGAAATATGTCGTGGGACACACGTAGACGGTGCGAATCGATAGTTCGATACTGTCCCGCCCCTCGGGAATAGTCGCGAGATAGTTGCTGCGTCGGTCGCTTGATGTCGCCTCAAGGAGAGGCACATGGTCATGCGGGTCTTCAGGACGAAGCCGGAACTTCGCTGTGAGCTCCGAGAGGTCCGAACCTAGCTCCCGCATGCTTTTTACGCGAAAGCACTTCAAGAGGGAGCGGTTGGCCGCAAGGATTTCTCCCCGCCGGCCCACAACAAGCACCCCTTCTTCAATGTCATCAAAAAGAGACTCCCATTCGCGCTCCCAGAACCGGCCGCATTCAATCAAGTCCCAGCCGGTCTCGCTCCTCACGAGAGCGTATTGGTGGTTCCTAACTACATCCACAACGTGGGAGGCAGTCGGCAGTGAGCATGGATACGAACACATGACCAGGATGTTGTCCTTCCCTATCGCGCCGGAAAGGCTGGCTTCGTAATCTTTGAAGGCCTTCCACAACCTGTTCTCCACCCAGGATGTGATCCCCGCTACTCGAACGCCCTGGTATCCCGCGGCTCTGGCATGGACCAGTCTCATTTTCCACTGGCGGAGGACCTCCTCAGCCTCGAAACTTCCATCGCGCTTGAGATACCATCCGTCGAACCGGACCACCTCCAGTTGCCCGGTTTCCAGGTATCTTTGAAGCCCCGGTACCGCCTCCTGAAGGGCATCCAGAGCCTCCTCTACGCCCACCGGATCCGAGCAAACCCACACGCAGCACTCGTCGTTCTCAAGTCCCGCTCGAAAGTACGGAACCAGGATCTCCAGTACTTCGGCTTTGGTGTCATAAAAGTGGCAAACGTGCGTCCCCCATGGCACACCACCCAGCGGCGTTACGCCCGAGTCCCTGATCTCCTGCTCCACTCCCGGTTCTTCCTTTCTTTTTGGAAGTTCACTTCCAAAGATTGGTGTAAGGAAGCACATTTGGATCACATATGCCGAGATGTCCCGCAATTCCTGCAAGCCTCGAATGGCAGAAACACGTTTGCGTTGCTTTTCTCATACATTACGTTAACTATAAGTTAGCTAGCTGCTTGTTGAGTGAGTACGAATTCCCGAAAAAGGAGGGCATTTCATGAGCACAGCCGGCGGACTACTGGCCACGTGGGTATTCCTAGCTTTCGCGGTAGAGCGATTGGTGGAATTGGCCATGAACATTCTGCCCGCGCTGGATAAGAAGAGGGTCTTGGGCGTTCAGGTGCCTACAATCTTGGCACTGGTCCTCTCTATGGTTCTGGCCTATGGCGCGGGTCTCGATTTCTTCCTAATGTTCGGCATCAGCTTTAAGTGGTGCCTCGTGGGTCCGGCCATCACCGGCCTCTTCATGACAGGCGGCTCAAACCTGGTGCACGACATAGTTGAGTGGGTAAACGCCAAGAAGATCATGGCAAGAATCCGGTGTATGTGAGGGAATCCCGAGTACTTCACGGGACAACGTAGGCCGGTCAAGAGCCGGCCTTCCTTTTTCCCGGTAGCGATGTTCCCGTCCAGCAGTCTCCTGCCCCAAGCCGGGGTCCGGTTTTCCGCGCGCCGGTGAGTCCAGAGCCCCAGGAAAACAGGCCGAATCATGTCGAAATCGGGCCCTCCGCCACCAGCCGTAATGCGACACTATGGCCTGTCCACCCGGATATAGACTCATGGTGGATACCTATCTGAACTACTTGAAAGGAGGGATAACGAACAAGATCAGAGCGGAGCGCCTGGGTACAGGAACCTTGCTGTCGGCCACCGCGATACTAAGAAAGGAGCATCAAGATGCGAATCAGGTTAACGCGCGTTGTTTTGACCATCGTCTTGGTGTTCGGTGCGGTCCTGCCTGCTCTAGCATCCGCTGAAAAGCCTCTGGATGCGGAAGAGTGCAGCACCATCATCGTGGGAAAAAAAGCTTCGGCCACAGGAGAAGTGCTCCTCGGACATAACGAGGACAACGGCAACAACGTCATGGTCCAGTACAAGGTGCCTCGTATGACACATGCGGCAGGAGAGTTTGTGACTTTTGGAGATTCACCGGCGAAAATCCCCCAGGTGGAACAAACCTGGAGTTATCTATGGTCAGAAACCCGCGCGAGTTGGAGTGCCTCCTTCAGCGACTTCTTCATCAACGAATGGGGCGTCGCCATAGCAAGCGATTCGTGCGCGTCCTCTAAAGAGACAGGATCCGTTGAAGACCTGTGCAAAGATGGCGGTATCGGGTACGGGTTGAGAGTCCTTATCGCTCAAAGGGCCACGACCGCGAGGGAAGGCGTCGAGATCGCCGCGGCCCTCTTGGACGAATGGGGCTATCTTGCTTCCGGCCGGTCATACCAAATAGTGGACAAGAACAAGGGTTGGGTCCTTCAAGTGGTGAAAGGCAAGCAGTATGTAGCGCGGCGAGTGCCCGATGACGAAGTCTATTTCATCCCCAACTACTACACCATCCACGAAGTGGATTTCGAGGACGCCGAGAACTACATCGTCTCCCCCAACCTCGTTTCCTACGCCATCGAACATGGGTGGTACACGCCTGCGACGCCCGGCGACTACTCGGATTTCGATTTCGCGGTGGCGTACCAGGCAGGAGGGACCTACAACTCATCGGGCAACGTTTTGAGGACGGTGAACGCCCTTAGGCTCATCCTTGGCATGGAGCCTACGGACATCCGCGTCTTTTCGGTGAAGCCAAACCGTAGGCTGGGTGTTCAAGACCTCAAACAGGTTCTCCGTACCCATTACGAAGGCACCGTCGACGACATTTCTAACGGCTATGAGATCAATCCCCATCGTATGCCCGGCACACGCACTATTTGCACACGCACAATTGAGTTCGGCTTCGCACCCAAAAGAGCCTCAGTGCTTGCGTCCTCCATTATCGGGGGCTATCTGTCACGGCTGGACTTACCGCTTGATCAGCGGCCGGGCCACCTCGGCATAGGGGTTTAAGGTAGCTGTTCGTATCTCCCCGTCTTTGTAGACCACTGTCACATCCACATCTCTTAGGTTTTCAAGGCTCAGGGATAGTTTGAGCATTTGGCTGCCCTCTTTCCCGTTCTCACCCTTGAGCACGTATTCTTCGGGCTGCTTCTGCCCGGATCTGTTGACTCTGAGCCTGACCTCGTCGATTTGATATGCCCTAATCTTGGAGTAAGGGTGCTGGTACACCCACAACTCCCCAGATTTGTCGTCTTGCCGCAAGAGTTCGACGTGAGCGTCGCCGTTGCCAACCAAGAGCGCCACCTGACCCGAGGCCGTTCTGGACGCGTGTACTATCTCGCCTCCAATTACCTGCTCAAGCCTGTACTCGAACTCATCGTTGATGTCCATTGGGACAGATGTTTTGTAGGTAAGGGGCTCATCCCGGTCGGCCTTCATGGGAACCGTCTCCCACACGTCCTGCCCTTCGATCTTATAAGCGAGCAGGACCTCTGACCCCGGGATTTTGCTGGCAAGCCTGAAACTAAAACTGACGCCGGCTAGCCCTTGCTCCGCAAGATCCAGAGCAGGATCCGTTGACATACTCGCAACCCCGTCTGCCGGCGGACCACTATATGAAGAGCCCGAGCAACTCACGTAGACCGGTCGATTTAGGATGGCACGCAGCCTTACCAGAATCGCGACCGAGGCGACGACTCCCAAAACCAGGAGCGTAGCAAGCAATACCATGACGCACTTCTGGAACTGCTTGAACCTTATCAGCAACTCGTTGGGTTCCAAGGGTTTCTCCTCCTATCAAACTTGTCTTGGCAAGGCAGCCATCTAAGGGAGGCATGCCTAGACGGGGCCTACATAGTACACGGTAGAAGTTGCGTTCTCAATCAGGCAGGAGAGCCGGCGATGAGCCCATGGCGAGGCCCATCGCGACGGCGCCCGATACTATGGCGCACAGTCGCCAAAAGAGGCGTACGGGCACCCTGCGAGTCAGTCGTCGGAGCTTATCTAGCAAGGCTTGCGGTGGAGCCGGACCTTTGGGATGAGCGCCATTGTTACTCACGTTCTTCACCCCGCCGATACTTGTTGCACGGAGCAATCAGATCCGCCTATCGCCGCCTCCCTTTCCTCACAAGTGTAGACTTCAGCGCACGAGTCCTAGTTCCCTGTATAGTATACTTGACTTAGGTTAGAGAACGGAAGGCGGGAGATCCCATGGGATTGCGTCAACCTACTGTAGGAATGCCACCCCACCACCTGCATGCCGGTGTCACAGAATACTCGCATGACTGATTGACCTAAGCCACTGTCGCAGCGGGGTTACCTTCCCCGCCAACACTGGCAG
>DULO01000134.1 GCA_012840345.1 Candidatus Fermentithermobacillaceae bacterium
CCACTCTTGTACTCGCCGGTCGCTTTCGGTGAGGAACGTTCGTAGGAGTCCACGGAAGGCCTGGATAAGGGCGCTGTAAGGCAAGTTACGCTGGTAGAAATCGAATTTCCCCGACGTGAAGTAGCCCTTGTGCTCCACTATCGGTCTCTGAAGTTCCTGGATCAGCCTGGTTTTCCCGATGCCCGACAAGCCAGATATGAACAGGGCACGGAACTCTCCAGAGGTTACGTCCTCGTATTCCTTGAGGATGAGTTTCGCTTCCTCATCACGACCGACCATCTTGGAGATGAAAGTGACCCTTGTAGCGCCGAAGGAGGCGGCGAGCGGAAAGTCGCTTATCTTGCCTGTAGCTAGATACTCATCTCTGCACCGGTCTAGGTCATTTAGGAGAGACTTGCTGCTCTGATAGCGTTTCTCCGGTTCTTTCAGCATCAGCTTGGCGACTATGCGTCCCAAGGTCGGCGGGATGCTCTTGTCGATCTCGTGGAGCGCGGGCGCCTCCTGGGCTAAATGAGAGTGGATGAGTTCCAAAGGGTCATCGGAGTAGAAAGGCAGGCGGCGGCTCAACATCTCGTAGAACACTACCCCAAGAGAGTATAGGTCCGAGGCAAAGGTAACCCTGTGGCTGATCCTGCCCGTTTGTTCTGGCGATGTGTAGGCAAGGGTTTCTCTGATAAAGTCACGGTCGTATATGAAGTGGCTCAAGTCGGATACATCAACGGTGCTGACCAAGTCGATGACGCGGACCTCCAGAGTCTCCCGGTTCACCAGCACATTGTGGGGCTTGATGCCCCCGTGCACTATGCCCGCTTCGTGTATGCCGCAGAGAGCTCTGACGATCCCGCAAGCTATGGAGAAGAAGTCTTTAAGGGAGAGTTGCTGCTTTTCTAGGATCAAGCGGTCCAGCGGCACGCCGTCAAAGTATTCCTGCCCCATGTAAAAGATGCCGGCATTGGTGCCGAACTCGGTGGGGACCAAGACAAGCGGGTCTTTTAGTACCTTGAGTCGTTCTATGCGCTGGATGAAATAGGCCTTTCGCGATTCGGACAGGGGGGCCTTGAGCAGTTTGAGAGCCAGCATCCTCCTGGGCTTTCGCTTTGTGTAGCCTTCATATATAACCGCCCGCCGGCTTTCACCGATTCTCGCGACCAGTTCGTAATTAGGCAGCAGCATTCGCTAATCCCTTCGCTTCCCTCGTATTCCACTGGTATCTCGTAAACTCGAGGATAGTGAGGAGACACACAAAGTGACCCACAAAACGAACTAATCGGTTCGACGTCTTCCTTCATTTTCCTCTCTTGCGTCAAGAACTGTACGCGGGGAACATTTTTCGACCTCGTTCGTCAACCATGTTTAGTACAAGCGGTGAGACAAGGAGAGGCCGGGTGATGCCGGGTGGCGGTAGAGACATCCAGGACACGAGCCAGTAGAAGAAGGACGCGAAAGCGGCACGATGGAGTTATCGCTTTGCTTATGTTGGTGGCGGTCGGTTTTCTGCTTTACAAGGCAGGATACGAACGCTTTTTTGGACCCACGAACCCAGGCAATCCGCACGAAAACGAACCCGTGGAGGCCGGCGACCCGGACAAAGGTGATATGGGCGGCCAGCCGGAAGTCCCTGATGAGGACCTAACAGAGGAGCAGTTGGCGCTCTTTAGGCCCAACGAACTTGGGAAAATCCCAATTATCATGTACCACGCCATCGGAGACACAGAAGGCGAATGGCAGCGCTCAAGGGACAACTTCAGGGCTGACCTCCAGAGGTTTTACGACTTGGGGTACAGTCTAATTCCGCTGAACGACTACTTGAGGGGACAAATCAGCGCGCCCGCCGGCAGGGCTCCTCTGATCCTCACCTTTGATGACGCCACCGCCGGTCAGTTCAACATGATCCAATCGGAAACTGACGGCGAGTGGATCCCCGACCCGGACTCGGCCGTAGGAATGCTGTTGGAGTTCGAACGGTCTCACCCCGAGTTTGGACACGCCGCGACTTTCTTCATCGATTTCCCGGCGCCTTTTGGGGACGCCAAGAGGGTAGAGGAGAACCTGACCTTTCTCATAGAGAACGGAATGGAGATCGGCAACCACACTTACAACCACAAGAACCTGCAGTCCGCGTCTCCGGATGTTGTAGTCCAGGAGATCGGGAGCCTCGCCAATAAGGTGCGAGAGCTGTGCGGTTACGAGACCCTTTCACTGGCGTTGCCCTACGGCGGTTATCCCAAGACCGACGACGGATTGGCTTCAGGCGAGTGGGAGGGACAGCCCTATACCAACCTAGGTGTTCTCTTGGTCGGAGCCGAGCCGGCCCCGTCGCCTTACTCATCCAAGTTTTCCCCTCTGGCTATCCCGAGGATCAGGGGGTCTCAGGAAGAGCTCGACAAGTGGTTGGGCAACTTCGAGCGGTACCCGGAAACAAGGTTTGTCTCGGACGGGCAGGCGTCAACAGTGACAATCCGCGAGGGCGAGCAAGACAAACTCGACCCGTCGCGGATTGAAGGGCTAAAGGTAGTCACTTATGACCTGTCTCCCACCAGCAAGTAGAACTGCGAGCGGTAGACGTCCGTCTCCCCGGTGTTGGGCTTCAGCGTGCCGGACAAGTCGGTGATCACTACTTTGATGCTGAGTTTCGCGCTTTCGGCGGTGAAAGTCATGTCTTCCTGGGAGAACTCGCTCTTGTCGAACTTCGCGGGGTCAAGGCTTTTCACGTGGTCGACGAAGGAGCCTTCCCACTCGACGGTCCCGTTCAGGGTTACCGTGACTTTTTGGGTGTTACGGTCGTAGGAGACGACAATGCCATCTTTCTGGAAGGTGGTCACGGGGCCGCCTCCCGCGTCAATTTCGCTGAATTGGAATAGGTACCGGTAGCCGCTGACATCGATGGCGCTGCCCGTGCCCATGTATCCAAAGTACCGCGTAGGTATGCCCGGTGACATGTCGAAGTAGTCGAACCCGAAGACCTCGGGGAACCGATCGAAAGTGAAACCTTCCGGCAGAAGGCTTATGTCCGACAGACTATGGTACCTGTTGAAGTAGAACAGTACTTCGGCCATTTCTTGCCTGTCTTCGTACGGCACCTCAACGGTCGGCGGCACAATCTCCCCGTTCTGTATCATCCCGTACCGGTTCAGAAGACCCTCAAGCCTGTTTTGCTGGCTCCATTTCGCGACCGAAAAGCTGCTCCACGGACCCACCACCGAGAGCGCCACGACTATGGCGAGCGACAAAGGGAGGAAGATACGCTTCTCGGGTTTTCTTAGGTTCAGATAGACCATCGTCCCGAGCGTCCAAAGGCCGAGGACAATGATGTAGTATCTGTTTTCGGTAATGCCGTAGTAGCTGATCCTGATCCCGATGGCCACGAACATCATGAGGAGAAGCGGGATAACCGCCTTGATCCAGTACTTCGAGAAACCCTCGGCCCACTGGTTTCTCCTCGCCAAAGGCCACACGAACAGCAAGAGGGCCGTGGTGAAGAGGGAATACCAGAGCACCAGGTGCGCGACCAAGCCCACGGGCCATTGCCGGGTGATCAGTATCTTGCCGAAGTATACGTACAAGATGGCCGTGTAGGCGGTCAACAGCGGAGTAAGGACGAACAAGACCAGGTTCTTTAGGACCTTGGGGTAGTCCTCCGGTTCGTCCTTGACCGTGCCTACCGGTATACCGGCCATGAACAAGAAGGGCGCCAGTACTCCCGCCATGAACATCCATATTCGAAGGTAGGTGACGGACGATACCCTAAGCGAGAACAACGACGATATGGTAAAGGTGATGGCGACCAGCCCGAAAAACATTATCGCCGAGAACAGGGCGGAAACCACGGCATGAGAGTACAGCCTGACCACGTACATTTCCAGGCTTCCTTCTTTACCGTAATGCGGGATAACGAAGAACCCTAAGAACAGAACAAGGACGAGAGCGGTGTGCCTTCCCACAGAAACGTGGGTAAACTCCTGAAGTCCTAGATACGCGGGGACCGAGACAAGCGCTGCCGCCAAGAGTCCGATTAGGTTGGCCGTCAGTTGGGAGCTATGCTGTTCTTCCGTGGCGGTCTTGCGTTCCCAAAAGAGAATCGCGCACCATCCCGCCAACACTCCCGGAACTACTGCCGCGGCGAACCTCATCAGCTCTTCCGATTTCGTCTCGTACGGGGAAGACACGGCCAGGGTCATCGCGGTCGTCATCGCTATCGTCAGCAGCACGGGGACCCAGAAACGCCTGAGCGTCGGACCGGCGGACGAAAGCAGCTTCTCTAGCGTACCCTTCAGAGCCACGAAAACCACTCCAATCACGGAAAGACATAGGGCGGCGGCATGAAGCCGTCACCAGGGTATTACGACGGCTGGCCCTGAGAGGTTCCACGGTTCGCAAGCAGTGGGAGCCGGAGGCACATGGCGGTCCCTCCGCCGGGGCGGTTTTCCGCCCACAGGTCCCCGCCGTGGGCCCTGGCGGTTGCCCGGCTGATATAGAGACCCAGTCCGATGCTTCCGGATACCCAATCGGACACGTTGGCCGGGCGGTAAAACCCCTCAAATACCCTTTCTAGCTCGGCGGCGGGAATCCCTCGGCCCTGGTCTAAGACCTTCAGAAAAGCGTTTGAGCCGTCTGTGGAGAGCCTCACTTCTATGGTGGTGCCTTCAGGGGAATACTTCACGGCGTTACTCAAGAGGTTTCCTATGAGCTGAGATAACCGTAACACATCGCCCATGATGGGGATTTTCCCGACATCCGGGCCGGGACAGATCCAGCTATGGGTGTTCTTGATGAGGTAAGGGGCCATGGCTTCTCGCAGTACTTCTACCAGATCGACCGGTCTTAGGTTAATCGGCAATCTGCCGCTGTCCAGTTGATAACCTTGCAGAATCTCGTTCACCATGGAACTTAGGTGGCGAACCTGGTTCTCAAGGATACTCATGTAGTTTTGCATTTCGCTCGGGTATCCGGATGTCCCGCCTTTGTTGGGCACGAGTTTCAGAATCCCCAGGATTACCTGTAATGGGTTTCTGAGTTCGTGGCTAACCACCATCATGAAGTTGTTCTTGGCTCGTTCTAAGGCACGGAGAGCAGTGACGTCCTGCCAGGTTATGATGAACCGCCTGGGGTATCCGGGCGGGTTGTTTACGGGAGCAGTGGATATCAGTACGTCAATTGCCCGGCCTGCGCGGTTGTGAAGAGTAGCGGGGAAGTTTAGGACATATTCGCCTCTGGCCGCGCGCTTGGCCGGGTAGTCTTCGCTCTTGAGAGGCTCCCCGGTGGAAGGATGGTGCAACACGCTGCGCCCCAGGCGGGGTTCGAGTTTTTGGCCGACCTCATCTTCCGGGACCCCCAAGATCTCCGCGGCCGCCCGGTTCATGGCTATGATGTATAGGTTCTCGTCTACCACGGCCAGTCCCTGAGAGGCGGCCTCGAATATGGCCTGCCACTCTCGGGACGACTGTTCCGCTCTGTCTAGGGCATGTTCGGTTTGCTTTGCCGCCAAGACCTTTTCGGTCGTGTCTATGATGGTCAACAAGACTCCGTAGCCCATTTCGTTGTGTAGACGGCTTATGATGACTGAATAATGTCTCACCTTCAGGCCGCCCGGGGTTCGGGCCGTTCTGGCAACATCATCTATGGTTAGGGGTTGCCCGATCCGCAGCACTTCCTCGAAAAGCGGTATGGCTTCCGCTGCCGTTTCGGGCAGGATGTCGTAGAGTCCCTTTCCCACGACCGGGTAATCTGATCTGAAAAGCTCTTCAAAGGCAGCGTTGGCCGCGGCGCAACGGTACTCGGGAGGGAAGAAAACGGCCATTGGGAGAGGAGACTGAGTGCTGGCCGTCGCATGCAGCCTCAACTGCGTGAGGCAGTCAGTTGAGGTCGGGTTCTCCGATATCTTGGGAAGCACCCCAACACCCCCAAAGGGATAGTCTTTCAATCTTTTGAACACTTCGCTGTTTTCGACGAGCGGAGCCAATAACCTGCATTGGATTGGCTAATCGAGAAGGGAAGGCGGTTCGCTGTAAGGGCGATTTACCTTAGCAACCGCATTCCGTTGAGTATGACCAGGAGAACGCTGGCTTCGTGGATGAGCATTCCGCCGCTCAGGAACACAACTCTTCCGATTACGCCCGCCAGGAGGGCGGCTACCACGACGACCGCGAACACCACGTTTTGGCGGACTACCCTCAGGATCCGGCGGTTCAGCCCAATGGCCTGGGGGACCCTCTCAAGCCTGTCGGTCATGAGAGCTATGTCGGCCGCTTCGATGGCAGCCTCCGTACCGGAGACCCCCATGGCTATGCTGACGTCGGCGGTAGCCAGGGCGGGAGCGTCATTGATTCCGTCTCCTACCATCGCGACTACGTGGCCTTTTGCCTGCAAGTCCTGGATGGCCCGCACCTTTTCCTCCGGCAGTAGCCCTGCCCTGACCTCGTCGATGCCTAGGTCGGATGCTACACGCCGCGCGGCGGCCGCGTTGTCTCCAGTGAGCATCACCGTGCGCTTAACTCCGGCTTCTTTCAGAGCCGCTACCAGGGTACCGGCTCCGGGCCTGGGAGGATCGGTTATGGCGATTAGGCCGACGGGCGCGCTGCCAAGGGCTACGAAGGCTACCGTTGCCCCTCGCGACTCGTAGGCTGCCGCCGCGGCATCCTGTTCGGGAGTCAGGGGGGCGTTCCGGGACTGGATGAGCCGGCGGTTTCCAACCAAGATGGTTCCGCCCTCCGTTTCCGCTGTGGCTCCGAGGCCGGGGTGGAGCGACCAGTCTCTAGCATGCACCGGGCTTATGTCATTCTCTTTCGCGTACTCCAAGATGGCTTTGGCAA
>DULO01000072.1 GCA_012840345.1 Candidatus Fermentithermobacillaceae bacterium
ACTCCGTAGGCGCCGCTCACGGGCTCAAGAACGTAGTCTATGAGCTCCATGATCTCTCTTGGACTCTTGGATGGGCTCTTGGAGCCTCCATTGGGTCCACTGGAACCCGGCGACCCAAAGGACGCGGGGCCTTCAAGGCTCGAGCCCACGCCTCCGCTGAAATCTCCCACAACAACCACGACATCCGGCTCAAGTCCGGCTAGGGTTTCCGCGGCCCGTCTTACCCGGTCAGTCGGCGTAAGGTCCAGGTGGAGGTCGGAAAGCACTCCTATGGTGAAGCCTTCGAGATTCTCTGGAAGCCCCGGGATCTTGACCGTCACTCGTTCAGTGACCAACAACCTTGGTTCCACGAGGTACGCGTCAACTGCCGCCGCCACGGCCAAGAACAACAGGACGGATACAAGTCGAATCAAAAAACGGAAAGTCAAGGTAGAAGGCTCCTCCCCACTCTGGTTGCCGGCATGTGCCGCATGATCCGGCGCTGTTTACTTTCCGCCCCGTGCCCTGGACCATGCATGGGGATCTCGCAGAAACTCGCGGACCATCTCCGAGTCTTTAGGCGAGAAGTACCCGATTCTCTCCCCTACATCTATGATAGTAGGCCAATCGGTGACCCAATGCCCCTGGACTCCTATGGCGCCCAGGCTTTTTTCATATTCGTCCGTAAGCCCATAGGACGCGAGCACAAAAACGTGGTTTACCTTCAAACCCGCGTTACGCAAGCCGTTTATGAAGTTGAGCTTGCTTCCGCTGTCGAACATCAGGTCTTCAACCAGGATGATGTGGTCACCTTCCCTGACGTCGCCCTCTACCTGAGCGTTCCGGCCGAAACCTTTTGCCTGCTTTCGGACATAAAGCATTGGCAGGCGCATTTTCCAGCCCAAAAAAGCGGCGTAAGGGATGCCGGCGGTCTCGCCTCCGGCCACCCCGTCGATGGGCTCAGAGACCGTCTCCTTGACAAGGGCCTCCAGCATGGCGACGGCCTCTTCCCTCTCGCTGACGAAGGAGATTAGGCGACGAACATCTATGTAAACGGGGCTGTACGTGCCGGAAGTGAAAACAAACGGCTTCTCGGGCCCCGCCCCTACCGCGCCGATGTCAATCAGGATCCGGGCCATTCTTTCTTTGTGCTCTTGTCTCGAATCTACATTAGCCACTTCGGCAACTCCTCCCTATACCTTCTCTTGAGGGTCTCCAACGCTTCTCGGAAATCATCGGGCAACGGGGCGGAAAACTCAACAAACTCACCGCTCCGGGGGAGAACGAGTCCCAGCTTGAAAGCGTGCAGGGCCTGCCCTTGCAAGCCCAACTCTCCCTTTGTCCTGCTATACACAGGATCGCCTACCACCGGGTGTCTTAGGTAGGCCATATGCACCCGGATCTGGTGTGTCCTGCCGGTTTGGAGTTTGGCCACAAGGAGCGTGTAATCGTTCCCGAACCTGGTCACGACCTCGAAAGCCGTAACGGCCTCCCTGCCCCCGAGCCTCACGGCCATCCTCTTCCTGTCCCGGTCGTCGCGGCCGATGGGTGCCTCCACGGTCCCGGCGTCCGCTTGCAGCCTGCCTTTGCACAACGCCAGGTACTGCCTCTTGGCCTGCCGGTCCTTGATCTGTTTCTGCAGGTTACGCAAGGTTTCCTCGTCCTTGGCGATAACCAGGAGGCCCGTGGTGTCTTTGTCCAGCCGGTGGACTATTCCCGGACGTATCTCTCCCCCAATGCCCTTAAGGTCAGGACAGTGGTTGAGGACGGCGTTCACGAGAGTGCCCCGCCGGTGCCCCGCGGCCGGATGAACCACCACTCCTCTACTCTTGTTGACCACAAGGATCTGTTCGTCCTCATACACGATGTCGAGTGGAATATCCTCGGCTTCCACGTCCCACTGGACAGGGGGAGGCACGTCTATCTCGATTACGTCACCGGCCCGAAGCTTGGCCGACGCTTTCGCGGGTTTCCCGTTTAGAAGGACGTTCCCCTCGCGAATCAGCGCTTGAATCCTTGACCGGGAGAGTCCCTCCGTCGAGGCCGAGGCGTAGGCGTCCAGCCTCTGACCTATCCCACCTTCGCCGACTTCCAGCCTAACGGTTGTCCCGGCCTCGCCCACCGAAGTCACTTCCAAGCGCTCCCCTGAGGTGAAAAGAGGACTACGCAGATCATCAAGAACGAACCCAGCACGATGGCCGAGTCCGCCACGTTAAAGATAGGAGAAAAGTACTTTACACTGATAAAATCTGTTACGCTCTTGAATACTACGCGGTCTATGAGATTTCCCATCGCCCCTCCGGCGACCAAACCTAAGGCCACAGCGAAATAAGGCCCGAGGTATCTGAGCTTCGGGTAGATGGCGATGGCAAGCACGATGCAGACGGCGCCCACAATAGCCAAGTACGTATTGGCGTTCCTGAACATCCCGAACGCGGCCCCCGAGTTCCTCCAGTGAGTGATCCGGAGAAAATCATGAATGACCGGCCTTGTTTCGCCCAAAGCCAGGTTTGTCCTGATCCAGTGTTTCGTCAGGAAGTCGGACAAGACGGCCACGAGAAACGTCAGGTAGAAGGCCAAGGCGTAACGCTCGCTTTCAACAGGAAAAGTATTGGTACCTGTGAAAAGGATACCTGACCCCGCTGCCGGTGACAAGGTTAATCAGGTGAGGCGATTAACGTTTTTCCCCTTGTGCGCCTTGTTTCTTTCTTCGCCTCCGACAGAGTAGGGCTCGTCTGTTAGGGTTTCGAGCCCGCGCATGTAGGTGTTGATGGTCTGTTCTTCAACCGGCCTGCGGCTGGCGGGCTTCACCTCTTGCCGCTCCTGACATGGGACGCAGAGCTCAGCGTCGGGCATGGCTTCCAGCCTTCCGATCTCGAGCGGTTGTTTGCAGCTAAGACAGTATCCATACGTGCCGTTCTCCAGGCGCTCCAGGGCTTTGTTCACTTTGAACTGGTCGATTTCCAGTCCGTCTTTCAGCCCCAAGTCTTTCCCGCGTTCAAAGGTCTCAAGCCCCTGCTCGGCGATATGCTGGTCGTAAGAGGAGGACTCCCCCACATTCCACTTCTGCTCTTCAGAGAAAGTCTTCTCCATAATGCTCCGGATCCCGCTCTCGACCTGGGCTTTCTTCTCCATTAGGAGCCGTCTGTAGTGCGTGAGATCAATGTCTTGCCGGGGGCCGGGTTGCCCGAGGCCGTTTTGGTGTTCCATGTGCCAAATCCCCTTTCAGGCTTTAGGATTTTCCTCTAAGGTACTGCTGAATTATCCACACCAGTTCTCCGAGAAAGTCGCCGATGATAGGCAGATTGGCGACGAAGCTGCGAGTCAAGACATAGATGATCATGGCCGTGAGCAGCGTAAATCCTATAGCCATGCCGACGCCCCTAAATAGCCCGGCCAAGAGATTCAGGTAGATAAGCCGCTTGGGGGTGTTTAGGAGTTGCACGTAGTCGGCTATTTGGGAGCGTTCCAAGGAATCGGATACCATCAAGAGGGTCCGTTTCAGGCTCCTGGCTTCTCGGTGAGACGAGGCGAACCGGTCTTCAGTGTCTGCGGCAGCCTCGTCGACGGTGCCACTCGCTGTGGCCAGGGCATGCTCAGTCCCCGTAGCTGTGCCATCGGTCCCTTTGAACTTGCTCCCTGGCCTGATGCTCTCGGAGGCAGCACCAGGCACCGTCTCGCTCCCTGGCCACCTTGGTCTCAAGCTCGACGAAAAAAGGCGGAACGTCGCAATCTCCTGGCGGAACCGTTTTTTCACTGACTCCCATAGCGTCTCGTTCGGCATGGATGCTCCCCTTTTTCTCTCGCTGTTATGTTTCCTCAAGGGGGGCGGTAAAATGCCGTTACGACGCTATAGGAAACGCGGCAGTGGGAACACAAGACAGAAAAGGAACTCATTGAAAGCGACCTCTCTGTCCCTCAATCCTGTTAACCGACCTCGTAGCATTATGGAACCGGATAGATCAGAGTATTGTTCTATGGGTACAGGGACAAGCACATGGCGAGCTAGGATTCAGGGCAGAACAACATGCAGATTACATAGAGGTCGTGATGTGGTTCGGTTTACTCTTCCTTCTTGGGGAAGTTGACTAGCTGCGACACCCACTCCTCTGTCTCTCAAAGCCTGAGACCAAGCCGAGAACAACACAGCCAATCATTGTAGCCAGTATGTACTTCACAGTGAACCAAGGCGCCGTTTGATCGCCCCCTGCGCTGATCCTGGTTATCAGTTCGGGCAGTCTCCATATGCTCACGTCGTATATAAGAGAACTCAGCCCCAATATGGCAGCTTTCTCGCCGGCCCAAGCGAACAAGAGCGCGGATGTGATGGCTGTCGAACGATCTTGCCGGTACTTGAATACCTTTCGAAAGTACAGAGTTCCTGCGCCGAACGGGACTGTGAACAGTACGCATCCGAACAGCAGAAGAGCCTTCGGGTTACCGATAATAGGAGTTCCTGGGCGTGCATCATAAGTGTAGCCTGCTCCGGCAAGAAGGCAAAACGACGCTACGTAAACGATAGCCATCAAGAAACACCCGATCAAGACATGCCGGAAGTAATACCGCCCACGAGAAGATACTACGTGTAAGCAGGCCACTCTGTAGTCCTTCCGTAGACTCTCCACGCCGCCCATCCGCTCAAGCACCTTGGCTCTAGCTTCTTCCGGTTCATACCCCCGAGCAACCAAGACCTGGTACTCTTCGGACACATGGTTCATCAACTCAGCTTTTGCTCTCCGATGATAGGAGGCGTCGTCTACATCCAGAAGGATGTCGTTGACGTAATCCTCCATCCATTTAGGACTGCTCACCTAACTCCCTCCCCAGTATGCGCTCCATGGCGTTGACCAGGACTTTCCATTGGTTCTTCTTTTCCGCCAGGACTGAGCGCCCCTTGTCGGTCAGTGTGTAGCAGCGGCGCTTTCTACCATTTACAGTCTCCTCGTACGAGTCTATATACCTCTTGCTCTCCATGACGTGGAGCAACGGATAAAGGCTTCCCTGGCTCATGGAAAACGCCTTGTCAGATAACAGCTCCATTTCCTGGACAAGTTCGTATCCATGCATGTCCTTTCTGCTTAGTAGCTCAAGGATGATGATCTCATGGGTCCCTTTGGACAATTCTTTGTTAACCCTCATAGCAACACCTCTAAATAAGATATATAGCGGTACAGGCGGTCCCGTCAAGGTAATTCCGGTATGCGGAGGTGGGCGAAGGCCGTGACAACGCAGCCAAGAACTCAGTTGCAGCGATAATTACACGCTTGTTATAGTATTCAGGTGATGAGCAACGAGCCGACCCGTTTAGAGATGTTTCTGACACGGCTTGCGTTTCTCCTTTGCGGCAAACCTGTCTACCAGGCATTTGCGGACCGGCTGCCCCTTGATGGCGGGGACCAGGTGCTTGATTTCGGGTGCGGCATGGGAACGGTCGCTTACTACGTCGCGAAAAAGCTGCCCCACGGGCACTTGACCTGTCTGGAGATTTCCGACCGATGGTTGAATGCCTGCCGCAAGACTCTTCGCGGCTATAGGAATGTCAGCTTCCTGTTATGCGAGTCCCCCCCGCTGCTTGCAAGTGAAAGCTTTGATGTAGCGTACTGCCACTTTGTACTGCACGACATTTCGGAAAGTGAGTTGGCAAGAGTCATCTCTGCACTGGCCAGGGCTCTTAAACCCGGTGGTGTATTGGTTTTCCGCGAACCGCTTAATGAAGCGGGAAAAATAAGCCTTGTGAAACGCCTGGTCGAGCAAAACAGGCTAATTCCCAAGGATAGCCGCGTCACCGATGTCCCTTTGATGGGGAATGCCCTGGAGTGCGTATACATCAAAGAATAGCAGAGGTGCACTATGATTCAGACAGTATTATTCGTCATTCTGACTGTCTTGGCGGCCTTTTCCCTTGTCGTACTCTTGGTCCGGACGGCTTATTGTTTCGTTATCGGCAGGAAGAAGAAGATAACCCCCAAACACCTTATTCGCCTGAAGAAAACAATGGTATTCTTCGCGGCGACGATGATACTGAACGCGGGACTTGTTACCGTTTCTCAGCTTACAGCTTCCACTCCACGTATTGTTGACGAAAACGGAAACACGCCCGAAAACAGCATCGCAGAGCTTAGACAACTCGAGCTGAACGGAAGGAAGCAGTGGATCAGCCTGAGAGGTTGGGACAAGAACGCACCTGTTCTGCTCTTTCTGGCGGGCGGTCCCGGCGGTACGCAGATGGCTGCGGTCCGGCATGAGCTTGCGGAGCTTGAGAAGCATTTTGTCGTCGTCAACTGGGATCAGCCAGGCTCCGGAAAGTCCTATTACGCAGAGAGAATAAAGAACATTACTCCCCAAACCTATATTGAGGATGGTCACGCACTGACGGAGTACCTAAAGGAGCGCTTTTCGCAGGATAAGATCTATCTGCTTGGTGAGTCATGGGGCAGTGCTTTGGCGATCTTCCTTGCTCATGAGTACCCAGAGTCCTATCATGCAGTGATCGGTACAGGGCAAATGGTAGACTTTGCCGAAACCGAGCGGATGGATTACGCGAAGGCTATCGAAATCGCGCAATCTAAAGGCGATACCGCTCTCATAAAGCGGCTCATAGCAAATGGTGAACCACCCTATTACGGAGACGACGTAACGTGGAAAAGCGCAGTGTACCTGAACTACCTCAGCGCTTATATGGCGAGCAACCCCAATATCCAGAATCCAGGTTACAACACCTTTCGGGACATCGGTTCCTCCGAATATGGGCTGCTTGACAAAGTTAACTTCCTCCGCGGCATCATCTACACATATAACCATGTGTACCAACAGCTCTATACCATTGACATGAGAACGGACTACACCAAACTTGAAGTGCCTGTGTATTTCTTCCTGGGTCGATACGATGTCAATGCGCCCACAGTGCTGGCCGAGGAGTACATGCAGGTTCTGGACGCGCCCGATAAGAAAATCGTATGGTTTGAGCATTCCGGCCACAGCCCATGGATCAACGAGCCCGTGAAGTTTGTGAATGAGGTGTTGTCATGCTTCTCGGGCAGCACGATAGAACAATAAGGCGGATTCAGAGCATAGAGCTCCATCGATTGTTTTAGGTCTGATTCCTTTTGTGCTGTTTCTCGTGATTCCGAGTTCCTATGTGTTTGCCGAAACGATACTGTTCGCAGTTTCATTCTTACATCTTGGGGCAGGTTATGCTGATTATTGTAACCTCCTACATCTGATGAAGGTTCCCCGAAATGCTTTCATTCAAATCTCCGGCGAGAAGATCTACTGGTATCAAACGCCCGATACACACGGACCGTGACCCTATCGGGCCATCACCGGTGACGGTAGGTTCAGTGTCTCCATCGCGGCGGAATGTCCGACGACTCTTACACACCGACTAACTGCGGCCAGGCAACACTTACAGGCCTCGCTAACTGTCGCCAAGCAAAACTTACCTGCCTGACTAACTACTGCTAGGACAAGAAAAGGGAAGCCGAGGCGGCCTATTCCGAACCGCCCCGGCTTCTTCACCAATCTGAACTCGATTTCCGTGTGTCAGGATTTCAAACTCGAAGTCTCCCAACAACTCCGCGACTGAGCCAAACTCACTACAAAGGCTTCAGCACCGCTTCTGGTCTCCCCAGCCTCAGTCGCTATCCCCCGTCCCGGCGGCTCCCCTCACTTCGCTGGCGTAACCCAGTATCCTGTCCAAAGTCTTTTTCCTGAGCCTGTCTATGCTGGCGAAGTCCATGTTGGGGGCGTAGTACCGCTCCAGGGCGTCGTGGTACTGCTTCGCCTTGCTAATGTAGTTGATAGCGGTCTCAAACAGCGACGCGAAGGCTTTCTGGGCCAACTCCAGGCAGTCTCTGTGACTCTCTATGACCGTCTGGTCCAGGCACTGGTCCATGTCGATGATGGTGTCCGTGGGGCCGGGCACGTAGGTGTGCGGGTGGATGGACTTTGTTAGCACGAGCGAAAGCCCGGGCACCACGACATGCTCCACTTTCTCAGGGTGAAGCGGGCAATAGTACGCTTCGACGAAAAACCCGCGCTCCACCGCGGCCCTTTTGACTTTCTCCAGGAGGACCGACTTGCCCGTCCCCGGCTCTCCCTGGATGACGTACCTGTTCTTGCACGGAGCCACAATGGTGTTAAGGTAGTTGACCATCCCGTCGGGAGTGATGGCGCTGGCAAAAAGCTTTCTCTCGGTTCCCGGGCTTGACGCGACCGGTACGCTGCCCATGGTCTCCTCGATTACGCGGGCGGCGATCATGTTCGCCTTACCGTAGTCCATCGCTTCCATGTTGACAGACTCCCAGTCTTCGTAGACGACTTGGGCAGCCTTCAAGTACCGGTACGCTCTCTTGAACACGGACTCGATGCCTTTCTGGCATTGGAGTATTTGGGGCTTGTTGGCGCGCACCGAGTCTTCGTCCCAGAACTCGCCGAGCCATATTATCTCGTCGACCGCGCCCGGCACCTTGGGGTCTACTACGTGCGGCTCAGTGCCGTCCACTAAGCCTACGCCTATGGCCGGGAAAACCACACCGTCCACAGAGTTGTTGTCAGAGGAGCAGTGGTGAATTTCGACATCGTAACCGAGGTCTACCATGTCCCTGGCAATGTTGGTCATGAAAGTGGACTTTCCTACTCCTGGTCCGCCTTTGATCACAAACACCCGAGTGGCGTCCTTCGGGAGAATATGGTCGTAATACGAGAAAAACCCCATGGGCGTGTTATTGCCCGGAAAAACCCTCTTGACGTTGCCTTTGTTAGTCAATTAAGACCCCTCCTCCGTCTCCGTCTGGGAAGAACCGATTCTCCCGCATAGTATTCGGTTCGGTAGGAGGGCGTGAGCCCTGCTTCCCCGGACGTTGCGCCGTAGACCTACATGGGTCAGAATGAGGTAGGCATCGGGTCGCCGGTCAGTATTAAGGAGAGAATCAAAAGAGAGGAACCGGAAAATGGACACGGATACATGGGACAGAAAGGAAAGCGCCCGCCCGGGTAGAACCGCCCTGGGGCTGAACCCCGTTCTGGCGGCTTGTCTGGTCTTGGGGATACTGGGGCTGAACGTCCTCTACTCCACCCAGGCGGTGGCGATGGACCTGGACTTCTACAGGTCCGGGTGGGAAGCTCTGGATGTCCCTTCCCAAACCGGCATGCCCATTGGTGAGCTAAGCCGCGCGGGCACGGCTCTCATAGACTACTTCTCCGGAAGCGTTGACTCTCCTCAGATCGAAGCGGTCATTTACGGAGCGCCCAGGCCCCTGTACAACCAGAGGGAGCTGGACCACTTGGTGGACGTAAGGAATCTCTTCGCGGTGGGGTTTGCCGCTCAGAAAGCGTGCTGGCTCTTGGCGCTACTCCCGTTCCTGAGCCTTCTCGGCTTATGTCTGCCGTCACGCCTTACCGGCAGTCGTACCGGCAGTCGCGCGGGCAGTCGTCCCAACCCGGCGGACTGCATCCGTACCTCTCTAGGAGCCCTGGCACGACCGCTCATAATCGCCGGCGCCGTGGGAATGGGGCTCTTGATCCTTCTGGCCATCCCCGCAAGCATGGACTTCACGGACTGGTGGACAAAGTTCCACCTGCTGTCGTTCACAAACGATTTATGGCTCCTGAACCCCAACACCGACTGGCTCATAAGGATGTTCCCCGAAGAGTTCTTCTTCAGAGCCGTGACGGCGATCGGGCTCAGGAGCCTCGCTTTGTCTGCCTTGGTCTTGGCTTTGGGACTTGTGGCGCGCCACTTAAGTGTCAAGCACGACCATTAACCACTAACGACCAGCCACTAGCCATTGCCATTAGCCATCCACCACTAAGCTTTCTGATACGCTATTTCCCCGCCAACCACCGTCATTAGGACTTCCACGTCCTTCAGACGGTCCGAGCTTATGGCGAAGGGGTCGTGGGACAAGACCACAAAGTCAGCCAGCTTGCCCGGTTCCAGAGTTCCCTTCACGTCCTCCTCAAACGCCGCGAATGCCGCGCCCATGGTGAACATGTGGACCGCGTCTGAGACGGAGATTCTCTCGTTGGGGTAGTACCCGCCCCTCGGGTTCCCGTCCATGTCCTTTCTGGTGACGGCGGCGTAGATGCCCCACATGGGATCGGGGGGCTCGACAGGGCTGTCGGAACCGCCGGCCAGGGGTATGCCTGCCCGGAGCATGGTCTTCCAGGCGTAAGAACAGCGCATCCTGTACCCTACTCTGTCCTCCGCCCACCGTAGGTCGGTAGTGATGAACTTGGGCTGGACGTCGGCCACAACGCCCAAGCGCTTCATCTCGCTTATGAGGTGCGGCGACAGGATCTGCGCGTGCACGATCCGGTGGCGCAGGGGACTCCTTGGGAGGCGCGACTGGGCTTCGCTTATGGCTTCAAGGCTCACCCTGGCTGCCCTATCTCCTATGGCGTGTACCGCCACCTGCATTCCGAGGCAGTGGGCGCGGTAGACCCATTCCTTCAAAGCGGCTTCTGAGTTGACTAGGATTCCCGACGTTGACGGGTCGTCGTTGTAGGGCTCTTCCAGCGCGGCGGTGCGGCCTCCCAGCGAGCCGTCGGCGAACATCTTCACCGCGCCGATGCGGAAGTAGTCGTCGCCGTCGCCTGTGCGAAGGGGTGTAGCCACCAGGTCGTCCAAGTAAGACACCGGCAGATCCCAGTAAACCCTGAGCGGCATGTTCTCCGAGTGAGCTTTCTTGTAGGTCTCGACGACCGTTGAATAGCCCCCGTAACCATCGTTGGTGTGTACCGAAGTTATCCCCCGGGCCAAGAGGTACTCCATGGCCTTCTTGGTCGCCTCCAGGAGAGCCTCGGGCCCCGGCTCAGGGATGTGTGCCCAAGCCAGCTCTTGAGCGGTCTCACGCAGCACGCCCGTGGGGTCTCCGTATTGGTCCCGGTCTATGGCGCCTCCTTCCGGATCAGGGGTATCCCGGGTAATGCCGCATATCTCCAAGGCCTTACTGTTCAGGACCACCAAGTGTCCGCAGGCCCGGGTGAGGCAGACAGGTTTGTCGCCGCTCGCTTCATCAAGGTCTCGTCGGTTAGGGTAGCGCTTCTCGCGCATGAAGTCTTGGTCCCAGCCCCGGCCCAGGATCCATTCGCCCTCGCGAGTGCTCTCCGCCGCGGCTTTCACAATGGCTTTGAGTTCGACAATTGAGCGGACGTCCGAAAGGGACAGGTTCCTGAGTCCCAACCCGAGGCTCATGAGGTGCATGTGGCTGTCTATGAACCCGGGCAAAACCGTCTTGCCGCCCAGGTCAACCACTTCCGGCGTGACGCCCGCGGGGAACGCGTCCTTGGCCGCGTCACGGTCCCCTACATAAATAACGCGCCCTTCATAGGCTGCCAACGCTTCTCTCTTGCGAGTCTCATTTGGGAGCACGTAAAAGCTGCCGTTCTGATAAACCGTAGCTTTCGCGTTCATTGGCACCACCCTGCTTTCTCTGTTTTTCCCCTCGGGTCAACCGGTCGTCGCGAAACGCACTGCGCTTTGGGCGAGTATGGTTGTGGCGTCCACAACGGGCACCCCTAAGTCTCCATCCTTGAGCACCAACGGGATCTCGGTGCATCCCGCGATGACAGCTTGGGCTCCGGCCGCCTCAAGCTTCCTGCCCTGTTCCAAAGCGATTCTTCGGCCGGTATCCAGGTCCCCCGCCTTTACGGCGTAAATGGCTTTCATCACTTCGTCCTGGTCGAACCCCTGGGGCAAGACCGTGCCTATGCCGTGCCGCGCCAGGGCGTTTTCGTAAAGGCGGGTCGAGAGAGTTCCGGTGGATGCGAGAAGCCCTGCTTTTTGAAGCTTCCCCGAAAGGTAACGGGAGACCTCTTCCATGATGTTTAAGACCGGAATGCTGACCGCGTCCTGAATGTCCTTATGGAAAAAGTGGGCGGTGTTGCACGGGATGACTATGAAAGAAGCGCCCAGCCGTTCGAGGTTTTTCGCGCCCGCCAACAGGAGCGGCCTTGGGTCCTCTCCCTTGCCTAATATGAACGCCGTGCGGTCCGGAATCTCCGGGTTGGAATCCATGACTACTCGGAGGTGCTCCTGGTCTTTCCTGGCCGGAGTGGCCTTGATGATCTTCATGAAAAGGTCCGCCGTCGCTTCCGGACCCATTCCCCCGAGTATCCCCACAGTCTTCTTGGTCACCCCAAGTCCCTCCTGTAACCGCCTACTCGCGGGTAGTCTTGATCTCCTCTTCCAAGCGGCCGCCCAGGCCGCTTACTCCCTTGTCGATCATATCCATGGTGGACTGGAGAAAAGCCTTCATCTCAACCTGGAACCTTAAAAGACGGTCTCTGACCAGTTCGGTTTCCCTGTAGCTCCTCTTCAGCTCTTCCTGGGCTTCCTCCCGAAGCCTCGCCGCTTCGGCCATGGCTTCCTTCTTGATGATGGCCGCCTCCCTGTGTGCGGACTCGCGAAGTTCGTCCGCGGTCTTCTGAGCCAGCACAAGTGAGTTCTTGAGGGTTTCTTCCAGGCCTTTGTAGTGCTCTAGACGGGACTCCAGCCCCGCGATTGTGGACTGCAATTCCTCGTTCTGCCGCACCAATCGCTCGAACTCGGCAACAATCAGGTCGAGGAACTCGTCCACTTCGGTTTCGTCGTATCCGCGAAAAGACTTCTTGAACTCTTTGTTATGTATGTCCAGAGGCGTAAGCCTGTGGATTTGAATGGTCGCCTCAGGGTCGCCCATGGAAGCCATCTTGGAAACCCCCTCTACTTGGATACTATTTCAGTGGTACCAACTTTCTACCAAACAACCCCAGTATTCCTGCTTTTCTAGGTCCTTGGACCGAATAACGCGGTTCCAACCCTGATCATTGTCGAACCTTCGGAGATGGCCAACTCGTAGTCATTGGACATCCCCATGGAAAGAGTCCCCAAGTGTTCGGGGAGGGCGCCTTCGGCCAAGAGCCGGTCTCGAAGGACCCTTAGAGAACGAAAGGCTTCCCGCGCGAGTTCAGGGTCTTCGGGGGCCACGGTCATTAGGCCCTTCAGCCTGAGCCCTTTAAGCGACATAACAGTCTGGTACAAAGATGGGGCGTCCTCCGGCAAGACACCGTGCTTTCGCGGGTCTCGCCCGGCGTTTACCTCCACCAAGACGGGAAGGGGCTCCTCGCGGTACATGAGAGAGAACTTGGAAAGAGCTTCGGCCACCCGTGTGGAATCTACCGAGTGGACTTCGTCGCAGATCCTGGCGGCCATGGAAGCTTTGTTTGTCTGAAGGTGTCCGATGAGGCAGAGCCTCGCCCCTTCATAGACCCCCAGATCCTTCTTCCGGCGAATTTCCTGCACCTGGTTTTCTCCCAAAACCCTGAGCCCAAGATTGACTCCTTCTCTTATGAGGTCCGGGCTCACGTTTTTGGTAACCGCCATAATCTCGACGGTCGAAGGGTCCCTTCCGGCCCTCTGGCACGCTATCTCAACGGACTCCCTAAGTTTCGCTATTCTTTCGGCTATCATCGGACCCTTCTGCCCTCCAAGAATCCCATTCCGCTCAAAACTATCTCATCTGTCTCCGCTATCCCTCTGACCACGGACTCCTTACCTTTGGTCATGAGAACCTCTACAGGTTTGAAACGGGCGTAGGTCTTCTGTACTGTCAACACGCCTGTCTGCCCGTCCTTGTTCACTATGGCTTTGGTGGGGATTATGATCCCGGTCGCCCGCGAAGTTACCATGCTGATTTCCACCGAGTTCGACGGGTTGGAGATGTTGAGGTAGGCTATTTCCCCCGTCACCACAGAGTAGCCTGGCGGGCACGCGTCTCTTACCCCGGTTATGGTAGCGGTGGTGCTTGTCCCATCTTTAAACTTTACTTCGACACGCTGCCCAACTTTCACGTCCGGCCTTTCTTCGGTCTTTAGCGGGAAGTAGAAGACCGCGTCTTGTCCTGAAACAATTCTTCCTATGGGATCGCCCATTTTTACGCTTTGCCCATCGGAGACGCTCAGCATCCTTGAATCCTTGTCTTCCCTGATGATGGCCATGAGCTGCGACGCGTCTTTGTCGGCCAGGGCGGTGTTGGAGATCTTCAGGTCGTAACTAGAGTACTCCCAGGACATGGTCCCGGCGGCGGGAGCCAACACCCGCACTCCGGAAGTCGCGACGGCGTTTTCAACCAACTGCACGCTGCCGGCGAGTTCCGCTCTCCTATCCTCTATCTCCGAAATCCTCGCCTTCAGGTTCCTAAGGGTCTCTCCGTTGCGTTGGACCTCCGACTCCGCCGAAAGCGCCGCCTCCCTGTCTCCCGCGGCGTACGCCCACTTCGCGGCGAAGAGGGCTTCCACCGACGCTTTGTACGTGGAGTCGGCCTCTCGGGCCAAGCGTGCGAACTCCTCGGCGGTCTCGTTTTCGTAAGACTCCAGATTCCCGCGGACAAAGGCGAGACTTTCCTCCAAGGCTTTCGCGGTGTCCCGGCTTCCTATCTCGGCAACCTGCTGGCCAACCCTAACCGATTCGCTGTCCCCAACAAGGATCCTCAAAGTGCCGCCCGCGGGAGCCAACACCAAGGACGACCAGTTGGCGAGGATGGCGTCTCCCGTGACCCGTTCTTCCAAAGTGCCGGCCCTTCCCCGTCCTACCGAGATGAACATCACAAGGGCGGCGCTTCTTATGTACGGCCAGAGAAACAACATCACAACGGAAAGCATGATCGCGCCCACCGCCAGTTTGCGGGCGTAGGCGCGGTACTTGGTCTTCGAGCGGCGTCTTTTCAAGTGAGGTACTCCTTCTCCTGCGCGTTGAAGTCTTAGAACCCAAAGCTAAGACTATTGTAGCGCAAAAGAAGTCCTAAGTGGACTAAGCGGGAAGGCAACCCTGAACTATCTAGCGGACAATCCTTCTGAGGTAGTGTTCCGAGAGTTCGACGAGTATCACGTCTTCGCCGATTTTCTTTACGTTCTCCCAAGGTACAACGTAGTCGTCGGCGTGACCGAACATGCCCAGGACTTTTGGCTGGCCGGGCACGACGACGGCTACAATCTTACCGGTTGTGAGGTCAATCTCAACGTCGACTATGTTGCCCAGACGGCGGCCGTCAACGGTGTTGATAACGTCCCTTGTCGAGAGGTCTGATGCCCTGATCACGAGACCACCCCCAGTCCATCATATGACGGAGGCAGGTCCGGTAACCTTCTTACGGCATGTTTTGGGGCGTCTCGCAGAAAACCGCGCTTAGTTGCGCCCTCAAGGCTTGGGTTAGCCTCTGGAACCCCGACCTCAGGGCGTCCACGATGAAGCACCGGAGTTCCACGGGCACGTCTTCGGTGGAAAGCTCGTCGACGAGAATGGGCCCCTCCGCGGTACCAACGGGGACGACCAGCTTTTGGGCCCGGGAATCCGCCACCGTCCTCTGAACCAGGTCAAAGTAGCACAGGGGAGGATACATGACGCACCACCAGTTCTGGCCCTGGCCTTTCCCCAAGACCACCTGCAAGGCTCTGTAATCTCCCTCGGGCAGGAAGACCTCCTGACCGGAGGCCGTCCGGTAAGTCCTGTCGGGGAAATATACAGTCTTAAGGGCCGCTTTGGCTCCGTAGTCCATCCCGTTTTGACTCAGGCATTGAACCGCGACTTCCTCTATGAGGCTTAAGGAATCGACGATGACGGTCTCGGCTTCGATCGCGTCATCGGCAGCGGCGATCTTTCCCCCAAAGGCGTCCATTATGGCGTCTCTAACCTTTAGTTTGACTTCCTGGTCGGTCTCGCTGTCCGAGTTGCCTATGACATGAAGCCGCACTATGCCGGCAGGGACCGACTCAGTCTGAAGCTTTGAAAGGTTGTTGGGCGTGTAGGCTTTGGTGGTCTTCCTAGCCTCCGCGAAGCCCCATCCGGCAAACAACAGCGCGCCTGCCACGACCGTCAAGAGAAATGCCTGCGCCACTTCGCTTCTCCGTCTCCTTCTCATACCTACCACCTCCCGTACGTGGACCCTAGAGACTCATATCCCGCCTCATATGGAGAAGCGCCGCCTTTTCCAGCCTTGAGACCTGAGCCTGCGAAATACCGATTTCCTGCGCCACTTCCATCTGAGTCTTACCCTCGAAGAATCTCATCTTTATTATGGCCTGTTCGCGCTCGGATAATTTGGACATGGCCTCGTTGATGGTGATATCTTGCTCCCAAGCCGTGTCTTCCCCCTTGTCGTCTTTGACTTGGTCCATGACGTAAATCGGGTCGCCCCCATCGTGGTAGACCGGCTCAAAGAGGCTGATAGGCTCCTGTATGGCGTCTAGGGCGTACACAACCTCTTCTTCAGGGGTCTTGAGTTCCTTGGAGATTTCTTTCACGGTGGGCTCGCGTCCGAGCCGCGACACCAGGGTGTCGCGCACCTGAAGAGCCTTGTACGCCACATCCCTGAGAGAACGGGATACACGGATGGGGTTGTTGTCCCTGAGGTAGCGGCGAATCTCTCCTATTATCATGGGGACAGCGTATGTGGAAAATTTTACATTTTGCGACAGGTCGAAGTTGTCGATAGCCTTCATCAAACCTATGCATCCTACTTGAAAGAGGTCATCGACGTACTCGCCGCGGTTGGCAAACCGCTGGATGACGCTCAGGACCAGGCGCAAATTGCCGTTCACCAGCTTTTCCCTGGCAGTGGTGTCGCCGGCTTGTTTAGCCAAGAATAGCTCTTTCATCTTGGCGGAAGACAATACAGGAAGCTTGCTGGTGTTGACCCCACAGATCTCGACTTTGTTCAATAGAGAGTGACCCCCGGCACTTTCCAAGATTTGGTGAATTAGATCATAAAAAGTATTGCCTCTTGTGCCGGGGGTTATACCAGGAAGATTACGCTCTTTTGGGCAATACGTGGGCTTTTATTGAAAACTCACTATGTCTCGTTGCAGCCTCTGCATGATCTTTTTCTCCAAACGGGAGATGTACGACTGGGAGATTCCGAGCAAGTCCGCGACTTGCTTCTGGGTCCTCTCAACTCCGTCCCTGAGCCCGAAACGCAAATCGACAATTGTCCTCTCGCGCCACGGCAAACGCTCCAGGACCAAGCGCAGGACTTCCCTATCGTCTTCCCTCTCCAGGTCGCAGTAAATGATGTCTTCCGGCGTACCCTTCACGTCGGAAAGGCAAAGCTCGTTACCTTCGCCGTCCACGTTCAGGGGCTCGTCGAAAGAGATCTCGGCCTTGCAGCGCATGGTGCGCCTAAGGTACATCAGTATTTCGTTCTCGATGCACTTGGACGCGTAAGTGGCAAGTTTGATGTTCTTTTCGATGTCAAAAGTGGACACCGCTTTGATAAGGCCAATGGACCCGATGGACACCAGATCGTCCACGGGGATCCCCGTATTCTCGAACTTTTTGGCTATGTATACGACAAGCCTCAGGTTCCTCTCGATCAGGGTCGACTTGACGTCAACGTCGCCCTCCTGAAGCCTCATGAGGAGCAGACCCTCTTCTTCTTGGGTCAGAGGCGGCGGCAAGGCCTCCGCGCCTCCTACATAGTCGATCCTGCCTCCGATGCCGATTAGGCGCAGGAGCCTGGCCAAGAACAGTTTTGTGGATAGTTTCAGTTGCGCGAAACGCACACGGGGGCACCTCCTTGGATCTTCTAGGGACCGGTCAGGTCAGGATGCAAGAGGGCCTGATAGAGCCCATTGGGGCTTAGGCGCTCTCCGGAGACTCCTACAATGGCGTTCTTAAGGACTTTGCGGCGGCCCTTTTCGGTGAGGATCAAGCGGTCGGGCCGAAACCCGGGAAGGACACCTTTCTTGCCGGACAAGCTCTCGTAGGGGATGAGCCTCAGGCGTCGCCCGATGGGCGAATCGGCCAGGCAAGAAGGAATCCTATCCCAAGTGGACTGGAAAAACGTATACACCTCGTCCGGCATGACCTTCCGGAGGGACTCCCAGTCCACCACAACCACAGGCAGCCCGGAAACCGGGTCTCTAAGGTTGTTGCCCGTATCAACCAGGGCTGTAAGTCCAAGAGTCTGTCCGCCAATCACCAACTCCATGTTCATCAGCGGAAGCGGTCTGCCGGGATGGTACCCGCCTGCCTTGGCCAGAACCGGAAAAGCCGAAAGGGCGGCCAGCGAGAAAGCCACCATCCACCAGTGCACCGAGGGGTCGGTCCCACCCAACAGGGAAGCTCGTAGAGCCCGGTTGGCTCCGCTCTGCAACAGCGCGTAAGCTGTCCCAGCCGTGAGCGCCGAACACAAAAAGAAGGAAGCCACAACGGTGAAGAGGCCCACTCCCCGGAGTCCTGGAAAAGCCAAAGCTACCATGAAGATGCCAAAGGCTATCCTCGCGGGCAAAGAAAAGGCCAAACTCGAAGGAAACACAAGGGCCAGCCCGGCGTACAGCGCGCCCGAAGCCGAAGATAGGCACAGGCGCAAGGGTTTCACGGCCCGTCCGGCGAGTTTGCCCGTGGCTAACAAGATGATGTAATTGACGGCCATGTTGACCGCGAAAAGCACGTCAACGTAAATAAGCCTGACCAAAAACAAACACCACCCCGTAAGCCCATGGATATTCCCCAGACCCCGGGAATATCACTCAGAAACATCTTAACAGGGTGGCTTGGGCGAACCTTGTACTACCGCGGGACCGGCCCAGTTTTTTCTACCGCGGCTTTTCGCTATTCTTCGTTTTTCTAAGGAAAAATGGGACTTCGAGAAGGTCCTTGGTCTCCGGAACCGGGATAGGCTTCTCGGGCTTAAACGGACGTTTGGCCGACTGGGAGAACCCGGTGGCGATAACCGTGATTTGCACCGTATCCTCCAAGCTGTCGTCGATGACGGCGCCCCAGATGATGTTCGCGTCAGGGTCCACCGCCTGCATAACGGCTTCGGTGGCAGCGTCTACCTCGAACAAGCCTAGGTCGCTGCCTCCGGTTATGTTCATGAGTACGGCTCGCGCCCCGTCTATGCCTGTCTCCAACAGAGGGCTGGATATCGCCTGTTTGGCGGCCTCAATGGCCCGGTTTTCCCCGTGCCCGACACCTATCCCCATAAGCGCCGACCCGGTATCCATCATGATGGTCCTCACGTCAGCGAAGTCCAAGTTAATCAAGCCGGGGACGCACACCAGGTCGGAGATGCCCTGTACGCCGTGGCGCAGCACATCGTCGGCTATACGAAAAGCCTGTACTATGCTTGTGTCTCTCTGCACCACTTGGAGGAGCCTGTCGTTGGGAATAACGATCAAAGTGTCAACATGAGACTGGAGGTTCGTAATCCCTTGCAGCGCCACGTTCATGCGGCGGCGCCCTTCAAATGAGAACGGCTTCGTAACCACGCCAACCGTAAGCGCCCCCACTTCCTTGGCGCACTGGGCTACGATTGGAGCTCCCCCTGTGCCTGTGCCGCCACCCATGCCCGCGGTGATGAAGACCATGTCCGCGCCTTTTAGGAGTTCAAGTATTTCTTCCTTTGACTCCTGCGCGGCTTTCTCGCCCACCTCGGGATTGGCTCCCGCACCCAAACCGCGGGTGATGGTCTGGCCGATTGCCAGCTTTGTCGGAGCAAGCGACAAGTCCAGCGCCTGAGCATCGGTATTAACCGCGATAAAGTCCACTCCCTTTATCCCGGCTTCGACCATACGGTTAACTGCGTTTGAGCCACCGCCACCCACACCGATGACCTTTAGATTGGCGTACCTGGACTCTTCCGCGTTCAAAGTCACCCACCTACCTCTCCTGCGTTCCACAGATTTTTCCACGGTCAGTGCTGTAATACCTTCTAGTAGTCCCTTAGTCCGTCAGGACCCGGACTTTTTTCTCGCGATGCTGTCCACATAGTGGCGCCTGACGGCCCCCAGGTTATTGAAAATCCGGACACCCAAGGCGACAACCGCCGCCAGGTACAGCTCGATGCCCAGAATGTCTCCCAGGTAAACGAAGGCCGCCGACAAGACGGTGTTGCCGACGAAACCAGACACGAAGATGACGATATTGAAGTCACCTTCCAGGGTGGCGCGAAGCCCGCCCAGTGAAGTGTCCACACCCGCCAAGAGAGCGACAGCCAAATACCGTGCGAGTATGCTGGGTACCTGCCACGGGACGTTCAGTCCCAACACAACTCCGACCGCGAGCGCTATGAACAAAATCCACACTTAGCTGGCGCCCCCCTTCTTCACGGGAGTAGCGTACTGCAGGTTTAGAGGGCCGCTGTATGCCGGGAGAGTTACTTTTTCCTCGATCTTGACCTTCACTTCTATGCCCCACAGGACCAGGCTGTCCACAACGCCTCCCCGCATCTTGAGCCCGGCTTCCAGCGTCTCGGGATTTCCGATAGCCAGGATCTTGATGGGAGGAGCTATGCGGGCGCCGTTCACGATAATCACGTTGCCCGCGCATATTATCTCGCTTGTTGTGATGAGCCTGTGGCCGTTCACCGAGATCGCTTCCGCGCCCGCGGCAAACAGCGCGTTCACGACCTTTTGAACGTCATCATCGTGTATGAGAAACACGTTGGGGTCTTGTCCCGGCTGGGCCGGCCTCGTGGAATCGTTCATCTCCACGCTAACGCCCGGCCCCTCAACTTCAGTAAGCCCGGCCAGAATTCTCGCCTTCTGCAGTTCCGCCTGAAGCACGTCGAGCTTGTCTTGCCCCTCCATCATGTATGTGATCTGTTCCCTGAGAGAGGCCACTTCGGTCCTCAAGGCGTCACGTTCCTGTTCCGCCGTTTGCAGCAGCACAGAGAGTTCTTCCGTTCTCTGCTGCCGGATATTCTCCGGAATAGGCGGCCGTGCCCGAAATTGCGTAGCCAGCATAAAGCCAAATAAAAGGAAAATGATTGTAAGCGCAATTTGCGAGCCTCGCGTTTTCAAGGCCTCTCACCTCCATCTCTTGTTACGTCCTGATCGTGGGTTTTTCAAACCTCAAGTCGATTTGTTTGGCGAGTATTCCTTCCTTGCCTAGGTCCGCAAGTATGGACTCAAGGAGAGATACCCTCTCGCGGGACTTAGAGTCCTCTTCACCCATCAAAACCCTGCATCCATCGTCCAGTATAAGGGTACATGCGCCTCCTTGCACGTTAATCTCGGTGACTTTGGAACGCGCGAGTTCGCCCAGCATCGAAAGGACCCGGAGCCCCCATCCGTAGGTGGCGTCGTCTAAGAAGTAACCGGGAGATACCGGATCCATAGGACCGGTCAGGGCCACCAGGCCCTCCCGGGAACCGTCGTCCTCCCCCAGCACCCGCCCCTGCTTGTCCACAAGGTAGCTGGCCTCGCCCGTAGGAACGAACGCTACAGGGACCCGCTCGGTGACGGTGATGAGGATGGTATCCGGCAGTTTTCTCCTGCACCAGGCCCGCTCTATCCACGGGCTGGATTCTATCAACGCGGAGGCCTTGTCCAAATCAAAGGCAAAGATGTTGGCGGCGTTCTGACCGCACCGCGCAACAATCTCTTCTTCCGGCACCACGTGGTTGCCTTCCACATAAAACTCGCGGATATCGAAGAAAGGAGAGCGAAGGAACAGAAACGCGCCCACCAGCACCAAGAATAAAGCCGAGAGACCCCAGGTCAGGTTCCCTCTCTTTTTGTCTGACCTAGTTTTTCTCGAAGCCACCGGAAAAGGCCCTCCCCCATGCCATTACGACGAACCCTTTAGCCCGTCTGTTCCGAAGCTACCCTCACCACATCAGCCCCAAGGCTTCGAAGTTTCACTTCGAACTTCTCGTATCCCCGGTCCACGTTGCGAATGCCGCCCACAACAGTCTGGCCTTCCGCGGCAAGCCCAGCGATGACCAGCGACGCGCCGGACCGGAGGTCTGTAGCCTCCACCAGCGCTCCCGACAGCTTAGGGACTCCCTTGATTATAGCAGTCCTGCCTTCGTTTCGGATACGAGCTCCCATCCTGCTCAATTCCTCAGCCTGTTTGAAGCGGGAATCGAAAATGGTCTCCGTGATTACCGAAGTACCGTCGGCTATGGAAAGGAGCGCCATCATCTGGGGCTGCATATCGGTGGGAAACCCCGGATACGGGAGGGTCTTCACGTCTGTTGGCCTGGGCCTTTCCACACCTCGCACCCGGACTCCTTCTCCGTTCACCGTGATCAATGCCCCAACCTCACGGAGTTTGGCTATGGCGGCCTGGACGTGTTCCACAACCGCGTTTTCTATCAGCACGTCCCCGCGGGTCATGACCGCCGCGATCATCAGAGTTCCGACTTCGATGCGGTCGGGCATCACGGTATACTCGGCCCCATGCAGAGATTTGACTCCCTCAATCCTTATGACGTCTGTTCCCGCGCCCCTTATTTTGGCTCCCATAGCGTTTAGAAAGCTCTGCAAGTCAACGATTTCCGGCTCTTTGGCCGCGTTTCGTATGATAGTCACGCCATCCGCCAAACAGGCTCCCATCATTATGTTCTCGGTCGCGCCTACAGACGGGATATCCAGGTGAATGTCAGCGCCTTGCCACTTTGTCCTTTCGGCCAGTATGTGGCCGTGCTCCTCCACGAAATGAGCTCCCAGCGCTTTTAGGCCTTTGATGTGCAAGTCTATGGGTCTTTGCCCGATGTCGCAACCGCCGGGGTACGACACTTGAGCTTTTTTCATTCTGCCCAAGAGCGGTCCCATCAAGAAAATAGACGACCGTACCTGCCGCATAAGCAGTTCATCCACTACGTGGCTGTTCAGGGAGGTGGGGTCCACATACAAAGTAGACCCGTTCAGTCCGCCGCGCTCAACCTTGGCTCCCATGCGCTCCAAAATCTTCACCATAGTGCTTACATCAGATAAGTGCGGCGCGCTATGAAAAACACACGGCGAACTAGCCATGACTGATGCCGCCAGCATGGGGAGTATCGCGTTCTTCGCTCCGCTGGCGCTAACCACACCGCGAAGGGGGGTTCCGCCTTGTATGACGAACTTTGTCATTGCCCTACCACTCTCCCGGCCCTCTTGACTCCTGGACCTCTCTAACTAAAAAGAGATCTGACCCATACTACTAAACCGCGTGAATACTGGTTACTGACCTTTCTTTCTTAGCGCTTCTTCGATGCTTCCGTGAAGCTTCCAAACGTCCCCGGCTCCCATGGTCAAAAGGACGTCTCCGGGTTTACAAGCCGAGACCGCCATTTTCACGGCTTCGGCTTTGTCCTCGATCCAGGTCGTGTCCAAGAGTCCGTGCTCTCGCACGGCATCGGCGATAAACCGGGAACTGACCCCCTCCTCGGGAGCTTCGCCGGGCCCGGCGTAAATGCCTAACACCAACACCGCGTCCGCCTCGGCCAACGCGGAACCGAAGTCGTCCCTCAGTATCCTGGTGCGCGAATACCGGTGGGGCTGGAAAACAACGACGAGCCGCCTTCCCGGGAGGGCTTCTTTGACCGCGGCTATGGTGGCGGAAATCTCACGGGGATGGTGGGCGAAATCGTCCAGAAGCAGCACGCCGGAAACCTCCCCGATCCTCTCCAGCCTGCGCTTCACTCCAGGATATGTGGAAAGGTGCCTAAGCGCTCTCACGATATCCACTCCGCAGCAACGGGCGGCAACAGCGGCTCCCAACGCGTTTTGCGCCGCGTGGCGTCCGGGAACGTTCAAGACCAGGGGAGCGACTTGCTCTCCTTGGTGGTAGACAAGACTTCTTGTCCCCCACCCTGCCTGAGTCAGTTCGATCAAACGCCATTTCGCGTCGGGAGAAAAACCGTAGGTCTCAACTTGCTCTTTTCCCGAGGCCCACTCCTTAAGTACCGGGTCGTCGGCGCAGACTACCCGAAACCCGCCCGGCTTCACGTTGTCCAAGTAATCGTAGAAAGCCTGTAGCAAAGCTTCCATGCTGCCCCAGTGATCCAGGTGGTCGTTGTCTATGTTAGTGACCAGATGGACGTCGGCTTTGACCTTGAGGAACGAGCCGTCGCTCTCGTCGGTCTCAAATACGGCGTAATCGCCCATCCCTTGATGGGAAGTACCTTCGCCGGCAAACTCTCCGCCGACAAAAAAAGTCGGGTCCAAGCCGTCTTCCCGAAGGATCCAAGAAACCATGGACGTAGTGGTGGTCTTGCCGTGGGCTCCGGCGATGGCTACCAAGCGCTTTTGAGAGACGGCGGAAAGGAGCATATCCATTCTGTGCACGACGGGGATCCCTTTTCTCCGGGCGGCCAAAAGCTCGGGGTTGTCCTCGTGAATGGCTGAGGAGACTACCACCACGTCGGGGTCTTGAATGTTTTCCTCGCGGTGCCCTATATGTACGACGGCCCCTTGTTCCCGTAAGTGCCGTACCAGGTCGCTCTCAACCAGATCCGATCCCGACACTTTGTAGCCGCGCTTAAGGAGCACGGAAGCGATTCCGGACATCCCTTGTCCGCCTATAGCGATGAAGTGTACGTGCCGCATGTCGCACCTTCTCCCAAGTCCTTTATTTGAAATCCTTTTCCGCCAACGGCTTGTCCCGACCGCTTACGCAAGTCGAAACGAAACTAGCGGTGTGGCCTACCCTTCGCCCCTGGCGAGCCTTACAAGTTCACGGCAGATGTTGCCCGTCGCGTCCGGCTTCCCTACAGCCTTCGAGGCCAAAGACATGTCAAGAAGTCTGGACCGGTCACAAATCAGGTCCGAAACCGCGTGGCACACATCGCCTGCAGGGTCCTGGTTCCCCTTCTCCCTGATGATGATGGCGGCCCCCTTGTCCTCCAACGCCCTGGCGTTGTATTCCTGGTGGTTGCCGGCCACGTTAGGCGATGGAACGATCACCGAGGGAAGACCGAGAGCGGTTACCTCCGATAAGGTCATTCCCCCCGCCCGACCTATAACCAAGTCCGCTGCGCTGTAGGCTAGAGCCATCTCGTGGACGTACGGACGTATGATAATATTTCCAATTCTGGCGCCTTCTATGCCGTTCTCAGGCTCGGCGTTCAGTTGGTTTACGACCTCTGTGTAGTACTCTCTCCCGGTAATGAAGATCAGATTGGCCGGAAGACCGCTCCTTGCCAGGGCCAAACCCGCCTCGGTAAGGGTTTTCGCCCCTCTTGAGCCGCCGAGAAGCAAGATCACGGGGTCATCCCCGGTTATCTTGAAATGAAGCCTGCCTTCCTCTTTCTTGACGCCGAAAAGGTCCTTGCGTACGGGGTTTCCGGTCACCAGCACCTTGGTCCGGTTGCGAAAGTAGGGTACCGAGTAGTCCCAAGCGGCGAACACCCTCTGGGACAACCGTGACAGAACCTGGTTGGTCTTGCCGGGGACCGCGTTCTGCTCCTGGATCGCGCGGGGAATCCTTAGCAGCCAGGCGGCCATCACCACGGGACCCGAAGCGTACCCGCCTGTGCCCAAGACGGCGTCGGGCCTAAAGGCTCTAAGTGTCCTTATCGCGTCAAGAACTCCCGCGGATGCGTTGGTAAGCCCACGCAAGGCGTCCCGGGCTTTCTTGCCCATAACACCAGATGACCTGACCGGCTGGAAAGGGATGCCCTCCCGGGGCACGATCCCTGACTCCATGCCATGAGAAGTCCCGATGTAAAGGACTTTGGCTCCTGGAAGTAGCGACAGCGTTTCCTTGGCTATAGCCAGGGCTGGGTATATATGACCGCCTGTCCCTCCCCCCGTCACGACCAAACGCATCGACAAGACCCCCTATTCAGCGGTTAGCGTACCTGGAGATGTTGAGTATCACGCCCGCGGCCATCAGGTTTGTCAGAAGCGATGAGCCGCCGGAGCTGATGAAAGGAAGCGGTATGCCTGTGATGGGGAGAGAACCGGTAACTACCCCAATGTTGACGATGGCCTGCATGACTATAAGGGAGGTCAGGCCCGCGGCCAGAAGGCACGAGAACCTGTCGGGCGCGGCCATTGCCGCCCTGAACCCTCTCCAGGCGACGACAAAGAACAACAGCACCACAAGGCTGGTCCCAACAAACCCCATCTCTTCTCCCAAGACGGCGAATATGAAATCGGTGTGAGGTTCAGGCAGGTAAAACCACTTTTGTCTCGAGTAGCCGATGCCCGTCCCGAACGGCCCGCCGGTCCCCAAGGCGTACAGCGCCTGGATAATCTGCCACCCATCGCCCGCCGGGTCGTCCCACGGGTGCAGGAAAGCCAAGAACCTGTCCCTGCGGTAGTCACTGCCCATAATTGCCCAGTATAAAACCGGAATCGCCATCACTCCGAGGCCGGCAAGATGCCATATCTTTGCCCCCGCCGCGAAAATCACGACCACGGCCGCGGCGGCTATGGCCACGGTTGTTCCAAGGTCGGGTTCGGCCAGCACCAGCACGAAGGTCAACCCGAGCAGCACCAAATAGGGACCTAGTCCCCGTATTAGGTCGCCAACTTTCTCCCGCCTCTTTGCCAGGCTGTCGGCGAGAAACAATACTGTCGTAAACTTGGCGATTTCGGCCGGCTGGATGGCAAGCGAGCCGAAGCCCAGCCACCTCCGGGCGTCGTTTCTCACCTGGCCGATACCGGGAATGAGGACAATGACCAGCAAGAGCAAGGACAGCCCGTAGATGAAGATTACATACTTGCGGTAACGCCAGCAGTCGTAGTTAGCGAGAAAGAGCATGGCCGATAGGCCCAGGCCGGCCCACATGAGCTGCCTCATCAGGAAATAGTACGGATGGCCGTAAAACCTTACGGAACGGACGAAGCTCGCGGAAAAGACCATGACGATGCCGATGGCCAACAGCGTGAGGATGGCAAAAAGCAATACAAAGTCGGGCTGCTTGCGCCTGATTGCCGTCTGCCCCCGCCTTCGCACCGTCACGATCCCCCTTACCTAACGTATGCCATGGAAAGAATCCCAATAAACGCGAAGACGGCCGCCGCCGACCAAAAAGCGTACACGACCGTAGTCTCTTTCCAGCCGCTCAACTCAAAGTGGTGGTGGAGCGGGCTCATCTTGAAGATCCTCTTGCCCGTTAACTGAAAAGAAGCTACCTGCAGGATAACCGACAGGTTTTCTATTATGGGCATCGCGCCCAAGAAGAGGAGCACGAGTTCGGTACGGGTCGCCACCGCGAACCCCGACAACAAAGCGCCCAGGGAAAGCGAACCCAGGTCCCCCATGATAACCTTGGCGGGATGCTTGTTGTAGACCAGGAACCCGAGGAGCGAGCCTACTCCCGCCAGAGCCAAGGGAGACAGGTCCATGCCGAGCGCGGAGGCTCCCTGATATGCCACAAAAGCGTAAGCCGCCAGGTCTATGACCAAAACCCCGCTCGCCAATCCGTCGAGGCCGTCCAACAGGTTCACTCCGTTGCCGATGCCGACAATGATGAATATGACGAATAAAGGATACAGGAGCCCCAAGTAGAATTCGCCGCCGAGGAAAGGAAGCAACACTGTCTTTCTATCCGCGAAGAACCAGGTGAACAAGGCAGCGAACAGCACTTGCAACGCCAGTTTTTCCCTTGCCTTCAGGCCGAGGTTCCTGCCGAGCCGCACTTTCCTGTAATCGTCCAGAAAGCCGATGAACCCGTAACTTATGAACAATCCCAACAACAAAAGCTCTTCGACGGGAGGGAGGGTGCGGGTCACCGCACGGTAAATGGCCACCGACAGCACGGTCCCCGCCATAAAAATCATGCCTCCCATTGTGGGAGTCCCGGCCTTCTTTTGGTGGGATTTCGGCCCTTCTTCCCTGATGTGCTGGCCCAGTTTTAGGCGCGTCAGGTACGGGATAACGGCCAGCCCTGCCAGGATGGACAGTAAAAAGCCCGACACCAGCGGCAACAAAGTATTAGTCCAGTTCATCTAAGCATCAGCTCCGGTCTTCTCGTGAAGGGACACAAGCGCCTCAACGATGGTCTCAAACCCCATGCCGCGTGAGGCCTTTACCAGGCACACATCCCCTTCAGTGACTTCCCCGGCCAAATACTCCCACGCGCTGTTCTTGTCCCGGAAATGCACGGCCGGGTTGCACGATATCTCATCCCAACCCGCCTTAATCTCTCTTCCCAACTGGCCCACGGCGATTAGGTGGGTTGCCCGGGTCGCGGCGTAGCGGCCCACTTCACGGTGAGCTTCCGGTCCGCTCTCGCCCATCTCAAGCATGTCGCCCAACACAGCCAACCTGCGTTTCGGGCCGATCTGGAGGAGGAGATCCAAAGCCGCGCGCATTGACTTGGGGCTGGCGTTGTACGCGTCGTTTATTACCGTAAGCGTCCCCAGTTTCAAGACTTCCAAACGCATAGGGCTAAGGGTAGCCGACTCCAGCCCTCGCTTTATTTCTTCATAGGAAAGCCCCAGTTCAAAACCGATTACGACCGCCGCCAGCGAGTTTTGCACTTGATGCATCCCCGGGGTCTTTATGGCAAACCGGTATGTCGAGCCCCTGTAGGTGACCGAGAACTCGGAACCGTCCGCGCCCAGCGTACGTATGTCGTGGGCCCGGCAATCGTTGCCTGAGAAAAGCCCGTAAAACACCGTCTTGCACTTCGCCCTGTCGCTTACCTTTCTCACCCACTGGTTGTCGCCGCACAATACCGCCAGGCCGTCTTGGGGAAGCGAGGCCAAAAGCTCGGATTTCGCCTCCGCTATGTTTTCAATGCTCCCCAGTTCCCCGAGGTGGGACGCGGAAATGTCGGTCAGGATGCCGATCTCAGGCCGCGCGATCTCGCACAGGTCCGTGATCTCCCCTTTTTTCCTCATGGCCATTTCCAGGAAAGCGTACCGGTAGGTCGAGTCCATGCCGAACACGGCCAGAGGCAACCCGATGTGCGAGTTCAAGTTTCCGGGATTCCTGTAAGTCGGGAAACGAGTGCTGAGCACCGACGCGGCTAAGTCTTTGGTGCTGGTCTTCCCGACGCTGCCGGTAACTCCTATGACTGAAACCGGCAGTTCTTCCCGGTAAGCCTTTGCCAGGGCTCCTATGGCCTTTACTGTCGAGTCGACCTCGATCAGACCGAACTCCGCGGGACAACCCTCGCCTTCAGGCAATGAGACCGGAAGCTCGATCACGGCCGCGCCCGCTCCCTTTAGGGCTACTTCCGCGACAAAGCTGTGTCCATCGGCCCTCTCCCCACGGATGCACCAGAAAAGATCCCCGGGAGTAACCTTCCGAGAATCAATTTCCACCCTGGTGAAGGTCGCTTCAGGGTCTCCCCTTACAACCCTTCCTCCGGTTATTTGAGCGATTTCCGCTAGAGAGTAAGGCCTCACCGCACTAACCTTCCTTCCGCTCCAAGACCGCCTCGCGAGCCTCCTCGACATCGTCGAAGTGGTTCACACGGTCTCCAATAATCTGATAGGTCTCATGCCCTTTGCCGGCGATCACCACGATATCGCCCGGTTTGGCCCTAGCGACGGCCTCCCTGATGGCTTCCCGCCTGTCGCTTATGCGCAGGTGTCTGTGTTCACCGGGGACCGACTCGAACCCCCGCTCAATGTCATCTAGGATGGCTTCCGGGTCTTCCGTCCTCGGGTTGTCGTTGGTGATGATGGTTAGTTCGCACAGCTGGGCCGCTATCTGACCCATTATGGGCCTCTTGCCCTTATCTCTATCCCCGCCGCAGCCAAAAACCGCTATGACCCTTCCCTGGGTCATTTCCCTGGCGGTCTCCAGGACTCCCTTAAGGCTCTCAGGCGTGTGGGCGTAGTCCACCCAAATGGAGAACTCCTTTGCGCCCGGCACGGTCTCCACCCTGCCCCTTACAGGCGGGCATGCCTCCAACCCTTTCACGATGGCGTCTTTGTCCATTCCGAGACCGTAGCCAACCGCCGCCGCCGCTAGAGCGTTCATCACGTTAAATCTGCCCGGGAGAGACAGGCGCAGCTTCCTTTCCCAATCTCCCAGGGCGAGAACAAAGCGGCTTCCTTCGCGGTCCAGGACTAGTTCGAGGCACCTAACCTCGGCCGAAGGCGACATTCCGTAAGTCACGAGGCGTGTGCGGACCTTTCCCCGGAAATACTCATAGGCCTCGTCGTCGACGTTTAGTACTGAGACCGGGGGTATGTCCCGGCGCTTCTCTCCCGAAAGCCCCAATTCCGAGAAAAGCGTCGCCTTTGCCTCCATATAGCGCTCCAGGGTACCGTGATAGTCCAGGTGATCCCGGCCTATATTCGTGAGCACCGCCGCGTCAAACCTAATGTGTTTCACGCGCCCCATAGCCAAAGCGTGGGACGAAACCTCCATTGTTGCCGCCGTACAGCCGGCCTCCACCATGTCCCTGAAGAGGTTTTGAAGGTCGGAGGATTCGGGGGTCGTATGGGTTACCGGCCTTATCTCCTGCCCCACAATGTTATGGACCGTGCCGATTAGGCCGGTCCGCTCTCCGGAAGCGTCCAACACGCTCTTCACCAGGTGGCAGGTGGTGGTCTTGCCCTTTGTCCCGGTAATGCCTACCACCAAAAGCTCCGCGCTGGGGTCTTTGAAAAACGCTTTCGCCGCGAGCGAAAGCGCAAGCCTGCTGTCTGGGACCAAAGCCACAGCGACGCCGGGGTTCTCTACCGCTCGAGATTCGTCTTCCACAATGACAGCCGAAGCGCCCTTTTCTATGGCTTGCGGGATAAACAGGTGTCCGTCGGTCCTTTCGCCCTTTACCGCCACAAAAACATGCCCGGGCATGACTCTCCTGGAATCGTAAGAGATGCCCGTCACTATCGAATCGCCAAGAAGCCTGGCGCCCTTCACGTCTCTCAGCAGTTCCGAAAACCTCATCCGGCTCACTCCATAGCCAAGATCACTGCCCCACGTCCATGCGGAACGTCGCTTTCACCGGCGTGCCCGGCGGCACCATTTCTCCCGGCGGCGGGTTTTGCTCAACGCAAAAACCGCTCCCCTGGGCGTTTAGGTGTAGGCCCACCTCAGCCAAGCGCTGTCTGACTTGGGTAAGCCCTAGCCCCAAGATGGTGGGCACCTTAACCAGCCCCTCAGGCGGCTCCGTCTCATCTTCGGTGTATAGTATCACAACCGTGTCCTTGGGAACCTTAACACCGGCCACCGGGAACTGCCTTTTTACCTTGTCCCCCGGCCCTTCTTTTCTACCGGCCAAAGAAGCTTCTCTCAGTTCGGCCTGGGCAGCCGCTACATCCTTTCCGACCAAATCCGGCACAGTCACCCTGGGAGCGTCGTCGGACTCTGTAGGCTCGGCCTGAGGAGGCACTTCCAGGTATCGCAGGACGTCCCTCATCACGCCGGAAAAAACCGGAGCCGCGATTTGTCCTCCGTAATAAGCGCCTTTGGGCTCATCTATCATGACCAACAGCGCCACCTTGGGATCGTTGGCAGGCGCGAAACCGATAAACCAGGCCAAGTATTTGCCCTGCACCAGTACGCCGTTTATGACCTTGTTGGCTGTACCGGTCTTGCCCGCCAACCGGTAACCCGGCACATACGCCTGCTTTCCTGTTCCTTCCGCCACTACCTTTTCAAGAGCGGCCCTTAGCTCATCCGACGTCTTCTGGCTTATGACCCGCCGCACTATAGATGACGGTTTTTCTTCGACCACGTTCCCGTCGATGTCGGTTATCTGCTTCACAACATGGGGCACAACTGTATACCCGCCGTTGGCGATGGCTGACATGGAGGTAATCAGCTGGATCGGAGTCAACTGGAGCGTCTGGCCGTAGGACATGCAAGCCAAGTCCAACGCTGTGGCATCCTTTTCCGCGGGAAGGATGCCCGAGACTTCACCGGGCAAGTCGATCCCGGTGGTAGACGTGGCGCCCAAGAGGTCGAGGTATTTGTAGAAATTCTCTATGCCGGTCCTTTGGGCTATCTGAATGAACCCGATGTTGCACGAGTTCATAATCACTTCGGCGAAAGTCTGGCTCCCGTGCCCAGAGGTAACATGACAGTAGAGAGTCTCGGAAAGAACTCTTGTGGAACCGCCGCAGTAGAATGTGTCGTTGACGGTTACCGCGCCGGATTCCAGCGCTGCCGCCGCGGTAATCGGCTTGAATGTGGAGCCTGGCGGGAACGAGTCGGCCACGGCGGTTATTCTCCGGTTTTCCGCCGGATACTCGTCGTACCTGTTAGGGTCGTAAGTGGGGCTCATCGCCATCGCGAGGATCTCGCCGTTGTTGGGGTCCATGGCAATTACCAAGCCGCCCGCGGCGTTGCTCTGTTTGACCGCGTTCTCCAGTTCTCTCTCACATATGAACTGAATTACCTCATCCACCGTCAGGACTAGGTTCTTGCCTTGGACCGGCGGGACATATCCTCTCTGGGATTGAGGCAAAGCGTCGCCTATCGCGTCTACCTCAACGGTAAACCGGCCCTTTACGCCCCGGAGCGCGCTGTCGTACTCGTACTCGATTCCCTCGAGGCCGTCGTTGTCTATGCCCACGATTCCCAATACCTGAGCGAGCAAGGTTCCTTTGGGCCAGACCCGCATGGCTTCCTGAGTAAAGCCAATGCCCGGGAGCTTCTCCTCCCGGATCTTCCTCGCGATGTCATCGGGCACTTTCCGCTTTATCCATTCAAAAGCGGAAGTACGAGTTAAGGCGTTTAGCACCTTCTCGTATTTCATGCCCAATATCTCAGATAGCTTCCTCGCGGTAAGCTCAGGGTCCTTGACTTGGGCCGGTATGGCGTACACTGACTCAACGTCTATGCTGAACGCCAACTCGTGCCCGTTCCTGTCATAGATCACCCCACGCTTCGGCTGGATCGGTATGTCCTGCATACGCATGTCCAACGCCATTTCGCCCAGGTCGTTGGCCCACACGAACTGTACGTAGACGAGCCTGCCTAAGATTGCCAAGAACGCGATAGCAGTCCCTAACAGGACCAGCCCAACACGCTTTCGGGCCAGTACTCCTCCCATAGTCGATCTCCCCGAAACTTAGGTGATTATTTTCCCTTCGCGATGGCTTCCCTGCTCCCAAAGATCTGAGTTATGCGGGCCCATACGGCCATTATACCTGTTTGCTTGGGTTCCGCGTTGGATGCGACAGAGATTCCCGGCCCCATCGCGGGAGTGACCTCCAGAATCTCGCACGTCCTGACTTCGGTGGGATCGACCATCCCGAGCCTGTTTCTCGCCTCCGCCTCTATGTAGCTTAAAGACTCCATTGCGGCGACGGTCTTCTTCAGGTCTTCGTTTCGGAGCTTTACGTCCTGCAAGGTTGCCTCGAGCTTGTTGATCTGACTTGTGATCTCAGCAACCTTCGCGGGCTGCCAAACCAACAAGAGACCCGCTCCCAAGATTATGATGAAGTACAGGAGGCCCAAGATCTCAACAGGAACACCGACGGACCTCGTCCGCCTGGAGCGCCGTAAAACCGCTCTCCTGATCCCCATAGACTCCGCGCTGGCGCTTCTAATCATGTCGGATCCTCCTCCGTACTTCTACGTCCTATCTCGCTCTCTCTACCGCTCTGAGTTTGGCGCTCCGGGCCCGCGGATTCGCGTTGACTTCCGCGTCAGCCGGCCGCGCCGGTTTCTTTGTGAGCCTCTTGCCCAATCCACGGTCCTCTATTTCCCGAAAAACCGACTTGACTATCCGGTCTTCCAGCGAGTGGTAAGACAAGACCACTATCGCTCCGCCCGGCCTCGTCAACAAAAACGCTTGCCAAAGAGCTTTTCCGAGTCTGGATATCTCGTCGTTGACAGCTATCCTTAGGGCTTGAAAGGTACGCCTGGCCGGATGAATCTCTCCTTGCCTGGCCCTTGCGGGAATCGCCGCCTTAATGACCTTCACTAGGTCCTCCGCTGTGTCGAGCGCACCTTCTTCACGCGCCCTGACGATTCTGGCGGCAATCTCTCTGGAGAAACGTTCCTCGCCATACTCCCAAAGAATCCTGGCCAACTCATCTTGGCTTAGGGTCCAAAGCAAGTCCCTGGCGGTTACGGGCGACTCCCTGTTCATCCTCATATCCAGGGGAGCCTCGCCCCAATAAGTGAAGCCGCGTTCGGGGCTATCAACCTGCCTTGACGACACCCCAAGATCGAAAAGGCATCCGTCTACCCGTGGAATCCCGACCTTACCCAAGACCTGGCCCAGTTCGCGATAGTCGCCCTTTCGGACCTGGAAGCGACCGGCATACTCTCGACCAAGCCTGCCCTGGACTGTGGAAACGGCGTCGTCGTCCACGTCCAGTGCCAAAACGTAAGTGTCCTTCGTTCTCTTTAGGACTTCCAGCGTGTGGCCGCCATCGCCGGCTGTGCAATCCACCAGAATTTCCCTTCGGCTTTCCAGGAGATAGGACATGACCTCTGAGACCATCACCGGTTCATGGTAGCCTGTCATATCCCCGACATGCCCTCCGCTATGCTGGTGAAACTCTTGGCGATCTCAGCCTTAGTGGTTTCCCACAACGCCTTGTCCCAAATCTCAAGCCTCGTGCCTACTCCCAACACGTACACGTCTTTAGTGAGGCCCGCGTACTCACGCAGGTTACTGGGGAGATTTATGCGTCCTTGCCGGTCGGGTTCGACCTCGGAAGCGCCCGACAGAAAGTACCTCGCGTACGCGCGGGCGTCTTTCTGGTTAAGGGGCATGCTGTTGATTTTCTCCAGGACCCGTGCCCACTCTTCGCTAGGGTACACAAACAGGCACGTATCCAACCCCCGGGCGATAAAGAAGCGAGGGCCAAGGGCGTCCCTGAACTTCACGGGCAGGGCCAATCTTCCCTTAGCGTCTATGCTGTACTGATATTCTCCCGAAAACCCGGTTATTGGCGCCACCGTTCCCCACTTCACCCCACTTGACACCCCTATTCTACACCCTTGTCCAAACTCCTTCCACATGTTGGACCATTTTGGTCCTATTTTTTTGGGACTTATGGGCAAAAACAAAGACCGCCCCTCCGGCGGTCCGCGGGGGTAGCGCCGCTACCCGCTAGGCGACCGGGAAGGCGGTCAAAAAGCTTTGGGCGTTATTATGAAGAATCCTACGGTTTGACTGTCAACGCAGGGATAGAAACACTAAAGGCGACCTCTCTCTCGATGCACAGCACCGTTCCCCCGCACTTGGGGCATATAAGAGAACTGTCGCCTTGAGTTTCTATTTCCTCACCATCAGGGAAGGACATCAAGCCCTGAACGCCGCACGAAAGACAGATGTACTCTACGCTTCTGGGCGGCCTCTCCACCATTTAGAGCCCCCTCTATCGTATTTTCCTAAACCACCCGTCCTCTCAACCCAAGATATTCTGCCGTACTACCTAGTTTCCTTTATTGTCCCTTAAGAAGAATCTCCCAAGTAAGGAGACAGCGTTATCCCTGACTACTTTCTGGATATCGTCCTTGTCCAAACCCGACTTCTCCATATCCCTTAAATATCTTGCGCAACTTAAGAGAGGATAATCGCTGCCCAACAGGATCTTATCCAAAGCGCCGGCGGACTTCAGCCAAGAATACACTTCAGGCTTGTACAAGAGGGGTTGCGCCGCCGTATCGTAGTAGACATCTTCCAGCGCCCGCACTTCCGGCATAGCCCAATAGAAGGGCAGCCCTCCTCCGAAGTGGGCAAAGATCACCGTTAAGCCGGGGTTGTCTTTGGCGAACCGGTAGGCGTGCCCGGGACCCACGTCTCCTTTTCCCGGGTAATCGTGGCCCACTTGCTCGTTGACGTGTATCAGGAGTGGCAATCCCGCTTCTTTGCACAGCCCAGCCAGCGCCTTGGCGTCCTTCCCATCAAGGGAAAACCCGTGGCCGGCGGGGAAAATCTCTCCGAAACCACAGATCCCGCCCGCAACGCACCGCTCGGCTTCCTCCAGATACCCCTTTCCCTTGGGACAAAGCACCCCAAAAGGAATGAACCTGTCCGGGTGCTCCCGGGACAAGGACATTACGTAATCGTTTTGCGCGCGGTTGAAGCCTTGATCTTCCGAAGAAAACCCGAATATCACGGCCTGCCCGATATCTGACGCGTCCATTTCTCTTAAGAGGTCTTCGCCCGAACAAAACCTGGCTCCTTTGGTCGTGACCAAAGCGCCAAAATGGTTGTCCACAGAAGCGAACCGGGGGAGGTCCTTTAGGACCTCCTCCGGCATCACATGGCAATGGCAATCGATTATCCGCATTTAGTGGTTGGGATCCTCCTGAACCAGCTCAAACAGCACCCCAAAGGTGCTCTTGGGATGCACGAATCCGACTTTGGTGCCGTGGGCGCCCTCCCTCGGCTCCTTGTCAATGAGGCGTACCCCGTTGGCTTCCGCGTCTTTAAGGGCTTGGCTTATTTCACCGGTTTCAAGGGCTATGTGGTGAAGCCCTTCTCCCCTCGACGCGAGGAACTTGGCGACAGGGCTGTCTTCGCTCGTGGGTTCTAGGAGTTCTAACCGTGTATCCCCTACCGGCACAAAGGCGACGCGCACCTTTTGGGAAGGCACTTCCTCGACCTTTGTGACTTCCAGGCCAAACGCGTCCTTGAGAGTCTTGGCTGCCTGCTCCAGGCTGTTGACCGCGATCCCAAGGTGGTTAACTTTGGTGATCATCCTAACCCCTCCTTGATAAAGAAGCGGAAATCTAGACCCACGAACCTGGACGGTACACGCCAAACACTTCCCGTAGGACACCGCAGATTTCCCCGATGGTGGCGTAGGCCTTCACGGCCTCAAACACCCTAGGCACGAGGTTGTCGTTTCCCCTGGCGGCGGTCTCTATATCTTTCAGAGCGGACGCGACCGCCCTGCCGTCCCGCCTCCTCTTGAGGTCCTGTAGCCGCTTAACCTGAGCTTCGGCTATGGCGGGGTTCACCTTGAGCAGGCCCTTCGGAGGCTCTTCCTGGATTTCCAGGCAGTTCACCCCGACGACCATCTTCTCCTTGGACTCTACGGCCTTCTGGTGGCGGTAAGCGCTGTCCTGGATTTCCCGCTGCATGTATCCTTTCTCGATAGCGCTGACCGCGCCGCCCATATCGTCAATCTTGCGGATGTATTCCATGGCTTTGGCTTCGATCTCGTCGGTTAGCCTCTCCACGAAGTAGCTGCCCGCCATGGGGTCTATGGTATCCGCCACTCCGGACTCAAAGGCGATGATCTGCTGGGTGCGCAAAGCGATCCTCACAGAGTCTTCCGTGGGAAGGGCAAGCGCCTCGTCTCTGGAGTTGGTATGCAAGGACTGGGTACCGCCCAGAACGGCGGCGAGCGCCTCAAGGGTCGTGCGAATTATGTTGTTGTCGGGCTGCTGGGCCGTGAGGGAAGAACCGGCGGTCTGGGTATGGAACCTGAGCATCCACGACTTGGGGTTCTTGGCCCCAAACCTTTCCTTCATTATGCGCGCCCACAGCCTGCGGGCCGCCCTGAACTTTGCGATCTCTTCAAAGAAGTTCATGTGGCTGTTGAAGAAGAATGAAAGCCTGCCCGCGAAAGCGTCAACGTCCAGGCCTTTATCGATTGCCGCCTGCACGTAAGCGATCCCGTTGGCTAGGGTGAAGGCTACTTCCTGTACGGCGGTAGCGCCCGCCTCCCTAATGTGGTAGCCGCTTATGGAGATCGTGTTCCAGTCAGGTATCACTTTCGAGCAGTACTCGAAGATATCCGTGACCAGCCGCATGGAGGGGCCGGGCGGGAATATGTAGGTCCCCCTGGCCACGTACTCTTTCAAGATGTCGTTTTGGATAGTGCCCTGAAGCTTGTTGGAGGGAACGCCCTGCTTTTCGCCTAGCGCCTGGTACATCGTCAAGAGCACCGCGGCGGGAGCGTTAATGGTCATAGATGTCGATACCTTGTCCAGGGGAATTCCGCTGAACACGGTCTCAATGTCTTCCAGTGAGTCAATGGCGACCCCAACCCTGCCGACTTCGCCTTCCGCCATGGGATGGTCCGAATCGTAACCGACTTGCGTGGGAAGGTCGAAGGCCGTTGACAACCCGGTCTGACCTTGCTCCAAGAGGAAACGGAACCTCTCGTTGGTCTCTTTGGCGTCCCCGAAACCCGCGTACTGGCGCATCGTCCACAACCTGCCGCGGTACATGGTAGGCTGAACCCCGCGGGTGTAGGGGTACTCGCCCGGAAACCCCAATTTCTCAAGGTAATCCCAATCTCCTAGGTCTGTGGGGGTATACGCGCGGTCGACGGAGATGCCCGAGTCTGTCGAAAACTCCTTCTTGCGCTCAGGGAAGCGGGAGACAACCTTGGCAACCGTACCTTGCTCCCACTTCTCTTTGGCAGCTCTTATTTCTTCGTCACGAGCCACTATTAGAAGCCCCCTCTCAAAAAAGGGGCGGACTTCCGCCCCATCACGCATGCTCTTAACTAAGCTACGGTACCTGCTTGGCCGCCTCCAAACCCGCTTGGAAAGCCTTCTTGTTCAGCTCTTCGGTCCCCTTAGGTATTCTCTTAAGGAGCGACTTCATCACGGCTTCTTCTGGGACCAGCCGGGATAGGCCGGTAAGCAGGCCCAGCGCGACGATGTTCGCAACTATCTCTCTCCCGAGTTCCCTCGCTTTGGCGGATATCGGGTACTTGACTACCCGGGCGTCCACTTCAGGGACCGAGCCTACGTAAGTTGAGTCTACTATGACAGTGCCGCCCTTGGCGACGGTCGGCACAAACTTGTCGCAAGCCTCCTGAGCCATTACCACTACAAAGTGGGGGTGGTCCACTTCGGGATAGTCGATGTCCTCATCGGCTATGATCACGTCAGCCTTGGAAGAACCGCCCCGGGACTCCGGCCCGTAAGACTGGGTCTGGATCGCGTTCAGATCGGTATACTCGGCGGCGGCCCCGGCGAATATGATGGCGGCCGTCATGAGCCCCTGGCCGCCTTCCCCGGCAAGCCTAAGCTCGGTACGCATCAGGCCTCGCTCCTTTCCCTTGCCCTGGCAATCAACTCGGAGTAAACCCGGCTGAACTCAGGGGCGTGTTCCACCTTCTTGAGTACGCCGATTGGGAACTTCCCGGCCTTCTCGTCATCGGTGAGTTTTTCCCACTGAGACACTCCCACCGCGTGGTCCCTGTACCAGTACAGCATGTCCAGCGGCGCGCGCAGCTTGTTCCTTCTGCCGTAGTAAGTCGGGCATTGGGACAAGGCTTCGACGAAGCTGAACCCTTCGTGCTTGATCGCCTCTTTGATGATGTTGGTAAGAGGCCTCGCGTGGTAAGTGGTTCCCCGGGCGACAAAGGTCCCGCCCGCTCCCGCTACCAAGGTGCACAGGTCGAAGCTGGGCTCCACCATGCCGTAAGGGGCGGTCGAAGCGAAGCTCCCTCCGGGCGTAACCGGTGAGTATTGGCCCGAAGTCATGCCGTAGATGGTGTTATTGAAGCAGATAACGGTAAGGTCTATGTTTCGCCTCGCGGCGTGTATCAGGTGGTTTCCGCCGATGGCCGCGGCGTCTCCGTCTCCCGTCACCACGATCACCCTAAGCTCAGGGTTGGCCATCTTGATGCCTGTGGCGAAAGGAATGGCCCTGCCGTGGGTCGTGTGAAGCGTATCAAAGTGGAGATACCCGGGAGCCCTGGACGAGCACCCGATGCCTGAGACAACCACGGTCTTCTCCGTGTCCAACTGCAGTTCGTCCACGGCCCTCAAAATGGCCTGGGTCACGATCCCGTGGCCGCAGCCCGCGCACCAGATGTGAGGCAGTTTTCCGGCTCTTAGGTACTTCTCGAGAGGATGGGCCACCTACATCGCCCCCTTTATGGCTTCCAAAATGTCCTTGGGCTCAATAAACTGGCCCGCTACCTTGTTCAGCGGGATTACCGGGCACGCGTCGCCGATAACTCTCTTAACCGGCAGTACGTACTGCCCCATATTCATCTCGGGGACGATTACCGCTTTGAGGCCCATTTCCCGCAGCTTGGCTACCCGCGTCTCCGGGAACGGCCACAGCGTGATGACGCGCAAGAGGCCGGCCTTTATCCCTTCGGCCCTGGCGTCTCTGACCGCTTTCTTGGCGGAACGGGCTGTCCCGCCGTAGGCCACCACGACTACCTCGGCGTCTTCCATAGAGATCTCTTCGAACCTGGCCAACTCGTCTCTGCGGCTGGCGATCTTTTGTACTATCCTGAGGATCTGCCGTTCTCCAACCTTCGGGTTGTTGGTGGGCGAACCGTCCTCTCCGTGTGTTAGCCCCGTCACGTGGAAACGGTACCCCTCACCGAAAGCCGCCAAGGGCGGGACATCGGTAAGCCTCCCCTGTCCCGGTCCGTAGGGCTTGTAGAGTTCTTTGGGGCATGAGGGTTTATCCCTGTCCACCACCGGCAGTTTTCCGGCGGCGTCAAGCGTTACCTTTTCCCGCAAGTGGCCAACTATCTCGTCCATCAGAAGGACCACCGGCGTCCTGAGCTCTTCGGCTATGTTGAAGGCGGTAATGGTGAGCGTGTACGCCTCCATGACCGACGAGGGGCTCAAGACAACTATCTCATGGTCCCCATGGGTGCCCCATCTCGCCTGCATGACATCTCCTTGAGCCGGAGACGTGGGCATGCCGGTTGACGGGCCGACGCGCTGCACGTCCACTACCACGCAAGGAATCTCGGCCTGCGCCGCGAAGCCCAGGTTTTCCTGCTTCAGCGAAAACCCGGGACCGCTGGTGGCGGTCATAGCTTTCGCCCCTGCGAGGGACGCTCCGCATACCGCCGCCATGCTGGCGATCTCGTCTTCCATTTGAAGGAACGTGCCTCCAACTTGGGGAAGCCTCAAGGAACAGATCTCCGCGATTTCGGTTGAAGGCGTTATCGGGTAGCCCGCGAAGAACCTAAGCCCCGCGGCGAGAGCTCCCTCAACGCACGCCTCGTTGCCTTGCAGGAGTCTAGGTCCCGTCTCGTTCATTTGCTATCTCTCCTCTTGACGGCGATGGCAAAGTCGGGGCAGTGCATTTCGCATAGTAAGCAGCCTATACACAGGCTTTCGTTCAAGACCTTGGGGGCTCCCATCTCTTCGCCCAAGACCTTCTTCGGACAGAACGCCACGCACAACCCGCACTTTTTGCACCACTTCGAGTTAATCGCCACTTCCCAAGACGCTTCTGCCACGCTCGACCCCCTCCTGCCTGTTCTTTCTTCGATGTTCCAGCACTGACGACCTCAAGAGGTTCACGGAACCCGCGTCGGGTTTGTAGATGAACTCAATGACTTGAGTACCGCGCTTCACCATGGACGCGACTTCTTTGAACCTTCCCGGCGAGACGACCACGGCTTTCTTGTCCTTTAGACGCTGCCGTATCTTCTCAGGATCTTTGTCAGTGGTCACTTCCACATCTAATTCGGTGATGCCGGCCAACTCCATTGACTTCCTTATCCTTTCGGCAAACCGCTCGGAAAGGCATACGAGAAGGACGTTGGTGCCGGCGGGAAGCCTTGCTATCCGGACGATCGAGTCTATGGTCGGGTCCAGGGCGATGCCCAAGATGTCGTTGTTCCTGTCCGGGAACAGCTCTCTGACCTCGTCCAAGTGGAAGAAGGTCGTCACGACCAGGTCGGCGTCGGCTATGCAAGCGCACGATTCCGGTTCGCCGGAAACCAAGTCGTCCGTGAGGACCGGAAGGACCCTTACCCCAGTACCCAACTCCAGTTCCTTGCTGAAGTAATCCAACTGCTCTCGGTTGCACTCGACGAAAGCGATGGAGATTTCGGCCAGGAGTTTCTGGCGTTCCTCAATCCGCCTTTCCGCCACGGTCAGAAACTCCTCAGGGCTCACGCCAAGCGTAATGGCGTCCTCCAAACACGAATCGATCAGCCTGTACAGCCGTTCCCTCTTGTTCTCAAGCCTTAGGATGTCGTCGGCCTCGGCTACGAAAGTGCCCCTGCCTTGGCGGGAGGTGATAAGCCCTTCGGCCTCCAACTGGCGGTAGGCGAGGCTGACTGTGTTGCGGCTTACTCCCAGTTCGGCCGCGAGGGCGCGTTCGGTGGGGAGGCGCTGCCCCTTTGCCCAGTGACCTGAAGCTATGAGCGACTCGATCTTTCGCTTAACCTGAAGATAGATGGGAAGCCCGCCCCTTCGCTGCAGTTCAAATCCTTCGGTGTCTGCCAAGCGGTCCACTCCCTTATGAGCCTTAGGCGGCAAAGACTCAACATTGGATCTTTCTTTTTACGCTATTGGATCTCCTTCTCCAAGCCGGGTATATTCTGCGAAAACTAAGAGAAATCCTTCCGCACGTGGGTTTTGGCCAAAAAAAGAATCCGGGCGCTATGCCCGGATTGGACTGCTCTTAAGGTCCAAATAGGATTCGGACGGCAATGTCCTCAGTCCTTTAGGACCCTCCCTATTCCGGTCTTGAACACGTCAACTTCCACTTTTTCAGCGATACGGACCTTTACCGTGACGTCCTCCACTTTGGTGATGACGCCTGCGATCCCCCCGTATGTGACGATCTTGTCGCCCGGCTTAAGGGAACGAAGCATCTCGGCCCTCGCCCTCTGTTCCTTCTGTTGGGGCCGGATCATCAAGAAGTACATGATCCCTATCAGCAAAGCGAACCACAAGACTTGCCCCACTATGGGGTTGGAAAAATCTATACCGGGCAACTTCGTGAACCTCCTTAGGGCTCCTTACCGTGTAAGCCTTAGCTGTTTCTCTAAGCTTCGACGCCTCTTATGTCATAACCTTTCTCCGTCAGCATCTTCTGCCATATCCACTGGATAGATTCTCCTGATTTCGTCTCTGTAACTCTGAACCGTCCCGTCTTTTATTGAGGACGCCAGCTTTTGCATGAACCTCTGAAAGAACCTTAGGTTGTGTATGGTCACAAGAGTCCACGCCAAGCTCTCTCCCGCCACGAAGAGGTGGCGGATGTAGGACCTTGAAAACCCCCGGCACGCGAGGCAGTCGCATCCTTCCTCAATGGGAGCGCTGTCGGACGCGTATTTGGCGTTCTTGAGGTTCAATGAGCCTTGGAAGGTAAAAGCCCTGCCGTGCCTGGCGTTTCTGCTCGGGAGAACGCAGTCGAACATGTCTACGCCCGCCAGGACCCCCTCCACCAGGTCGTAGGGATGGCCGACCCCCATCAGGTAGCGGGGCTTGTCTTTGGGCAGGTACTCCGCGGTCAAGTCCAAGATCTCGTAGAACTCCTTCTTGGGCTCGCCCACGGCCAACCCTCCCACGGCGTACCCTGGGAAATCAAGTTCGGCCATATCCAGAGCGCACCGCTTTCTAAGACCGTGGTAGACGGACCCTTGGACTATCCCGAAAAGCGCCTGAATTTCGGGGATATCCATCGCCCTCGCCTGCTTCGCCCACAGGAGCGTGCGGCGTGCCGCCTCCATGGCCCCCTGCTCGGTCACCGGGTAAGGAGGACACTGGTCGAAACACATTATGATGTCGGCCCCGAGGTCCACCTGGGCTTGGATAGACTCGAAAGGCCCAAACTTCACCAGGCTTCCGTCGATATGGGAACGGAATACCGCCCCCTCGTCGGTCAAAGACACCATATGGCCCAAGCTCATGACTTGGAATCCCCCGCTGTCCGTGAGGAGGGAGCCCTGCCAGTTCATGAACTTGTGAAGCCCGCCCTGCTCTTTCACAACCCGCGGGCCGGGGCGCAGATAGAGGTGGTAGGCGTTGGAAAGCATCAACCTTGTGCCCGTATCCCATATGTCCCTGGGAAGCACCGACTTCAGCGTAGCTTGGGTTCCCACCGGCATGAACACCGGAGTCTCTATGACCCCGTGGGGAGTCCACATGCGGCCCAACCTGGCCGCTTTGTATTCATGGACGACTTCAAACCTTAAGAGAGACAATACCTAGAACCTCGCTTTCGTGCCTTCCCAGCGCGCCGCTCAGCCAAACCTAGAGTATAAGCATCGCGTCGCCGAAAGAGTAGAACCTGTACCGTTCCTTCACGGCCTCGGCGTAAGCCTTCATGATCAGTTCCTTCCCGGCGAAGGCGGACACAAGCATCAGCAGTGTGGACCGGGGCAGGTGGAAATTGGTTATCAAGTGGTCCACCACGGTGTAGCGAAAGCCAGGGAAGATAAAAAGCCCGGTATCGCCTTCCATTTCCCTGATGGTCCCGTCGCCCACGGCGGCGCTTTCCAAGGACCTGACAACCGTTGTCCCGACGGCGAAGAGACTCCCGCCTCTTTGCCTAAGGTCCCGAACCGCTTCCACCACGGTCTTGTCTATTACCACGTGCTCTTCGTGAATGCGGTGTTCTTCCACCGTCTCTTCCTTGACCGGCCGGAAGGTGCCGAGTCCAACGTCAAGCGTCACCGCTTGGACAGAACAACCCTTACGCTTTATGTCCTCAATGAGCGAAGGAGTGAAATGCAGGCCCGCCGTGGGGGCGGCAGCTGAGCCGGGGACCTTGGCGTAGACCGTCTGGTACCTGTCCGGGTCTCCCAAGGGCGCTTTTATGTACGGGGGAAGCGGCATCCGGCCCAGCTTGCCGATGACGTCCTCCCACTTGCCGTCGTACTCCCAAGACACGACGCGGCCGCCGTAAGGCGTCCTGGAGACTACCGTCCCAACCAGTCTTGTCTCCTCGTCGCCGAAAAAGAGCTTGTCGCCGGTCCTTGTCTTGTGTCCGGGCTTGACCAGGCATTCCCAGCGATCTTTCTCTATCTCCTTTAGCAGCAAAACTTCGACCTTGCCGCCGGTCTTTCTGCGGCCTAAGAGGCGGGCCGGTATCACCTTGGTGTCGTTCACCACCAGAAGGTCCCCGGGGTTTATGTAGTCTAATATGTCCCGGAAAGTCTTATGGGCAATGCTGCCGTCCCGCCTGTCCAGCACCAGAAGCCTTGACTCGTCCCTCTTCTCCAGGGGAGTCTGGGCGATGAGCTCAGGCGGCAAATAGTAATCAAACTCGTCAACTCTCAATTAGGCGTCACCACCATAATTCCAAAGCGGTCCCCGGGTAATACCAGTTCAGGATAGCAGGGTAATCCGCACCCGCCAAGGCTAGGGCGCGCGCCCCCCACTGGGACATGCCGACCCCGTGGCCCCATCCCTTGCCTTCGAGGACGAAAGTAACAGGCCCGTCAGAAACGGTCCCAGACAGGACACTCAAACCCGAAGTCCCTTTGGATATGATGCCTCCGCCTCCCTGAAGAAACAGTTCCCCCGCCGTCTCGTTTGTGACCTGCTCCTTTCCCGCGACCCACACGGGCATCCCAGGGTTTACGCAGCCAGAAGCGTTCTTGCCTCCGCCCACAGTATACACGGAGAACAAGAGGCTCCTAAGAGGCTGGCCCAGCACCTTACGGAAATCCGTGCCTTTGACCCAGACCTCGCCCGAGCCGGTGCAGACTGTTATTCCTCCCCACCTGCCCGAGTCGCCCAGGTCACACCCTTCCAGGGATACGCAAGAGCCGCTCACGCCCAAAGGCGCCAGGAGAAGCCCCAGGCTATCCCCTGAAAACGATACCGACCACGAGTGATACGGGGATTCGTACGGTATCTCATCCACAGAGACCAAATAGGGGACGTTTCCGCCCCACACGTTCCTCACGTTCTCAGTCTTGCCTTCAGAAGCGGCATGGAAGTAGGCCGCGGCGGGAAGCCCTCCATAGGTAAGGATTTGCCCCCTCGTCGCCTGGGAAGCCGCCACGGCGTTTGGCCTTTGTACAGAAACGCCTTTGTACACCTGATCTGTGGCCCAAATGCATATGCTCCCGGGCGTGACGGACCGGTAACCGGAAACCGGGAGGCCTAATCCGGGAGTATTGGTCATCTTCACCTTATAGGCAAGGTAGGACCGGACCGCGACCGCTTGGGCCTTGAGGGCCTCGACGGGCCAGCCGTCAGGCATCTCGCTGGAAACCACCGACCGGACGTAACTCTCCACGTCCACCAGATTGGCTACGCAGAGACGGCCGTCTTGGGCCATGACCAGGATGGAGCCTTCAAAGTAAAGGCCCGCCGTCGGAGTATCGGCCCCAGTATGGCTCTGTACGGTTATGTACGCCCCACTCTGCTTCTGCGCGGGAGAGACCTCCACAGCCCCCTCCTCCGTCACGGTTCCCCCGGACGTCTCCTTAAGAACCTTGTTTCCGTTCGCCCGGAACTTCACCACTGAATTGGCGCCGTACGACGAAGACCCGCTCGAAAACTCAACGAGGAACGGCCCGCGGCATGTGAGGCTCACCTCGTCCGCCCAAAACAAGCCGACAAGGACGGTAGGAGCCATGGTCTCAGGAGGAGTCAAAGCGTCGGCATATGTAACTGCGGCGTGGAGGGGCACGGCAACAACCACCACTGCCGCTAGTAGAGTAAGAAACCTTCTCATCGCCGCCTCACAAGCCACATGATGGCCGACAACAGTAGGCTCAGTATGATGCACGTGGCCACCGGAAAGTAGAAAGTGAAGTTGCCGCGCCTAATGTGAATGTCGCCCGGCAGCCGGCCGAGCCTTATGAACCTTCCTCCGAAATAGAAGACAGCCCCGATGATGACGATGACTACGCCCACAGTCATGAGCAAGCGGCCAACATCGCCGGGTTCCATCTTACAACCCCTCCCTCAGACTGAACTCGCATCCGCAGTATTTCTGCATGTAAAGATGGGCCCCGCGGGCCATTTCCCTGCTCCTTCTGTATCCCGGCCGGAAGTCCTGATAAAGGTAAGGCACGCCTTCGGCGTCCGAAGCTTCCTCCATAGCTCTTATGACAGCGTCGTGGTCTTGGTAAGGACTTATCAGAAGGGTGGTAGTGAAGCAATCGAACCCTTCGGCTTTGGCGGCGGCCGCCGCTTTTCGCATGCGAAAGCGGTAACACAAGAAGCAACGGCCGGGTTTTTCTAGGTCGCCCGACACGGCGTCGAGCCACTCCCGGTGGGACACGTCGGCGCGGACGACAGTCAAATCCGCGGTCCCGGCCCAGTCCCGGTACACGTCCCACCTCTTGGCCTCTTCGCCCTCAGGGTAGATGTTCGGGTTTATGAAGACTCCTTGCACAAGATGGCCGCCGCACCTCAAAAGGTGCAACGGGTAAGTGGCGCAAGGAGCGCAACACGAATGCAGGAGGACCTTCAAGGCCGGTCAAACAGCCTCCCCTGTTGGGCTCTCATTTCTTGCCTGCCTGCCTCACCTTTTAAGACGTACTCCACTCCCAAGGGAGTGGCGCTCCTGCCGCGCGGAGTCCTTTCCAAGAAGCCTATCTGGAGGAGATAGGGCTCATACACGTCTTCTATGGTTCCGGGGTCTTCGCTGAGGCATGCCGCAAGGGTGGCGAGCCCCACCGGCCCACCGCCGTACTTCAGCACCACGGCGGACAAGAGCTGCCTGTCAAGGCTGTCCAATCCCATCTCGTCCACGTCCAAGAGGGACAACGCTTCCTTGGCGACCGCTTCCGTAATCTCTCCGTCCTTGCGCACCTGAGCGAAATCCCGCACTCTGCGGAGAAGCCTGTTTGCGATTCTGGGAGTCCCCCTCGCGCGCCTGGCGATCTCTTCGGCCCCTCCCCTGTCTATTGGAATGTCCAAAATGCGGGCCGACCGCTTGACCACCTGATACAGCTCTTCTTGATTGTAGTACTCAAGCCTGAACGCGATCCCAAACCGGTCCCTCAATGGGGACGTAAGGAGCCCGCTCCTGGTGGTGGCCGCTATCAGGGTGAACCTGGGAAGCTTTATGCGGTAAGTCCTGGCCTGGGGGCCTTTTCCGGCTATCCAGTCGAAACTGAAGTCCTCCATGGCGGGGTAAAGCGCCTCTTCGGCCTGGTGGTTTAGGCGGTGGATCTCGTCTATGAACAAGACGTCCCTGTCTTGAAGGTTGGTCAATATAGCCACCAAGTCGCCCGCGCGCTCGATGGCCGGACCGGAAGTGACCCGGATCCCTACCCCGATTTCATTCGCTATCACGTGAGCCAAAGTGGTCTTGCCTAGTCCCGGAGGGCCTGACAGGAGGATGTGGTCCAGCGCCTCGTTTCTCTGCCTCGCGGCTTCAATGCTCACAGAGAGGTTTTCCTTGATCCTCTCTTGGCCTATGTAGTCGGGCAAATACTTGGGCCGTAAGGTCTCCTCGACCAGTTCGTCCTCTGGCTGGCGCGCTTTGGATATGAGGTCTCTAGGTTCTGGCAAGTCGTCTCAAAGCCTCCCTGAGCAACGTCTCGAGGTCAGAGCCCGGGTGCTCTTCCATGGCTTTCTTCACCGCGTCTCGCGCTTCCTGCCAGGAGTATCCCAGAGCCTGGAGGGCCACGCCCGCCTCGCTTTCGAGGTCGGTCTCGGGCAGGGCTTGTCCCGATTCTTTGCTCATTCCAAGGCCTATCCGGTCGCGGAGCTCTACTATGATCCTGGCCGCCGTTTTCTTGCCGACTCCGGGAAGCCCGGTTAGAGCTTTCTGGTCTTGGTGGAGCACCGCTTTGTAGAAGTCGTCGGGCCTAAGCTTTGACATGATCCCCAGCGCAAGTTTGGGCCCTATGCCCTTGACGTTCAGGAGGAGCTCAAAGCATGCCCTCTCTTCCTGGGCTTTAAAGCCGTAGAGGCTCCACCCGTCCTCCTTGACGATCAGCCGGGTGAAAAGGTGGATTTCCATCCCCGCCGATAAGGTCCCCAGGAGGCCCGGCGTAACGTAAACCTGTAGCCCGATGCCGTGTATGTCCAAAGTGACGGAGTCCGGGTAGATCTGGGACACCGTCCCCCTAAGCTCGGATATCATTTGGATGTCTCTCTCCCCGGTCGCTCATCTATTCTCGCCCCGACCAGCCTGGCGCCAAAGGACCGCTTGGACGCCGCGGTCACGGCGACTCCCAGCGCGTCGCACACGTCGTCCGGTCTGGGGATCCTGGAGAGCCGCAAGAGGCTGGAAACCATCTTGCCGACTTGGTCTTTGGTCGCGTTGCCGTACCCAACCACCAGGGACTTGACTTGCAGCGGCGTGACTTCTTCTACGGAAATTCCCTGGGACGCGGCCGCGAGCAAGCACACCCCTCTGGCGTGGCCAACGTCGATGGCGGACTTGGCATTCTTGGCGAAGAAGATCTGCTCCACGGCGAACACGTCGGGCTTGTACTTCTCCATAATGGACAAGACCGCCGCGTGGATTTCCAGAAGCCTCGCCGGCAGCGTGAGGTCTTTGGACGTGACGATGCACCCGTAGTCGGCAGCCGAGAAGTCGCGGCCCGAGTAATCGACGACGCCCCATCCGGTCCTTTCGATGCCCGGGTCAATGCCTAAAATGCGCACTTCGATACCCCCATAGTGGGGTTTTCGACGCCCGTGCGCCGGCTACCTTTCTATTCCTCTATTCTTTGATCCCTTCCAGGTGCCTCGCTACGACCCTGTCCACTTCGTCGGGCTCTCCTTCGATAAGGAGCCCTTCCCTTAAGACTTCCCTATCCCTCGGGTGCAGGGCCGATTCAGGCAGGTCTTTGTATTCCTTGATGAGAAACTCGGGATCCGGCCTCTTGCCCCTGTACACGGCCACGTAACCCTTGGACAGGCAGATCAGCCGGTACCGGGCGTGGTCGGGGCAATAGTCCGGGTCGACCCGGGTGAACTGATGGCCCACGGTGCTTGAGACAGGAGAGCCCCACTCGGGGGATACCGCGGACAAGTAGGCTTGTAGGCCCGCCTCGGGCACCTCCACCGTGTTCACCGCCACGTCCCCGCACTTGTACTCGGTGCGGTAGGTCACCAAGGAATGAGTGGGTTTCGGGGGAGCGAACCAAGGCAGGCTCAGGCCCGATTCGCCTCCAAGATAGAGCTTGCCGAGCACCAACCCGGCCATAGTCACGCAAAAGGCGCTTAAAGCCAAAAAGACCCTGCCATAAGGAGACGAACTGAATTTTCGCACGATCCCTCACTCCAGGAGACATATTCTTCCCCTGGAGCAGATTGGCTATTCGGGAATAGATGCCGCGGTCTCGTCCGACATGTCAAAGTTCGAGTGGACCTTGGATACGTCGTCGTGCTCCTCCAAAGCCTCCATGAGGCGGAGCATCTTGGCCGCGTCTTCGCCTTCCAATACCACTGTGGTCTTGGGAACCTGAGTCAACTCCGCGTTCTGGATCTTCGCGCCCGCCTGGGCCAACCGCTGGCTGACCTCAAAGACATCGGCCGGAGCGGTATAGATCTCGTACACATCGTCCTCGGTTTCCATATCTTCGGCACCTGCGTCGATGGCCATCGCCAGCGCGTCGTCCTCGGACAGGCCTTCCTTTTCCACGGTAATGAGGCCCTTCTGGTCGAACATCCACGCCACCGAGCCCATTTCCGCCAGTTTTCCGCCGTGTTTCGACAAAATGTAACGGACTTCGCCCGCGGTCCGGTTGCGGTTGTCGGTGGCCGCCTCAACAAGAATAGCCGTGCCGCCCGGCCCGTAGCATTCGTAGGTCAGTTCCTCGATTGGACCTCCGTCGCCCTCTCCGATGCCCCTCTTTATTGCCCTGTTTATGCTGTCTAGGCTCACGTTGGCGTCTCGGGCCCGCTCAATGGCTATCTTGAGCCTGAGGTTGCCGTCGGGGTTTCCTCCCCCGTGCTTCGCCGCCAGCGTGATGTCCCTAAGCGCTTTGGATATCACGCTTGAACGGGCGGCGTCCATCTTTGCCTTATGCCTTTTGATCGTAGCCCACTTTGAATGCCCTGACATGGATCACACCTCCTAGGCTAAATCTCGTCTGGGATGGGTGGGGTCCTTCTCTTGTGTTCGGTCTGCCTGTGCTTCTTCTCAATGAGGGCCTTCGCTTCCGGAGACACTTCCTTCCCTAAAAGGTAGTCGTCAAGTTCGCGGTAAGTGAGGCCTATCTCGCCCTCGTCTGTCTGGCCTCTCCAGAGCCCCGCCGAAGGCACGCGGTCAACTATCTTCTGGGGGACTCCCAAGAACCGGGCCATTTCCCTGACTTCGCCCTTGGTCAGGCGGGCAAGAGGGGCTATATCGCAGCCTCCGTCTCCGTACTTTGTGAAGTACCCGATGTAGTACTCGTCCCGGTTTCCGGTCCCAACAACCAAGTAGTTGGACAAAGCGGCCTGGTAGTACAGGGTCATCATTCTAAGACGCGGCTTCAGGTTGGCCAGCGCCAGACCGTTGGGCTCGCCCAGCCCTTTAAGAGTTTCTACCATGGCGTCGTAGGGACCTGTCAGGTCTATGAGCTTGTGGTCGCACTTGAAGAGGTCTAGGAGCATGAGGGCGTCTTCCACGTCTTCCGGAAGGGAGTGGCACGGAAGCACCAAACCCATGCAGTTGTCCCCCCAGGCCCTCTTGGCCAGAGCCAACACAAGAGCGGAATCGACGCCTCCGGATACTCCGAACACGCCGCCTTTGGCGCCCACCTCCTGTACCCTGTCTTTCATCCACTGGATTATGTACGAAGCCTTGTCCTCGATGTTCAGGTACATGGCGACACCTCCACCGCTCGCTCGTTTCACTTATTATACCAGCCCCGGGAAAAGCCGTCTTTACGGCGTGGGCAACGTGAGATAGGTGTTTGGCACCTTGCCCGGTATCAGTATTGTCGCCAGAGGGACGTCCGTCGTCACCTCTGCCCGAGCGGCGATTAGGGGGATTACGACCCTCACCATGCAGGTCACTGTCAAGTACAGGTTGTAACGGGTCTGGTTGATGCCCGTAACTTCGAAAGAATCGCGGATCTCCGCGGACACGGAACCGTAGGGATACAGCTTCGCGTTGATCTTGGGCCCGTAAGGCGCGAACATTTCGGACCCCAGCGCTTGTCCCAGAGGCACCGAGACGGTGAAGCCATCCAGCTCTTGGAACGCGTCTTCGAGTACCGCCAAAGCATCGGCTTGGATGCGGTTAAGCTCGCCCGTGTTGGTCCGCACGTAGAGGAGCTCGCCTGTGGGCCCCGTCTCGAAGTGGAGGAGCTCTTTGCCGTCTAGAAGCAGGGAGATGTTGTCGTTGATGGCGTCGATCATGGCGCGGTTGGCGATCCTGATAACCTGGGTTTCGGCGATGGCGATGAGCGTGGGGGTCGCGGCTGTTTCGAGGGCGTTAAGAGCCCAAAGGAAAAGCAACAGGGCGGCTCCGACCCAAAGGAGCGGCCGCGCGCGAAATCTACCCGGCTTAAAGGCCCTCTTGCGAAAAATGAGAAGCCCTCCCCCAGATGGTCTACGCTTCTCATTCTTATGCGGGATCTTGGGCTGATGTTCTGGTTACCCCTCGGGTATCACCCTGCAGACGCGCCGCTTGCCGACCTGCAGGAGCATTCCGTTGGTAACGGTGCACGACGCGGACTCTACGGTGATCTTCACCCCGTCGACCTTGACCGCGCCGCTCTTTATGAGCCTCCTGGCTTCCGATGAAGACGAGGCAAGGCCCGCCCTGGCTACGAGTGACGCCAAGCCTACCGTATCCCCCGGTTTCATGCCGTCAAGGCACACCTCGTCGATCTCCGAAGGAAGCTCGCGCTGGCGGAAGACCCTGATGAACTCTGACTTGGCTTCCTCGGCGGCCGCGTGTCCGTGGAACTCCGTCACCAACCTGGTCGCCAATTCCATCTTGGCGTCCATGGGGTGCAGCCTTCCCTCCTGGATATCTTGGGTCATCTTCTTCACTGCCTCGGCGCTGTCCAGGAGCACCAGCCTGAAGTACGTGGCCATAACCGAGTCGGGAATGGACATCACCTTGCCGAACATGTCCTTGGGCGGCTCTTTCACGCCAATGTAGTTGCCCAGGCTCTTGCTCATCTTGTCCACGCCGTCCAGGCCAACCAGTATGGGCATGGTGAGCGCCACTTGTGATTCCTGCCCGTACTCTTTCTGGATTGCCCTGCCTACCAACAGGTTGAAAGTTTGATCGGTGCCTCCCATCTCAACGTCGGCCTGGATGGCCACCGAATCGTAAGCCTGGGCTAGAGGATATAGAAACTCATGGATGCTTATGGGCTGGCCTTTGGAGTACCGGTTCTTGAAGTCGTCCCTCTCAAGCATCCTGGCCACCGTGAACCGGGAACCGAGCCTTACGACATCCGCGAAAGTCATAGGAGAAAGCCAAGTCGAGTTGAAAACAGTGTGCGTTTTTTCGGGATCGAGGATCACCGTGGCCTGCTCCCGGTAGGTTTCCGCGTTGATCCGGACTTCTTCTCTGGTGAGCTGGGGCCGGGTCTGAGACTTGCCGCTCGGGTCCCCTATCATCCCCGTGAAATCTCCTATAATGAAATATATCTCGTGGCCGAGGTCCTGAAACTCCCTCAGCTTTTTCATCACGACCACGTGCCCCAAATGCAGGTCAGGAGCACTGGGGTCAACTCCGAGTTTCACCTTCATAGGCCTCTTCTCGGTGATAGAGCGGGAAATCTTCTGCCTTAGTTCGTCCAGAGTGACCACATCTTCAGCCCGGTCCACAATAACCTGGACCTGCCTCTCAACTTCCCGGGCTATGCCCTTGTCCATGTGATTTTCCACGCCCTACTTCCCCCTAGGTTTCTATTGCCAAAGTCTTTGCCAAAGATTATATCATCTGGTCCTATTTGCTCCAAAGACAGGCCCTAAGCGGGAACCCTCGGCTGGGCTATGCCCGTCCTATAGATGGTATAATGGTGAGACCAGCAAAGAGTGTCTAGTCCTTAGAGTATGTAAAGGGCAGCTACGCTGCCATTTTGAGTCCTGTTCCTGGGGGTGTGAGACTGTGGCCAAGACGAAAACCAGGCGGGTCAACGTCTTCTTAATTCTCCTGTACGTTATGCTCGCGGCGATTCTCATCGTAGGCGGAGTCACCGCGGCTTTTGTGTTTTCAGCGATTAAAGAGGTCCTTCCCGTGCTGGCGGACTTGGAACCGAAACCGAGCCAGACTTCCTTTGTGTATGACAAGGACGGGCGTGTGTGGACCGAACTCCACGCCACTGAGAACCGGGTGCTAATCGAGCTTGAGGAATTACCCCAACACGTCAAGGACGCGATTCTCGCGGCCGAGGACCATCGGTTTTACGATCATTTCGGCGTAGACCTTAGGGCAATCATGCGGGCCTTCGTAATCAACGTGTTTGGGGACAGCAACACGGTCCAAGGCGGGAGCACCATCACCCAACAGCTTGCCAAAAAGGCATTTTTGACCGACACCCAAAGCTACAAGAGGAAAATCCAAGACGCCACGGCGGCAATCATGCTGGAGAGAAAGTACACCAAAGACGAGATCCTTGAGATGTACCTGAACCAGGTGCCGTTCGGTCGGGGCGCCTACGGCATAGAGGCAGGAGCCAGAGCCTTTTTCGGGAAGTCCGCGTCTGAGCTCACCGTGCCTGAAGCGGCGATGATGGCGGGTCTATTGAGGGGTCCCTCCTATTACGATCCCACCGACAACCCGGAAAACGCGCTTAAGAGGCGCAACACCGTGTTGGACCAGATGGCCGAGTACGGGTACATCACTGAAGCGGAATGCGAGGAGTACAAGAAGGCGCCGATCAACGCCATATCCGGCCGTCAGAGCGTTGTGACTTCAGGCGGCTACTACCTGGACTACGTCTTAAAGCAGCTGTTGTCCAGGTATCCGGCGGACATGGTCTACGGCGGAGGGCTTAAGATCTACACCGCCTACAGTCCGGAAGCTCAAGAAGCGGCCGAAAAAGCCATCGCCACCGTATTGGACAAGGAGTTTCCCTATGAAGGGACCGACAGCATGCAGGCGGCATCGATAGTCATGGACGCCAAGACCGGACACCTCTTGGCGATCGTAGGCGGCCGCAAACGCGAAGGATCCCTTGGATGGAACAGGGCTATTGACGCCAAGAGACAACCCGGCTCCTCGTTCAAACCTCTGGCGGTCTACGTCCCTGCCCTCGAGGAGGGCCTGGGGCCGGGCACGGTCATTGACGACTCGCCCATCACCTGGACAGACCCGGCCACCGGTGAGAGGTTCTCCCCGAGAAACTACTCGGGCACGTTCCAAGGGCTAGTCACCTTGCGAACGGCAGTCCGGGAATCCCTGAACGTGGTGGCGGCCAAAGTTCAGGACATCATAGGTCTCCGAAAGAGCCTAGAAATGGCCGAAAGGATGGGCATCACGTCCCTGGTCAAGGAGCCTACCCCGGACGGGCGGTCTGACCTCACGCGTTCACTGGCATTGGGCGGCCTCACTTACGGAGCGTCTCCTCTGGACATGGCTGTGGCCTACGGCGTTCTCGCCAACCGGGGCATCAAAGTAGAGCCCATAAGCATCATCCGGGTTGAAGACAAGAACGGCAACGTGTTGGAAGAGCATGTGCCCAAGAGAGAACTGGTTATATCCGAAGAGACTGCGTACCTCATGACCAGCATGCTCCAGAGCGCCGTCAAGGAACAGTACGGTACCGGGCGGGCGGCCGACATCGGCAAGCCGTGCGCCGGCAAGACCGGGACTACCTCCAACTGGAAAGACGCTTGGTTCTGCGGATACACTCCCAGCCTCGTAGGCGTGGTCTGGATGGGCTTCGACCAGGAGAAGACCATGGAGCAGTGGAAAATCACTGGAGGAAGCTACCCGGCCAGGATATGGAAGGAAATGATGTCCGTCATAACCGCCAAACAGGCGCCTGAGGACTTCGTAAAGCCCAGCACCATCGTCACGAGCCCGATTTGCAAGAAATCAGGGTTGCTCCCCGGCCCCTTCTGCCCAGAAGAAGACATTGCGGAAGAGTTGTTCGTGAAGGAGAGGCAACCCAATTCAATGTGCACGTATCACGTGCCTCAGTTCCCTGACATAGAGTTCCCGGGAGTGCAGTTCCCCGGCGAGATCCCGGGACAGGAACCCTGGGACCAGACTCCGGGCGACGGAAACCCCGGAGAGCAGAACCCGGGCTAGACCCCAGGCGAGGGAGGGCAGCCACCGAAGCTAGCTAAAGCCTCCTCGGAAGCCCTAACCGCGGTAATCTTTCTTAGAGTTGAAGGCGGGCGACGGTCACACCGGACCCGCCTTCTCCTGTTTCACCTAACCTGTGGGAACTCACCAGCCTGTGGGACGACAAGTACTCGGTTACCGCCCTCCTCAACGCGCCGGTCCCTTTGCCGTGGATGATGCGGACTTCCGAGAGTCCGGCCAGCACGGCGTCGTCAAGGTATTTGTCTATGGCGGGCAACGCTTCGTCAGAAGTCATACCACGCAGGTCTAGCTCGTAGGACACATTCTTAGCCTTCTCCACAGAGAGGCTTACCTCGGTTTTTTGGCTTCGCTCTTTACCGACGGCTCGTTCGGGTTCCTCCGGAGCCGTCGTCAAATCCGATAGCGGAGCGCGCAGCGTCAAGGAACCGATCCTCACCTGGACTGTCCCGTCAGGCGAAAGCCCGCTCAAGATGATACCGGGTTCCCCAAAGCCGGCCACCGTCACCGCCCTGCCGGTTTCCAGGTCTTCCTTTTCGAGAGGCCGGCCTTTGAGGATAGCGGGTTCCTCCGGCACAAACTGGTCTCTCGCCTCGTTCAACCTTCCCCTGATGGCCGCTATGTCTGACTGGGATACCCTCTGCCCTTGCCTCTCCTTCTCCCGAAACTCCTTAACGGCCTTCTCAAACTCAACTCTTGCCCTGTTCACGATGAGGGCCGCTTCGTGCTTGGCCGCGTTGATGGCTTCGCGCCGGCTTTTTTCCAGTTCCTCGAGCTTCTTCTCGTATTCTTTACGAAGAGCCTCCGCCAGCTCGCGGTCTCTCTTCGCGATGAGGGCCTGTTCCCTGGCTTCCTGTGAAGCGACCTCCAGGTCCGCGATAACGTCCTCCATCCGCACAAGCTCCTCGTCCATGCTGGCCCTGGCTTCGTCCAGGATCTCCTTGTCCATGCCGAGCTTCGCGGCCACCACAAACGCGTTTGACCGCCCGGGCCTCCCCACGAGGAGCCTGTAAGTGGGCGCCATATGGACCGCGTCCCATTCCATGGAAGCGTTTTGCATTCCCTCGGTCATCTGCGCGGCCAGCTTGAGCTCGCTGAAATGGCTGGTTATTAGGCAGAGGGCTCCCGAAGAGTTCAGACGTCTCAGGATGGCCAGAGCCAGGGCCGCACCTTCCTTGGGATCAGTGCCCGCCCCAAGCTCGTCGATGAGAACAAGCTTGCCGGGGCCCGCGTTGCGAAGGATCCTTATCACGTTCGATATGTGAGCCGAGAAGGTGCTCAGGTTTTCCTCGATGGACTGCTCGTCTCCAATGTCGCAGAGAACGTCCGATATGTTCCCGATGGTTGTCTCTGGACCGCAAGGACACGGCATGCCCGAAAGCGCCATCATTGATAGCAACCCGCACGTCTTTAAGGCGACGGTCTTCCCGCCCATGTTTGGCCCGGTGATTACCACAGTGCGGAACTTCTTTTCATTGATCTCTATGTCCAAAGGCACGGGATTCCCTGTCAGCAATGGGTGCCAGGCTCTGGATAGGAGCAAGATATGCTCGTCCACAATCTTGGGAAACTCGCCCTTCCACCGTATGGCGAGCCTCGCCTTGGCCAATCCCAGATCGAAATCAGCCAGGGCGTCCATGCCTAAGACCAGGAGCGGCGCGGACTCCCCGATAATCCCGGATACTTCGACTAAGATCCTCTCGATTTCGTCGCGCTCCATGAGTTCCAGTCGCCTTAGCTGGTTGCCCATCTCCAGGAGCTCCGCCGGTTCCAGAAATACAGTCTGCCCGGAGGCGGATTGGTCGTGGATGAGCCCCTGTATCTTGGAAGCGTGCTCCTGCTTCACAGGCACGACGTACCTGCCGTTCCTGACCGAGACTATTGGCTCCTGAAGATACTGGGAAATGCCGCTGTGCCGGGTGAGTTCCTCCGCGCGCCTCCGAAGCCTGTCCTGGAGTTCGCGGAGGGACCGCCTGATAGAGTGCAATTTGGGGCTGGCAGAATCCCGTATGTCCCCGTTCTCGTCCACGGTGGAATCTAGGCGCGCCCTAAGCCCGGGGAGCCTCGGGAGCTTCGCTTTGATTGAGGCCAAAGCTGGGTACTCCCCTTCGGTCTGGTCCAACCAGCGGGCCAAAGACTCCAGGGCCAAGAGCGCGTCCAGGACTTGCCGTAAGTCCGTAGGCGACAAGACCACCCCGTGGCTGGCAGAGAGTATCTTGGGTCTCACGTCGGCCACCGCGTACAGACTGGGGGCTGTGAGGCGCCCAAGGAGAGACATGATCTCGCGTCCCAACCGCTGGGCGGCGCGCGCCTCCGCGGGCGTTCCGGGCATAAGCTCAAGCGCTTTTGCCCTACCCAAAGAAGTGCCGGCTTCTCTAGCCAGCATTTCTTGTACCTTCTTGAATTCAAGGAGCTCTATCGCTTTAGGATCCATATCTGTCCTCAATAATCCTCCGGATCTCGGTCACTGTCTCGTTTCGGAGTCCAGCTTTGTACAGTTTTCGGAGTTCTGTCCTTGCCCTGTACATGCCTCGTTTCTGCTCTTCGGGGCTCAGGTGTTCCAGTTCCTTCTTGGCTTTTGCCATGAACGCGTGGGCACCCGCAGGACGCTCGATAAACTTGCCTATCTCCTGTCCGTTCTCGTCGTAGAATATGAAGACCGGGATAGTCCTGAAGCCCTCTCCCAAACACTCGTCCATGATATCCAGGTTGAGGTCTCTCGGGAAGAGATAGAGGCGAAAAACAGGATACAAGGAAGCCATCTTGGCCACTATAGGGACGTTCTCCACGCAGTCCCCACACCAGGATTCGCTAAAACCCCATATTGATATGGCGCCCGCCGGAAGCCTCTCTGAGAGATTACGGAAATACCGGTCGTCGTCGGGGGCTAGTTCCGTATCCGCGAAGTTCTCTCTCATTGTCGGCACGTTCATGTCGGCGTGAGCCAAGTAGCCCTCAAAGTCCAATGCTCTCTCCAGGTATTCCCTCTTCACGTGGACTCCTCCCTAACCAATATTCCGCAGGCCAGAATCTGCCGCCGGTCGAAGTCTACTGCGCCGAAGTCTATTGCCGGGAAACTCCTAAAGGTCGGAGATTCCTCCCAGCTACACGTTTCATATCATATTTCGCTTTTTTCGGGGGGAAAACCTTTCCGGCAAGGTGTCCACGAACGCCCGGTAAGACATCTCGCGCCTGGACCTGGCCTCATTCCGGAGAGCATCGATCCTTCGGATGGTCGAGAGATCCACATCCTTTAAGGTCAGAGGCTGCGACTCCCTTTTCTTGATGATAGATACTTGACCGGTGGGCTCAAGCACCGCTAGCGCGATATCCTCCATTTTGTCGGCTCCGGCCTGCCTCAGCAGTATGTGGAGGTCCGCGTCAGAGACCTTCTCACGCTTCAGGTTCTCTTTCTGCACCTGTCCGTTTACCACGATAGGAGTGGACATCCCCTGTGTGACCTTCTCCACTCCGCGAAAATGCAAGTTGACCACGGCCAGGAGATACTGAAGCATGGACAAGACAATTACCGGCACGATGCCGTGGATCATGTGGATTTCTTTTTCCTCCAGAGGCAGAGCGGCCGCCGAACCGATTATGATGATGACCACCAGGTCGAAAGGAGCGAGCTGGGCGATAGACCGTTTGCCCATGATCCTTACCGCCACCAGAGTGAGAAAGAACATTATTGTGGATCTCCATGCCATGATGCCTATCTCAGGCCAAAGCTCAGCAAGCCATCCCAAAGCAGAATACCTCCATACCGGCCCTTGTGCCCTTTCCGTTTAGTATGTCTCGCTACTGCCGGAGTTCAGAAGTAAAAAACCTACCACTGCCACGGCTCAGTAGTAGGAATCCTTCGACTGTCGGGAGTCGGAAGTAGAAAACCTACAACCGCCACGGCTCAGTGGTAGGAATCCTTCGACTGTCGGTGTTCAGAAGTAGAAAACCTACCACTGCCGCAGTCTGGTGGTAGGAAACCTTCGACTGTCGGGATTCGGAAGTAGAAAACCTACCACTGCCGCAGCTCAGTGGTAGAAATCCTTCGACTGTCGGGGGTCGGAAGTAGAAAACCTACAACTGTCACGTCGCAGGGCCTAATCTGCGACGGCGGTAAACCTCTTCCCATCTTCCTTACAGATTCTTTGGACCGCCTTCCTGCCGGATATCGCGGCGGTCGATATGCCGACCAGCGCCTCCGCCCAATGTCCAGCCATGTGGAAGTTCCTAAGACCGGGCAACGTCCTCGTGAACCCGCGTGTCATGGCAGTTAACCCAACCCCGGAAGGCATCCACGGCTGAAGCCCCTGCCAGTTGCCTGTGTAACGTTCCGTGGTAAGGGACGTGGCGACATCGGTCATCTCTACCTGGGAGGATATGCCGGGGAAACGCTCCTCGAGAAGAGCGATGACGGTACCCGCAATCCGCGCCTTCTCGTCTTCGTAGCGGTGCCTGTCCTTAGCGAGTTCCCTCCAGTAGCTGTACTTCGACCCAAGCATTACCTTGACGACAGTCTTTCTCGGAGGGGCCAGAGTAGGATCGAAGTTGAAAATCTCCACATTCAACCGGTCGACCTGACGATCCATGAGGCGGACCGGGTTCTTGAGGAAATACGTCAGTGAGTGCGGTTCGCCACCCATGTCTCTCGCGACGCCATAGGAAACCTGCAGAGTCATCTCGGAGTAGTCCGGAGGGTTCTTGTAGTACGCCTCGATACGGTCGTCCGAGTATGCTCCCGAAAGCATATCGAATATGGTCGAGCGCCCATCAGCCGCCGAAATCACGATGTCGGCGCGGTGCTCTCGTCGATCTGCCAAGAGGACACCGGCAGCCTTATCCCTGTCCACCAGTATCTTGGTGACCGTGGAGTTGTACTCTATCCGCCCTCCCAGACTGAGGTACCGGCGCTCAATCGTCCTCGCGAACGCAAGCGAACCGCCGGAGGGCCATCCCAGCGTGCGATTGTGGGAACCCGCAAGGAAGTTCAGGTGCACGACCATGGGGATATTGGAGAAGTCATACTGGACCGTCGGAAACGTCTTTCGAAGAAACGGATTCCTGAGCTTTTCCGCGAACTTCTCCAGAGTCAGCTTCCCGTATTTCCCCATCACCGGGAGCACGGGAAGCGATTTCCGGGCAATCTCCCAAGTAGACAGTAGCGGAAAAGCCAGCAAGTCGATGCTGGTAAACGCCCGGGCCGCGGCTATGTATTCTTCGATTGTCTCCGAGTCCTCTGGAGCGATCTCCTTCATATGCTGCTCAAGGCGGTCGATATCGGAATAGACGGTGAGCGCGAGTCCGTCGGCCTCAACCTGGACGATCTCGTCGTAGAAAATGAAATCCTGAGTATCTGCCGCGCCGAGTTCCCGCCATATCTGATGTATCTCGGAGTTCGGACCGGAACCGGCCAAGTGATGGATGCACCCGTCAATGGTGAATCCTTTCCGCTTCCAAGACGTACAGAGCCCGCCGGGTTTGTCATGCATCTCGAAGATCACACTGTCGTAGCCGTTCATCTGCGCGTAGGTGCCGGCCGCCAGACCGGCGATCCCCGCTCCGATTATGACAATGGATTTCCGGGACATAGGCATCTCTCCCAGTTACTTCGTCCTCTCAATAATTACGCCAGGGAGAGCGGTTGTCATCCAGAATTTGTGAAATCGTCACTCTTTCCAAAGAACGTTTGATCGAGCAGTACCTCTTCGCTTGCCGCCGCTGCTCTCGTCAGCGTCGTCACTCACCCGGCTTATCGCGGTCTTAACCTTGGCTCTCGCCTCGCTGAACTTCCTGACTAGCTCCTCACCTTGATAACCCTGAGCAACCAGATCTCTAAGGATATCTACAGTGAGCTGCTCATCATCTGAACGCAACGGGCGGATAACGATACAACCGTCCTGCACAAAGCACTCCACTTCCTTGCCCAATCCGACCTGTCTAAAGAACTTGAGGGGTATAGTGATCTGCCGCTTGGGCGAAACGCTGATGATTTTTCTTTCCACGTTCTGAGGCTCCAATGGGGCCATCGTTCTCCCTCCACTATGGTCTTGACCGCATTCTCCCAATACGTATTTCTTTACTGTATGATATCAAAGAAATCTTCTCCGACATAACCCAATCTCATTTTCCGAGTTTCTTTGCCCACACTGATGCAGCCGGCCCGCTCGGTGTTGGCCTCTCGTTGCTCGCTCCGACCTGCCACAGGCACTTCGCCCCTCATAACATCAAAAACGGAAAGGCCTTTGAAACACGCTGTAGTATAAAGAAGCAAACGCATCTGAGTAGTTGATGCGTCCTGATTGATGCCGGAGGGGTACAAGATTGCTTCCATCTGATGTCTCATGGACGAACTGGAATAAGCTGTTTCTGGACACATCGGTCTGGGAGGCTCCTGTCCGGCACGTACTCTCAGACCTCGGGTTCTCAGTGAGTTCGATCGAGGCCGAGTTTCCGGGGACAAGCGCGGTTTTCGAGGTCCAGTGCGGCATCCGCAGCTTGATAGTTAAGTTCTTCCCTCCGATGGCCCACCGCGACTTCATCGCCGAACGGAGCGTTTACCGGGCCTTGTCCCCTGCCCCACCCCTCCCTATCCCGCGGCTCGTGGCAACTGGAACACTGCATGACGCCATTGATTGGCCATACCTGGTCGTCGAAAAAAACCTGGGGACTGCGGTACGAGACTTGAGGGACCAACTTAGTCAGGATGACCTGGTTGATATCGCAGAGCAAGTAGGAGTTCACCTTCGGGCTCTACACAGCGCAGACAGAAACCGCGTACCTGAACTCAACCGCAGTATCGCCGAATGGAAAGCGTGGGCCAGGTCGCGTCTGCAAGCAGTCCCCGAGGAGCTGGCGCGTGTGGCCACCCCAGAAGGGAAGCCGCTCCTGCCGGCTTCGACTCTTGCGGAGGTGACCGACTTCCTGCGATCGATGGGCACTGCTGTGATCAGCTCGATGACTGAGGACGATCTCTCCTTAATCCATGCGGACGTCACGGAAGACCACGTACTGGTCATGCCTGAAAGCGCGCAGACACCGCGCAAGTATCGAGTGGAAACCATATTCGATTTCGGGGACGCCGAGGTGGCTCCGGTATATTACGAATGGATTCCCGTGTGGTTCAGTCTACTGAGGCAAAACCGCGGGGCCTTCGAGGCGCTTTTGGAGAGACATCGGGAGGAGTCACACTTGGGGTTGAGGCCAGGGCATCGGCACGCTCGTTTCAGCGAGCGGAACATCCTGCTGACTTTCACCTTCGTCCACCGATTCTCCGCGGCAATCGTCAAAGAAACGTTGAGTCGTGAGTATGAGCCTCTCGGTAAGTTGAGTTCGTTCAGCGACCTTGCTGAGGTCCTCTGGCCCGTGTGAAAAAAGCGGCGAAGCCATCACATGCTGTCTATAGGGCGCTAACGGGATCCCATCTGCTTTTCTATCTGCCGTTTTGCTTTCTTATCAAGGACGTTACCCGATAGGGCGTCTTGAATAAAAGCTTCGATCGTGTCAGACGCGGTGTTTGCCCTAATGACCATCAGCGTGTTCACGATATCCAGGAGTATGGACTTTCGCATGGTCTCTTTCTGTCCGGCAAGGTCGAACGCTACGAGTCTTTCCGCGATCTTCGGCCCAAGGTCGGGCTTGTGCAGGGCTATCTTGCCCAACCCCTGTATACAGCCGCGCACCGTTATGGGCTTCGCGTCGCTAAGAAGGGCTAGGTAGTCCTCAAGGGCCGCTTCCATCTTGCCCGCAGAATCCCACTTCGCGTTGTCGGCAATGAGCATGAGGCCTATAGACCTCTGATAGGAGTTGTCACTCTTCAGCTTGGCGACGAATACGTCCCAGAACGGGTACACGTCGTCCGCATACGAGGACCTGCTCAGAAGCAGGAGAAGCGCCTTGTACCGAGCGTTGTCATCCTCAAGCGCAAGCCACTCGACAAGCTGAGCGATGTCGCCTGCTTCCAGAGTCTCTGAGATTTCCGGCAGGATGTCTTTGGGGATTGAGGCCAGACTCTCCATTGTGATCATGTTAATCTCATCCTCCGATCTTATCTCTCATGCCCGCACGACCCCGCCATGTAGTCCTCCACCCATCCCCGAGTCAAAAGCAGATTACCTACGAGCCTTCCCACTTGTAGTTCGGGTCCTCGAACAGGCAAAACGGATGCCCGGCAGG
>DULO01000073.1 GCA_012840345.1 Candidatus Fermentithermobacillaceae bacterium
GTGAGGACCACTTGGGTATCAGCCGGTCCCCTGATCATCCCCGCCGCTTCGTCGCTGGTTCTCACGGTCTTCCCGTCCACTCTGAGGATCACGTCGCCTTCACGCAGGCCGGCCTGTTCAGCGGGAGTACCTTTCATGGGGCTGGCGATTCGCACTCTATCCTCACGGACATCGATGGTAACGCCTATGCCCGAATACTGCCCTGATGCGCGAATTCGAAACTCTTCCCACTCATCTTGGGTCATATAGAGGGAGTATGGGTCTCCCAGGCTGGAGACGACCCCGCGGTAGGCTCCCTCCACGAGTTCCTCACGGTCGACCGGACGGTAAAACACGGTGTCAAGCAGGTTAACGATCCCGTATATCTTGGCGATGGGCCCAATCCTGTAAAACACGTATACGGCCAATCCGCTCGCGAGCAACGCCGATACAAGGGAGCACAGCAAGCAGAGCTTCCATACTTTGGATTTCGCCATCATTAAACCGGGAATCCCCCTCCTGGGGCGCCATTCGAATAGGTGCAAGACTTCTACCTTGTATTAAGTCTAGCACATCCGAATGCGCGCCTCCAACGAAGGGTTAAGGCTTGCACCAATCCAAGGGGTTCGTGGTCTCTCCGTTCACGCGGACTTCAAAATGCAGGTGGGGTCCTGTGGACAACCCGGTGGAGCCGACCAGAGCGATCTTTTGGCCCTTGATAACCTGGTCTCCTTTAGAAACCAAGAGCTTGTTGGCATGCCCGTAGAGGGTCGATATGCCGCCGCCATGGTCGATGATGACGCAAAGCCCGTACCCGCCGTTTGAACCGGCCAGGATGACCACGCCTGATTCAGCTGCCAAAATGGGGGAGTTTGTGTTGGCGGCGTAGTCAACCCCCGAGTGGAAACGGTCGTAACCCAACACGGGGTGTTCACGCCAGCCGTATGGGGAGCTGATCCATCCTCCGGAAGCGGGCCAAATCATCTTGAGTTCTCTAGCTCCCAGAGAACTTTGGGCCTGAAGCCTCCTGATCTCTTCCTCAAGGGCCTTGGACTGCGCTTCCATTTCATCCAAAGACCGCTCCAACGCCTTCTTGTCGGCCTGTATTTGCGCCAGGTACCTTTCCCTGTCTTGGCTCCTGGAAGCCACCTCAAACCTCTTGTTCTCGTAATCGCGCTTCTGGCCTTCTAAGTCGGCGAGGTTTATCTGCAGGGTCGCTTTCTTGTTCATAAGCTCCTTGCGTCCTGCGTTGTATTCCTCGATTAGGAGCGAGTCTTGTTGGGCGATCTCTCTAAGGTAGTGGATCCTAGCCATGAAATCGGTAAGGCTTTCCGACTGGAACAAGACCTCCAAGTAGGAAACGGTCCCGGCCTTGTACATGCTGGTAAGACGGGCTTCGAAAGCCTCTTTCTGGGCGGCCAATTGCTCCTCGATGGTGTTGATAGCGGCGGTAGTCTCGGCTATGTCCTTGTTCAAATAGGTCATGCGAGTGTTTATGTACGCGAGCTCTTTGTCGGCCAAAGCGATTTGCTTCTCAAGGTAGTCAAGTTCCTGCAGGACAGACTTCTCCGTCTGCTGTCTTGAGCTTAGTTGTCTCTTGTACTCCTCGATTTCTTTCTGGAGGCTCGCTAGCTCATCATACTTGTCGTCCAACGCGTCCGCTCTTGCCAAAGGCGTGGACGCGAACATGGTGAAAAGCATGAAGAAGCAAACAGCAGTGGATAGAACTCTTGAAAAAGCCCTCAATCGAGGCACCTCCCGGAAAGAAATACCTAAACCCTCAGGTAGCGCCTGAGGGAGATTGTCGAACCGAGAACGCCGACCACCACTCCGGTGGAAAGCATCACGATGAGCATGTCCACGGCCGTCTCAACAGTAAGGTTCAGAATAGGAACGAAAGGAAGCAACTCCTGAATGGTCGAGACTACCCAAGAGTACAACCCGATAGCCAGCGACGCTCCAAATACCCCACCTAGAACCCCAAGGACAATTCCGGTGAGGATAAACGGTCCGACAATAAGTTCATCGGTCGCTCCGACCAGTTTCATTATGGCGATCTCGTGGCGTTTGGCATCGACGGTAAGCCTTATCGAGTTGCTGATGACCATGATCGCCACAAGACCTACAACCGCCATTCCGCCCAGAGAGACGGCTTGGGAAACCCGGCCCAGCGAAGCCAGCCTGCTCGCGGCCTCGGCCTGGTATTCTACGTCGTCCACCCCGGGAATCTGCTCTATCGCAGCCACCGTCTCTGGAATCATGGCGGCTTCTACCATGTTCACCCTAACGCTGGCGGGAAGGGGGTTGTCCTCCCCCAAGCCCTCAAGAACCGAGGCTTTGTCACGAAACATCTCTTTCAACTCTTCCAAAGCGTCGGCCTTGCTTACATACTTGACTTCGGCGACGCCCGGCATCGCCTTAACCGCCTCGTAAATCTCGGCGTAAGCGTCTTCCGATAACTCCTTGTCCAGGTAGACCTGGATTTCCATTTGTTTTTGGACTACCTGAAACATGAAACCGAGGTTCAGGTTGATTATGAACGCCACACCCAAGAGGAACAGGGCCAAAGCGGTGGTACCGCACGATAGCAAAGACGACAGCTTATTCCTCCAAATGCTCTTCCCGGTTTCACCCAACAGATAGCCGGCCAGGGACGTTCTCAACGGTCGTATGCTCCTCTCCGGTCATCTCTGACCACCGAGCCGCTCTTGATCTCGATGACTCTCTTTCTCATAGAGTCCACGATGTGCCTGGCATGGGTGGCTACCACAACAGTGGTTCCGTAAATGTTGGCCCTTTCGATAAGCCTAAATATCTCTAGAGATGTTTTTGGATCAAGGTTTCCTGTAGGTTCGTCCGCCAGGAGTATTTCGGGGTTCCTGATCAGCGCCCTCGCGATGGCGACCCTTTGCTGTTCGCCGCCGGACAACTGGTTGGGATAAGCGTTTTGCCGGCCTTTTAGGCCTACCACGGAGATCATCTGCATGACCCGCCTGATGACATCTCGCCCGGCAGCGCCTGTGACGATCAGGGCGAAAGCTATGTTCTCCGCCACCGTTCGGTCGTATAGGAGTTTAAAGTCCTGAAACACTACCCCGATCTTCCTGCGGAAGTAAGGGATCTCCCGGCGGCGCATGGTTCCGAGGTCGTTACCTGCCACCACTACCTGGCCTTCGGTAGGGACCTCTTGCCGGTACAGGAGTTTGATTAAGGTCGACTTTCCCGCCCCGCTGGGGCCGACCACGAAAACAAACTCACCTTTTCTTATTTCAAGGTTTACCCGGTCCAGAGCGAGCACTCCAGCGTCGTAAACCTTCGACACATCTTTCATCCTAATCAACGACATCACCTGCCGGAATGGTGGAACAAACAGCATGTTCCACCATATATTCGACAGGCGTGGAAGCTCTCCTGTTCCAAAAAACCCAATTTCCTCAGGAATTTCGGGTTCTATCAGGTTAAAGCTTAAGCGCTTCCTTCGCGGCGGAAACCAGGTCTCCCGCGGTCAGTCCGTAAGCCCTGAGCAACTCGGGAGCCTCTCCCGATTGTCCGAAGACGTCTTTGACACCCACACGCTTCACCGGAACGGGATGAAGAGAACATACGCTCTCACATACGGCGCTCCCGAGACCGCCGATCACGTTGTGCTCCTCTGCCGTGACTATGGCCTTGCTGTGCCTGGCGATGGCGTGCAAGAGTTCCTCGTCCAAAGGCTTGATTGACGCGAAGTCCGCTGCCAGACACTTGAGCCCTTCCCGGGACAGCGCTTCGCTTGCCTCGAGAGCGGCCTTCACCATCACCCCGCAAGCGATGAACGCCACGTCGAAGAGAGGTTCATCGCTCACTTTAGACAGGAGGTCCTCCCTGGTAACCCCGGGCGAAAGGACTATGCCTTTTCCTATCTCAAAACGCGTTCCTTCCGGCAGGACGAACGGGACGGGCTCCCTGCCAAGACGTATGTACACCGGGCCGTCGTAAGCGGCTGCCGCCTCCACGGCGTCCTTCGTCTCGTTTCCGTCGCACGGCACAAGCACGGTCATCCCCGGTATCGCCCTCATGAGCGCGATGTCTTCCAGAGCTTGATGGGACCCGCCGTCGGGCCCTACCGTAAGCCCGGCGTGAGAGGCCACGACCTTCACGTTCGCTTTAGTGTAAGCGATAGACTGCCTTATCTGGTCGTAAGCCCTTCCCGTGGCGAATACGGCGAAAGTTGAGGCGAAGACCGTTTTCCCTGAGAGGGCCAGCCCCGCGGCTATGCCCATCAGGTTGGCTTCAGCTATTCCCACGTTGAAGAAGCGGTCGGGAAACGCCTTCTTGAACTTCTCCGTCTTTGTGGAAGCCGACAAATCGGCGTCCAGAACAACCACATTCTGGTTTTCTTTGCCCAGATCGACCAGAGCTTCTCCGTAAGCGTCTCTTGTGGCGATCATTGCTCGTTCACCTTCCCCAGTTCAGTAAGGGCCCGCACAAGTTCTTCACCCTTGGGGGCCTTGCCGTGCCAGCCTACGGCGCCTTCCATGAACCCGACGCCCTTCCCCTTGATCGTATCCGCCACAACACAGATGGGTCTTTCGCCGTTTCTTGGCAGGGAGGTGAAAAGCCTCAAGAGTCCTTCCACGTCGTGGCCGTCCACCACGTGGACCTCAAATCCGAAGGACTGGAACTTGGCCGAGATTGGCTCCGGGGACATTACTTCGGCAACGGGCCCGTCTATTTGAAGTCCGTTGTGATCGACCACCGCGACCAAGTTGCCCAGTTTGTAATGGCTCGCCGCCATGGCGGCTTCCCATACTTGCCCTTCTTCGCATTCTCCGTCGCCTAAGATCGCCCAGACTCTTGAATCTCGTCCGTCCAGCCTGGTTGCCAGGGCCATTCCCACCGCGATGGACAGGCCTTGCCCGAGGGAACCTGTGGACGCGTCTACGCCGGGAGTCTTCCGGCAATCGGGATGCCCCTGGAGAGGGGATCCCAGTTTCCTTAGGGTAGGCAGGATTCCCTTGTCAAAGAAACCCTTCTCGGCCAACACGGCGTAAAGAGCCGGAGCGCTGTGCCCCTTGGACAGGACCAACCTGTCTCGTTCCGGCCAAGAGGGGTTCTTGGGATCAACCCTTAGCACCCCGCCAAAATAGAGGACCGACAGGATGTCGGTGACCGAGAGGGACCCGCCCGGGTGCCCCGACCCGGCCTCCCCGATCATCTCGATCACATGGCGACGCACGACTTTTGCCATGTCCTTGACCTGCCCGGCGGTCCGGGACAGGTCCTCTTCCCTGGCCTGGTTACCACAACTGGTTAACGGCATCGTCTTCTTCTCCCTCTTGCTTCGTTTTTCGCTGCCGAAAAGCCTGAGCCTCGACACGGGCCACGAATTCCAAAAGCCCCAGGTCGGCCTTGAGACGCCTCGGTTCTCTCACAAGCCTAAAAAGCCATTCCAACCCGGCCTTTTGAAAGCTCTCCGGCGCCCTGGTCGCTTGGCCTGAAAGAATATCCAGCACCCCGCCGACACCTACCGCTACCTTGGCCCCAAGCCGGTGGCGGTTCTTCCATATGAACTTCTCTTGTTTGGGCGAGCCCATGCCGACAAACAGGACATCGGGCTTCTTTTCAGCGATGGCCTGCACCACTTTGTCTTCCTCGGCGGCGTGGAAGTAACCGTGGTGTGTCCCGCAAATCCTCACTCCGGGCATGTCTTTCTCCGCGGCCAACCGGGCTTTTTCGGCGACGCCCGGCTTCCCTCCCAAGAGGAAAACCCTAGGAGAAGGCCGCATCTGGAGAGTGCGGTACACCAGGCTTACCCCGTCGACCCGCTCCGGGAGTTTCTTGCCCAGCTTTTGGGCTGCCCAGAGTATGCCCACCCCGTCAGGAACCATCAGGTCCGCGCTCCTAAGTATGGACATGAACTCAGGGTCCTTTTGGGCGGCAATCACCATCAAGGGATTCCCGGTCACCACAAGGCGAGTCCGCCCGTCGTCCCTGGACAGCATCCAGTCGACCGCTTGCATGGCGCCCTCGAGCGTTATCGGGTAAAACTCGACTCCAAGTATCTCGATCCTGCCCACGCGATCACCTTTCCTGACGAAAGAGGGAATGAACAACCTATTACAGTGTGCCACAATTCTACATGGACCGCTGCGGCTCCTTTCGAGTAAATCCCCCGTTTTTACAGAGGAGTCCGTTTCTGCTATGATCCGGTCAGGAAAGGCGGTCTTTTTCCATCATCCGGAAGAAAGGGTGCGTTAAGTTGCCTAGGGTCCTTCTTTCCGGGTATTACGGGTTCGGGAACATCGGCGACGAGGCCATCCTCGCGGCAACCGTCTCCAGTCTCCGTTCCAGGCGGCCCGATTTGGGCATCTCTGTCCTGACTCAATCCCCCGAGGAAACCTCAAAGGATTATGGTGTGGACGCGTTTTACCGCATGTCTGTGCCTCTGGTACTAAAAGCTTTCCGGCAGGCAGACCTTGTGGTTTTCGGGGGAGGAAGCCTTCTCCAAGACTCAACGTCCTTCAGATCCCTGGCCTACTATCTGTCCATCCTTTTCTTGGCCAAGGTAACGGGAAAACCGGTCATCGTGTACGCCAACGGCGTGGGCCCCTTGAGGTCCTCCTTCGGGAGGTATCTTACGAGAATTCTCTTGGGAACCGTGGCCTACATCACGGTGAGAGACGAGGAGTCTCTTGGGCTCTTGAGGGAAATCGGAGTCAAGAAGGAAGTAAAGGTGACCGCCGATCCGGCCTTCTTGCTCACCCCGGCGCCGCAGCCCCGCGTCCTGGAAATCCTGACATCGTCGGGTATAGACCCGACCCGGCCGCTGGCGTGGCTGGCCCTAAGGCCCCGGAGAACGCTGGGCGACTTCTACGGTTCACTCGCGAGAGCAGTCTCGGACCTCAGGCGAGAGGGGCTGCTCCCATGCCTGCTGGTAATGCAAGCGCGGGACCTGCCGGTTGTAGAAGCCTTAAACCGTGCCTTGGCTGATATCGGCGAAGAAAGAGTACCGCACACGGCGGGGCTTACGCCCGAGGAAGCTCTGGGCGTTCTCGAGAAGGGCGAGTTTTGTTTCGGAATGAGGCTGCACACCTTGATCCTCGCCGCGCGGGCCGGAGTGCCGTCCATCGGTGTCGAGATAGATCCGAAGATCGGCGCCTTTTGCCGGAGCCTAGAGTTCCCCGTGTTACCCGACCCCGCCCATGTCGCTGACCCTGGTGTGGAGCAGGCAATCAAAGACTTCGTGTCCGACAGAAACAGTAGAGCCAGAGATCTTCAAGCCCGGCTGCCCCGGCTTATATCTCTGGCCCAAGAAAACGTCGATCTTATCCTTCAAGCCCTCACTCGATGCGATAATCACCGCGAACCAAGACAATGACCTCGCTTTGCGCCGTAATCCCTCGCCCGTCATCCCTTGGAACGATCAGAAGGTGATTCCTGGGAACCTGGGTCCCTTTTCTCAGGTCGACCCCATCGGTAACGTCGGATAGCCCGCCCGACTCCGAATCCACCACAGTAGCGTTTCCGGAACGCAGGATCAGCTCTGTGCCGGCCCCTGCCACCAGCCGCTTTCCGGGCGCCATCTCAACCACGTTCAGTTTCAGTTTTTCCTCAACGTAACTCCGGGTCACTAACGGGTCTTGCTGGCTTCCGGGAAGCGGCGCGTCTGCAGCCGCCAGGCCATTGCCGATCCAGCTTGCCGACAGTACCAAAGCCAACGCGAGCGCGCCTATCAACAGGTATCTAGATCTCATCCTCAGGTTCTCCTTCTAAGGTCTCAGCGGACCGGATCCGCCCCGCTGGCGTCTTGTTGAAGTTTGGCGTAAATGAACTCGTCGATATCGCCATCCATGACCCTTTCCACGCTGCCTATCTCTGTTCCGGTACGGTGGTCTTTGACCAGCGTGTAAGGCTGGAACACGTAGGACCGGATCTGGCTTCCCCACGCGATGTCTTTTTGGGGGCCGCGCAGAGACTCAAACTCTTTCTTCCGTTCCTCCTCGCGGAGGGCAAGGAGCTTGGCCGCCAGAAGCCTCATGGCCACGGTCTTGTTGGCGTACTGGGACCTTTCGTTCTGGCACGAAACCACTATCCCCGTAGGGATATGGGTTATCCTTACCGCCGATTCCACTTTTTGAACGTTCTGCCCGCCCGCGCCGGACGACCTAAAGGTGTCAACCCGGATTTCGTCGGGGTTTATTTGAACTTCGTCTTCCTCGGCGATGTCGGGCAGGACGTCGACGGAAGCGAAAGACGTGTGTCTCCGCGCGTTAGCGTCAAAAGGAGATATCCTCACCAGGCGGTGGACTCCCTTTTCGCTCCTTAAGAAACCGTAAGCGTAGTCGCCTTTGACGCTCATTGTCACGCTCTTTAGCCCGGCTTCTTCTCCGGGGAGCATGTCCAGGACTTCGCTCTTGAAGCCCCGGCGCTCCGTCCATCTCGTGTACATCCTGTAGAGCATCTCGACCCAGTCCATGGCCTCGGTGCCACCGGCCCCGGCATGGAGGGACAGGATCGCGTCGTGGGAGTCGTAGGGACCCGAAAGCAGGGTGGTCAACTCCAACTCCATCACTTTCTTCTCCAGATCCTTCGCGGCGGCGGTGAGCTCCGGCAAGAGGTCCAGTTCGCCTTCGTCTTGCGCCAAGAGGGCCATTTCCAAAGTGTCTTGAACTTCGGCGTTAAGCTTCTGCCAGGCTTCTATCTTGGCCTGAATCCTGGCCATCTTCTTCCCGATCTCTTGGGCGCGCTTCTGGTCTTGCCAGATCGAAGGGTCTTCCATTTGGCTCTTGAGTCTTGAAAGTTCACCGGTTAAGCGTTCTAGGTCAAAGAGACCTCCCGATGCTCATTAGTTTGTCCTGCTGGACCTGCAGATCTCTGACAATTCCCTCGTACATGTCAAGTTGCCTCCCTATGACACTTTCCCGCAGCAGTGCTTGTACTTCAGGCCGCTTCCGCATGGGCACGGGTCGTTTCTGCCGACTTTACGCGCTGTCTTAGCCTGGACGGTCCTTTGGCCCTGGCCCGAAACCGGTCTGGCTTCTCGCGTGGGCGCTTTTTGGGCGGGAGCGGCGGTCCTGCCCTCTCCTTCCTTCTTGACCGTAACCCTAAAAAGCCACCGGACCGTATCTTCTTCGATGGTCTGGATGCGGCTCTGGAACATCTCGAATCCCTGCCGCGTGTATTCCACCAGGGGATCTTTTTGACCGTACGCCTGAAGCCCTATGCCTTCGCGCAGGTCTTCCATGGTCCTGAGCTGTTCCACCCATTGCATGTCTATCACCCGAAGGAGCACGATCCTCAAAAACCTGTTGGCCTCGGGCCCCAGCAAGTTGACCTTAGCGTCGAAAACTGCCTTGAACGCTTCCGTCAGGCGGGCCAAGAACTCCTCCCGGTCGCCGGCGTCATCCAACACGGGTTTCACGTCGATCTCAGGTGACATGCTTCTCAGGTAGGCGACCAACGAATCCAGGTCTGCTTCCGTCTTCTTAGTCTTGCCCGGCCAGTACAGGTCCAACGCTCTCTCCAGCACCCTCTCGGTCATGCCCCAGACTACTCCCGGGAGGTTCTCCTCATGGAGCACCTTGGTACGCTCCTCATAGATGACCTGTCTCTGCCTGTTCAAGACGTTGTCGTACTCAAGCACGTTTTTCCTGATGGAGAAGTTGTGGGACTCTATCCTCTTCTGCGCTGTCTCCACAGACTTGGCAACCAGCGGATGCTCGATGGGTTCGTCGTCGGGGAAACCGATCTTCTCCATGAGAGTTGAGATCATATCTCCTCCGAAAAGCCGCATCAGCTCGTCTTCCAGGGACAAATAGAACCTGGACGAGCCGGGATCTCCCTGCCTTCCGGCCCGGCCGCGAAGCTGGTTATCTATTCGCCTGGCTTCGTGTCGCTCAGTCCCCAGGACGTGCAGCCCGCCCAGGCTCACAACCTCCTCGTGTTCTTTGTCGGTTATGGCCTTGGCTTGGGCGTACAGCTCCCGATACCTTTCCCTCGCCTTAAGGATAGTCTCAACGAACTCGTCGGTCTCGTTGGCCTCGACACGCTTGGCGATATCCTGGGGGAGAACCTTTTCGGAAGCGATGGCCACAACCTCGGGCTCAAAGCCTTCTTGCCGCAATGCTCGTTTGGCCAGGAATTCAGGGTTGCCTCCCAGCAGGATGTCGGTACCGCGGCCCGCCATGTTGGTGGCTATGGTAACCTGTCCCTTTCGCCCCGCTTGGGCAACTATCTCCGCCTCACGCTCATGGTGCTTGGCGTTTAGCACTTCGTGGGGAACACCCCGCCTGGTGAGGAGAGCCGAAAGCAACTCGGACTTCTCGATAGACCGGGTACCAACCAAGACCGGGCGGCCCTTTCGATGGCACTCTATAATCTCCTCGACAGCAGCGTTGAACTTCATCTTCTCGGTCTTCCAGATCGAGTCGGTCAAGGTATCGCGGATGAGTGGCTTGTTGGTGGGGATGACCACCACGTCCAGGCCGTAAATCTCCCGAAACTCAGATTCCTCGGTCAAGGCGGTTCCCGTCATGCCCGCGAGTTTCTTGTACATACGGAAGTAGTTCTGGACAGTGATGGTCGCCAAAGTATCGGTCTCTTCCCGGATCTTGACCCCTTCCTTGGCTTCGATGGCCTGGTGGAGCCCGTCTGAAAAACGCCTCCCGGGCAGGATGCGGCCGGTGAACTCGTCTACTATCAGCACCTCGCCGTCCTTCACCACATAGTCGACGTCTCTATGCATGAGTTCTTTGGCCTTGAGAGACTGCCTGATGTACGCGTAGGCGCCGATGTTTTCTTGAGCGCTGAGACTCATCCCCAGCCACTCCTCGGCCCGCCTCTCCCCTTCGTCCGTGAGAGCCACGATCTTGCTCTTTTCGTCGACCGTGTAGTCGCGGTCTCGTTTCAAGACCGCCGCGAGGTCTTTGTACTTGCGGTAAACCTCTGTGGAACCTTCGCTGGGCCCGGAGATGATGAGGGGCGTCCTCGCTTCGTCGATAAGAATTGAGTCAACCTCGTCTATGATGGCAAAGTCCAAAGGGCTTTGAACTACGTCCTCGATTTGCCAGGCCATGTGGTCCCTCAGGTAATCGAAGCCAAACTCGGTGTTGGTCCCGTATATGATCGGGCAGCTGTACGACCGCCTTTTCTCCACGGTGCTCATGTTCGGGATTACGAGGCCGACGTCTAGGCCTAGGAACCTGTGTATCTGCCCCATCCATTCCCGGTCCCTGCGGGCCAGATAGTCGTTTACTGTGACAACGTGCACCGTTCTCCCCGCCACAGCGTTTAGGTATGATGGTAGCGTAGCCACCAGGGTCTTGCCTTCACCGGTCTGCATTTCGGCGATTCGACCTTGATGGAGCACCACAGCGCCGATGATCTGAACGTCGAAGGGCCTCATGTCCAGGACTCTACGGGAGACCTCTCTCACGACCGCGTAGGCTTCGGGGAGAATACGATCGGGGCTCTCTCCGTTTTCGATGCGCTGCCTGAACTCGGCTGTTTTTCGAGCCAGAGAAGCGTCGTCGAACTCCCTCATGGAAGGCTCAAGCGAGGAAACGGCTTCTACTATGGGCCTTATCTTGTTTAGTTCTCTTTCGTTTGGGTTTAAGAGATTACGAAAAAAAGACAATAACTCTCCCCCTTAAGGGTAAGCGTGATCCTATTCCAGGCTTCTTCAGCCAATTCTACCATCATCCCGCGCCGGCGGAAAACCGCGTAGCATCACGGTGATAACCAGAATGGCGGCGCCCACGGCCAAGACAACGTCTCCAACGCTGAAGACAGACACTTTGCCGAAGGGCATGGACCAGCGGAACACGTCGGCCAAGAAGGTTAGCCTCATGTCGGGGAGAAGAGCTTGGTGGGTCAGGCTCGCCGACAACCTCGCCGCTTCGGGCAACACCGCGTCAGGCGAGAGCCGTTCCAAGCTAACCGGCATCCTGCCTGAGTTGACGATCACCACAGCCAGGTTCATGAGCGTTCCAGCCAAGACCGCCTTCATCCCGGGCAGCCTGTAGTTGGCCCGGATCCCCAATAGCAGAGTTCCGTAGCACAAGAGCGCCACGGTAACGCTCAAAGCGGGAGTTGGCTCGACTTTGCCTGATAGGAACTGAGCGCAGTATCTTACGCAGTAGGAACCGATTATCCAAAAAGCACCGCGGACAGGGATGTTTCCAAGGCGGGAAATCTCGCCGCCCAGCGCCAAGCCTATTAGAACGGAACCAAGCAGCAAGACGGCAAACATCGGGTCACTTCCTGTTTGCGATCAGCTTATCGATGACCGCCATCATGGCCTGCACAACGCGGGGATCAAATTGGGTGCCGCTGCAGCGCAGGAGTTCTTCGCGGGCGTCCTCAAAAGACATGCGTTGTTTGTAGGGCCGGTCGGTGGTCATAGCGTCAAACGAGTCGGCGCACGCGAGGATCCTTGCCTCCAGGGGTATCTCTTCCCCGGCCAATCCGTCGGGAAACCCTTTACCGTCCCACCGCTCGTGATGGTAACGGACCCAGTCTTGCCCCCGTCCCAAGAACTTCATGCCCATGAGCATATCCGCGCCCATCTTGGCGTGGCTTTTCATCTCTTCGTATTCGTCAAAAGTAAACCTTCCGGGCTTCTTCATGATGGCGTCACGGATCCCTACCTTGCCGACGTCATGAAGGAGTCCCACATACCTGATAAGCTCAACGCGGTCGTCGGGAAGCTTCAGTTCTTTGGCCAGCATGACGGCGTACTCAGCTACGCGTTCCGAGTGGCCCCTGGTGTAGGAGTCCCTGAAGTCAATGGCGTTGGCTAGGGCGCCGGCCATTTCCGCGTAAGCGTCGCGGAGTTCAATGTACTTTTCCAAGGAGTACTTGGCTACGAACATCGGCAATAAGAAGATGAGAAGGTACAAAGGCCCGCCCTGCGCGCACACCAAAACCATGAGCAACCCGAAAGGAAAGAGGGCAAACATGTTGGGGAGGCTCCAGATGATGTTTGTCCTCCAGACGCTGATGAGGGAAGTACGCAGCATAAAGGCAAATTCGATAGAGACGAGAAACGCGTTTATCACGGTGTACGTTGTAGCCGCCGCGATGAACGCGGGAACATCCCGGGCCAAACTGAATACTCCCTGAACTCCTCCAAGGAGCGCGTAAACCTTGCAAAAGCCGTAAATCGACAAGCTAAGCATTCCGCGGTTAAACAGCACTATGGGTATGGGCACCTGTCCCAGAAGGTCCTTCTTGCGTATGGTCGCGATGCAGGCTATCCAGACGGCCAATCCGGGGCCGTATAGGACCGCTACCGTGAAGAGAAGGGGCGGAGAGACAGATATGCTTCCGTCGCCTCGGGGAACAGGTACGGGGGAATACTCGCCGATAAGCACCAGAAGCAGAAGAAAGAAGGCCTCTACCGGCCTGCTCAAGTCGGGAACATTCCTGGCCAAAACATAGAAGCCCAGACCGGCTATGAATAAGGTATATAGCGTCTCAAAGGTTCCGAGCTTCCGCTTCATGCGTTAGTCTCTCCCCAGTGTCAGCCGGCAGCCGACATATCATGTCATTAGCCCGCCTGCCAATTCGAAGCTCCCGCCAAAACCAAAGCGAATATGGCAAGAAAGACCTTGAACAGCTTGTTCACGAGTAACCCCCCGGAGTTCACCTTTCCGAACCGCTAACCCGGATGGACGCCTCCGCTACATGAACTAAGGCTGCCGGCCTGACAAGTATTTTCTACGTCGGGGAAGAATAACCTTTTTTCGACTCCTAGTCTTCCTGTTCGAGGAGTTGCGCGAGTCGCCTGTTAACCGCGTCCAAAGTGGCCTTGACCACCGCTTCCCGCTCATCGTAGCTGACAGGACACGAGCCTGTAAGCAACTGCTGATGCCCGAAAGCGTTTAAGACTAAAGTCACAAGCGCCACCCTTATGGTCTTGGACATCATCACGCATACATCCTGAAGGTCAAAGGATACGTCCGGAGTAAACTGTTCCAACGCGTTGATGGTCGCCCTCGCCGATGCCCTTAGCCAAGCTCGCTGCGTCGGTTGGGCCACTTCGCTTCCTTTCACCTCACGGGACCGTACTTGAAGGAACACATTCACTTCCGCCCGGTCAGATTGGGAGACTATCTCCACCCTTCGAAGCTGGACCCTGTTTGTGTTCTTAGCTGACTCTCCGGCCCCGATTTGAGCCACCGAGATCTTCCTTCGATCCACCGGGACGCCGAAGGCGGCAATTAGAGAAGACTCAATGTCCCGGACTATGTATTTTACGGCCCGTCCAGAAGAAGCCAGTACATGGATCTCGGCTATGCCGCCGTCTCCCGCCAAGACAACGCGAGCCGTGATGACGTCCTTAACCTTCTTAAGAATCTCCTCATACTCTCTAGCGGGAACCTTGGGCGTATCGTCAGCCATTATTCCACCTTCCCGATTTCTCAAAAAGCGATCCTCTCCCGAGAGTGTCAATCGGGGGAAAGAACAAACGTGTTACGGCGATATCCCGACGCCTCTCTCTCTTTCACGATCATCTCGGCCATCAACCAAAGACCTGCCGCCACCAAGCTGTGCCCTCCCAAGACCACCGGTATGGGTGCTTCGCGCGCGGCCTTAGTGAAATCCCTTGTCCACTCATCTTCTATTAACCGGTAGTTGCCAAGGTCCGAATGGAAACGGTCCCAATCGCTCAAGCGCTTCCTAAGATGGCCGAACACGACCCTGGTGTCGATGAATGCCACGTCGCAGACGGAAGATAGATACTGGAAAAACTTAGGAGCGCCCAGATCGCGTATCATGAAACCGAGGAGCGAAACCACTTCCCCTCTTTCTTCACGCCCGAGTGCCTTCATACCTCTTTCTTCGGAAAAGACCCGCATTCTGTGTACCATGTTGGCGTTTATATAGTGAATAACCGAGGGTCCCACTCTGCCTATGACGGCAACTTCTTTTGAAGGCTGGCGAAGGACCTCAAAGGCCCTCTGGATATTGTCCCGTGGCCAATCAAGTGAGTCGATAATCGCTTTGGTTCTCGGGCCGCAGTCAGGGTGATTCCCCAGTATAAGAATGTCAGTCGGCGTGTCCAGGTCGAAATTGACCCTGCCTGAGTTCGGGATCAGTACTCTCCTCATCCCGATATCCCTAAGAAGGATCCCCAAGGGATTGTCCTTATCAGGAAGCTCAATTTCATCTATGGCTCTCGCCGGCGTAAACGCCACCAAGTCCGCCGACTGGACGTTGTTCATTATGACGACGTTGCGTTCCCGCTTCAGAGCCATGGCGATCTGCCCGAAGTCTTCGGAAGTTAAAAGAGGGGCGGCGACGCCGCCCATGTACAACACGTTTTCGATTCCGCGCTTTACTATGATCTCTCTCAAACGCCTTCCAAAGTGGAACTTGGGGGCATCGGGACCTTCCAGGTCCACCGAGACTCCCATTCGCCGGGCTCTGTCGGCCAAGTCCGGATAATTGGTGGCAAGCACTACCTCTGAGATCGACCTGCAGAGCAGGATCTTCTCCAGGGTGTCCAAGACGACTTCTTTCCGGATTCCAGTGATGATCCGGTCGAGTTCGGTCTTGGCTTGTCCACCCTCAAACAAAACCGCTGTTACCTTGGGCTGCAGCACCGAGATTCCTTCTTTCTAAACCTGTGAGCTATTCCTCGGGCTCGATGAGTCCGTAGTCTCCGTCCTTTCGTCGATAAACCACGTTGACGCTGCCCGTCTCACTGTTCCGGAAAACGTAGAAATCGTGACCTAGGAGCTCCATCTGCATGGTAGCTTCTTCGGGGCTCATCGGTTTCACGGGAAACTTCTTTACTTTGGCGATACGTCCGCCTCCGGTATCCTCGCGGAAAGAGCCGTTGGGAGCGTCCCCTTTGTCCCTCTTGAAGATCCTTGTCCGGTACTTCTCTATCTGCTTCTCCAGTTTCTCGATGACCATGTCGACGGCCGTCACCGCGTCGTGCGCGGTTTCTTCGGCCCTGAGCAGGTAACCGTTCAGAGGTATGGTGACTTCCAGCACGTAGTTGCCACGCTCCGTGGAAAACGTAGCCTGGCAAGACAACGGCGACTGGCGGAGGTAGCGGTCAATTTTGGAAAGCTTTTTTTCGGCGTATTGCTTGACCGCAGGGTTTACGTCTATATTCTTCCCTCTCACGTTGATCTCCATTGGCGAACCTCCCGTTACCCATTTGAGCTATAGTATTCCCTCTCCGGGGACTAAATCCTTCCAGTATAAGGGGCATATATAGGTCCTCTTCCCTAACAAGGGCCAAAAAATCCGACGTTTCCCGACCCAAGTTTCGACGTATGCTGACAATCCACAACCATATCCCCAAGATCAAAACGGCTCTTAACTGCTTATCAACAGAGTTACTCACAATATCCACAGGCGCGCGACGGAAATGTCTGTTGACTCGCCCTTTAGGGAATGCTATAGTTCGAGAACGAGCACCAAGCTCCAGGAGACGACGTTAGCCGGGAGCCTGTCAAGGAATTAGGAGGAATGTCCCCAAATGCAAGGTAAAGTCAAGTGGTTTAACGCTGAGAAAGGTTACGGCTTCATAGAACGCGAAGATGGCCCCGATGTTTTTGTCCACTACACCGCTATCCAGAGCGAAGGGTTCCGCACACTGAACCAAGGCGACCTAGTTGAGTTCGACATCGTAGAAGGCCCAAAGGGACTCCAAGCTGCTAACGTCGCGAAGGTCTCCTAACCGATCTTGAGATCAACCCCGGTCATTCCGGCCGGGGTTTTTCATTTTTCGAGCCGTTCTCGTCATCCTTCGCCTTTGTGTCGACGCTCGTTATTTTTGCCTGTCGAAGTTCTGCGGTTTGGGGAGCGCCCTGTCGTAAGCCGAGAACGCTTTTGACCTCGCTGTAATGTCAAGGATAGCCCGTTGGTCCGCGGCCATTTCTCTCCTCAAGACCTTAGCGATCTCTTCATCGATCTTTACGACGGCCGTCAGTATGTCTCTTGCCGGCTCGCGCGCTTCGGCGGGGAGACTCTCCAGGTCGCCGAAGTCCTTAAGTGTCTTGATAGCCATAGTCCTCTGATCAATTGCCGCGGCCAGCAACACGAAATCTCTGGCCGCCGCGTGATTGTAGGCCAGTTGGGATGCCGCCAGCAACTCCCTTAAGGCCGCCATGACGTTCTCAGTATCCGGACCAAGGCCTTCACTAGGCATTTCTATGAATCAGATCCTCCCAACCGTCCCTCAACTCCGTAACCACTTTCAGGACGTTCTCCACCATTTCCGGGTCTTTTTTCACGTTGGCCGAAAGGAGGGTCGTGTAGGCGAAGTCGTACACGCTGGCCAACTGCTTGGCTATGTCTCCTCCCAAGGCCAAGTTCAGGGAGCCTCTCAGCTCGTCTATGATGTCCTGAGCCTTCAACAGCCTCTTGTTGCTCTCGGTAAAGTTCTTTTCTTTCATGTGCCCGATGCTGTCTCTCATGCACCTTAGCGCTTCGTTATACAACATCAGGACCAGTTCGCCGGGACTCGCGGTCTCAACGCTCCTCGTCCTGTACGCGTTGAGTGCCCTGTCGCGTCCCGCGGAAAACCTCTCTACCGCGTCTATCAACAAAATCACCTTTCAATCGTCTTCATCTGTGACTAGGACTACATGTTGCTGTACAGGCCGGCCAGTTGAGAAGAGAGCCACGCTCCTTGCGTATTCAGTCTCGATAGCAAGACTTCCAGCGCGCTGAACTGCCTCTGCAAGTATGCCAGCCTCATGTCCAGACTGCGCTGCTTGCTCGCGATCTGGCGGGCCAAGGCCTCGTCTTCAGCCTCGATTTGAGCCTTTCTCATGGGGAGATAGCCATCAACAGCCGAGTACCTTCTCACGGCCGTCCTGAGCGCGTTCAGAATGCCTGTGTTTTCTTGATACACCTGCACTTCCGTTATGCGGGAGTGTTGGCCGTCATTGGAGCCGTTGCACACCAGGCGGATCTTATCGGTGGTAACCGGTGTGAAGGTAAGGCTGATAGTGCCTCCGCTATTGCCGCTAACCTCGCCCACGGTCACCCAATCCGAACCGTCCCAGTATTGAACCGTAACGTCCTTAATCCCGTATTGGGCGGCGGGCATGGAATCACTGTTTACTGTGCTTATGAGCACCCGGTCGATGGTCTTTTGACCGGCAAACGATATCTCTAGGGTATCTGGGAACTCTCCGGGCGTATCGTCCTGCCACATGCCGGCGGAAAGGTCTCCGTCAATCACGCAGAGCGGGCTTGTCCCGGCCGCGGTGCTCGACGCCGAGGCTTGGGCGCCGGCGGAACTGCGCGATACGTTCACGGTCTTTGCCCCGAAAAACGCCGCGACTGCTTCCCGGTTCTCGGCGAGGGCTTTGGTGAGCTTGGCTTCATCAAGAGTCAGCTTCCCGTCCTTGGAGTAGGTGCCGGCGGCGCCTGTGCTGATTCCAAGCTGGCTCGCGAACCGAAACCCATCCGGGGCTCCATCGACTTCCCGGAATAACACGCTCTGGATATCCCGCAACAACCTCTGCAACAAGGGGTCGCCAAACAATACCCCGCCTTGCTTAGTGTCAGCATTCCATGAGTCGTACTTCTTCACGGTATCAATCAACGAGTTGTACTCGGCGATAAACGCTTTCACTTGGGAGACTACGGCTTGGTCATCGTAACCGACCGTGACCACGGTCTTACCGCCGGCGCCCGTAACCGGGTCCGCCGCGGCCGCGAGGTTCAGCGTAACCCCGGGAATAGCGTCGGCTACTTTGTTTGAGTCTCTCAAGAAGGTGATGCCGTTGATGGTGAAACGCGCGTCGCTTGCCGAACGGACCTCGTTTAGGGTACCGTCCGCGTCCCTAACCCCTAACAGCGTCCATCCGGCTTCGTCTCCAAAGGACATGCTGCCCGCCGTACCTTCCTTTTCGGCCGTAAGGGTCAGCCTGTACTCGCCCGGCGCTACTTGCAGTACCGCGGCGGATACCCCTATGCCTTCGGTGTCGTTGATCCGGGCCGCCAGCGACTCCAAGGTCTCAGTGCCCATCAAAGTAATGGTCTTGCCGTTAAGCGTGAGATCTCCGGTGATGCCGAGGGCAGTGTTGGAAGTGCCGAAGGATCCTGAGGTGACGACCTGGCTCCTGGCCAACGACAGCACCTGTATCTCGTAGGAGCCCGTGGGAGCGGAACTCTCCGCGCTGGCGCTTAGGACCGCGGAATCAGATACCGATACGGTCTTCTGGCCAAAACCGCCTACGCTCAGAAGGGACGTAAGACTGGACGCGAGGGAATCGAGCTTGGTCTTAATCGCGTCCCATGCCTGCTTGCGTACATCAAGACTGGTGCGCCTGGCTTCAAGTTGCTGAAGAGGCTGGCGCTCGACTTTCATGAGTTCGTTTATCAGAGTTTCCGTATCGAGGCCCGATACGCCGATAGTAATCCCGGTACCCAAAGGCGGGTCCTCCTTTCGAGAAGACAACGGAACAACGGGTAAACACACTTTGTCTATCGGAATTATCGCGGGCTCACTTGAGTGGATCAGGCGGTTATTGCTCTTTCACTTTGTCTCCGAGCAGAGATATGTCAAAAGCGGGGTCTTTGGCGAGGTCCATCTCCTGAGCGACTTCTCGCTCGACTTCCTCTCTCAGTACTTTTGTGCCCGGCGGGGCGGTGATCCCGAGCTTTACAATAGACTTGGAACCTTTCCCCCTAATCTCGGTAACGGTTATGACGACGTCGTCCCCTATCTTTATCGCCTGTCCCCGTTTTCGGGTTAGAACGAGCATTAATTACCCCGTCCTCTTCATGAGACTCTCGAGCGTCGAAAACACGTAGTGTCTTGTAGTATACTCCGGCGACATGACAATAACCTGCTTCCCTAACCGCGTCGCGGGATTTAGGACCAGGGGCGCCTGAAGGTTAGCGGTCATCTTGCGAATGTCGGGCGGGACTGTCACTACGCTTAAGAGAACGAGGTCGTCCGGAGACGCCCCCCCAAGATCGGCCAGGTCGGACGGGCAAAACTCCGGGTCGTAGTCGGGAAAGACGTCGTACAGAGACAAAGTCACAAACCCAAGGGAAGGCTCTTGAACCGACTGAAGCCACCGCAAAACGCTGTTTCCTCCTGCGAAGTCCAAGACCACGTACTCCTTGAACTCTGGGAAACCAATAAGCCCATTGGGGAAGGTAATAACCCGCGACGAGTCGATTTCCACCTGTCCGAATCTCTTGGTTTGAACTAGCATTCGGCGAAAGCCTCCTTTACGAGGGCCCTATTTCAAGTAATCAAGGAGCGTCGGTTGTATCAACCTGGCGCCGACTGCCAAAGCCGCTTGATAGGCCGCCTCAGCCGATTGGAGTCTTACCAGAAGTTCCGATAGGTCGACGTCCTCAGAACTGGACAAGAGTTTCTTGTACTCGATGTCCAGGGATGTCATCTTCCCGTTGAGCATTTCCAAGCGGTTGATCCTGGCGCCGTTCTCCGCTCTTTGTGACAGGACCGCGTCGGCGGCTACTTCTAGGGCCGCCCTGCCGGCTCGTATTTGGGACACGTCCGATGCGGAGAGGCCGTTCTCCAGAGTCAAAAGGTCGTCCGCCAACTGGTTTAGTAGCCCGGTCAGATCATTGACGGTGACAGTGAGGCCGGGACCAACTTTCCACACCGGCATGGTACCGATAAGAAGGCTCTTGCCTTCCATAGTTCGCTGGGCGATGCTCATGACTTCGTCCCGTAGCTGGTGGATTTCCATGGCTATGTACGCACGGGCGTCATCGGGAGTGGTCGCCGTCTCCCCCTGGATAGCCAGGTCCTGCGCCCGGTTGATTATCTGGTTGATGTCTCCGAGAGCTTGCTCGACCTGGGACATCCAAGCCAAAGCCCGATCGGCGTTCCGAAGGTACTGCTGGTTAATGGCTATATGGTGCCTTAACGCAATGGACCTCTCCACCCCGATGGGATCATCCTGGGGCTTGGAGTAGTTCATCCCAGTCGTCACCATATCTTGGAGTTTAGCCAGCTTGGACTCAGCGTGGTTTACGCTGTATAGGTAGTTCCTCTCAACGGTGCGGTCAGTCACTCTCACGCTCTCCGTACCTCCCTTGCCCCGCTACCTGCCGGCAATGCCCATCCTGCTGATAATGGTATCGATCATCTCGTCCGCTATGGTTATCACCCTGCTGGCGGCGTTGAAAGCGTGTTGCTGCCTTACCAGGGTGGCGACTTCCTCGTCAATCGAGACACCGCTGATGCTGTCTTTGCGGTTCTGGAGCTCCTTGACCAGGATTTCCTGTACCCCAAAGCCGCTGTCCACCTTCTGACCCACCGCTCCCAGCCGGCCTATTATCGCGCTCCACATGTCGTTGTAAGTGGGGCTGCTCGCTCCATCGTCACCCTCGATCCTGTCGGCAATGGCCAAAGCGATAGAGCCGTCCAAGGGGTCGCCCGGCACTCCGGCCGCGCAAATGGTACCGGGATCGGCCACTATCCATGGGGCTACTTGAGCCGAGTGCAGATAATCGGCGCCGTCGGTAACAAAAAAGTCACCGGGCGTACCCGTTAGGGGGAAACCGTTTCTGTGGATGGCGTTGATCTCGTCAACGATGGTCCTAAAAAGGTTCTCGACTTCGGTCTTGAAGTCTCTGACCAGAACATCCCGGGCTTCCTTGTAACCGCCGAGCTTCCCTCCGACCGATGGGATAACCGTGTATTCGCCGGGAGCGCTGACCCACCTTACCTCGGTCCCTCCCAAAGTGAACGCGACCTCAAGTTTGTAGCTATGGTCCTTATCCACGAGGGGGAAACCGTTGACAGTAACCCGGACCGACTCTCCTTCGGCTATGTGAGTGACTGTGGCTCCGGTCAATTCAGCCAGTTCGTCTAGAAGGATGTCTCTTTGGTCCATTAAGTCAGAGGCAGGCTCCCGCCTTGCCAAAGCCCTGGATATTTCCAAGTTGAGGCTCACAATTCTTTCGCTGAGCAGGTTCACCCGCCTGACACAAGCCTCGATGCTGGCTTCCAGGTCCACGGACATGGCGTCAATCTGTCCGCCTATGTGCTTGAACAAGTCTACCAAAGACCTGCCCCGCTCCATCACCTGGGCACGGGCGCTCGCCGAACTGGCGTCCACGCTCAAGTCGTGCCACGCTGACCAGAACAAATCCAGAGAAGTCCTTATGCTGGCATCTGAAGGTTCGGACGCCACCACCTGCAGGTACTCCATGACATCTTTCTGGACTTGAAAAGCCGCTTTCTTGGCGGACTCGGCTCTTAGGACCGAATCTACAAACTGGTCTCTGAGCCTGCGTACGTCGATCACTCTTACTCCGGCTCCCGATACCGCCGCCTGCCTTTGTATGATGGGCTCCAAAACGGCTTCCTGACGGGAGTAACCGATTGTGGAGGCATTGGCCACGTTGTGGCTGGTAACGTCCATGGTCCGCTTAGCGGTCATTAGAGCGGATCTCCCGATTTCGAAGATGGAAAACGTCGACATCTCTTAACACCTCCCGGTTTAAGACTTCCGGTCGAACACCAGCGGCCCGGTCGTGGAAGCGTTCCCGTAACCGCTTTGTTGGGGCAGCAGGATCTTAAGCCCGTGTTGAACCACCTGCAGCGAGGACTTAACCAAGGCCATGTTGACCTCGTTAAGGCGCCTAAGCTGAAGCAGCTTCTTTCTCAAGGTCTCGGAAACGCCATCGGAGCCGGCCTCTTCCGTAGAGTCCTTCGCGTCCGAAAACGGATGAAGCCGAACCCGCTCCTGTTCTAGCTGGTCCAGCTTCGTCACCAAGCCTTCCTCTGACGCGACAAGTTCCGAAAGCCTTGAGACATCACCTCTCACCAAGACGTCACGCTTTTCCTCGGATAGGCCTATAAGCCTATCGAGAACACAAGCCATTTCAGACAATGAGGAACTAAGGGATTGAGATGTCGCCATGAATTGAAGCACCGCCTAACGGGGGCAAGGGTTCTTATTTGATCTTGTCCGCGAGCAGTCTGCCCATCATTCTGTCCGCTACTTCAGTGGGGTCAACCTTGTAAGTACCGTCCCGCACCGCCTGAGCCAACTCCTGGATCCTGTCCTGCCTGAGGTCCGGGAGCTTCTTAACCTGCTCATTGACCTTTTCTATGTCGCCCTGGTTGACAGTCAGCTTCATGCTGTCTTTTGAGGCGGCTTTCGCGGGCTCCAAGCCCGAGGTCAAAGCTCGGGACGCGCCTTGAGCTTTGTAGACCTTGATGATCTGGCCGATTTGGGCTTTTGAGATCCTCACCTTGCACCATTCCTTTTGGATAACTCATGCCGTCCATGGGATTCATCGAAAAGTTGCCCACATCGTTTAGCTTAACGGCGGATGCGCGAGCTAGGTCCTTCTTCTCGTGATGATATCATTATAGTACATCCTCTGAGATGATTCGGCGGCTTGGGCCTCCCGGGCCCTAAGCGGCGCCTGCAGCTTCCTCTGACATTCAGGGCATACCACGAAACCCGACGGTACCGGCGCCTTGCATATTCTACAAACAAGTTCCGTATTGAGGACCGGGTTCACTTGAGCCAATAGTCCCCTTCTAAGAAAATCGGTGATGACTCCCGCGGGGACGCCTGTAGCCTTACTGGCTTCGGACACGGTTGCCCTGGGATTCTCAAGGAGAAACTCTTTCAACAACGCGTACTGTTCTTCTTCTTTCTCGATACACTCGGGACAGATCTCAACACCCGCGCTAGAAAAAAGCCTGCCGCACCTCCGGCAATTGTCCAGTTTCAAACCCTTCACCTTCTCACCCTCCGTTAATGCCGAACGGTCCTGGCAACTGTGACCGCCAAAACCGTTTTGGCTCCCATACCCTTGAGAACTCTTGCCGCTTCGTTCAAAGTGGCGCCGGTTGTCATGACGTCATCAACCAGGAGCACCGTCTTCCCGCTGACATCGACCTCGCCATTGGGAGCCATGGAGCCTATGATGTTTCTCCATCTCTTACTTCGACTAAGCGCGGCTTGATGTTCACCTCTTTGAGCGCGAACGAGAGCTCTGGCGATAGGGATCGAAAGATGGACTGAGGCTTCGAGCGCCAAGTCCTCCGCTTGGTTGAAGCCCCTCTTGGAAGCGCTCTTGGGGTCCAGGGGAACAGGAACGATCATGTCCGCGCTTTCCAGACGAGCGGCGGTTTCGGCGAGAAGCCTGCCGAGGGGACGGGAGAGCCAACGCTCTCCGCCGTATTTCATGCGCGCGATGGCGGAACGAAGGTGCCCCCGGTAGAGCCCCGCGGAACGTTGGCAGTCGAAACTGTGGAGGCGCTTAAGGCATTCGGGGCAGCACCGTGTCGAAGACCGCACCGGAATGCCGCAGTAAAGGCACACGCGAGACATTTCAATGGCCATTTCTCCCCGGCATTCCGGGCATACTCCGTGACATTCAGGGTGGCCGCTTATGGGTCTTTGGCACAGCGCGCAGTTGGCGGGAATCCCCCATAAAGCCCGGGAGAAGGTGTCGAGAAGGCGTGGTATAACCTCTATTCGTCCCAACTGACCACCTCTCTAGACGCGCATCACCAAGTCCGGCTCAAAGTCAGGAAGCGGTAGAGTCACCAGCTCATCGCGAAGTAGTAACCGCACTATAGGGTGGGCGTCACCGGACGGTTCTTGGAGCGCGACCGCTATTTCGATTGGAAGCGCCTTAAGAAACCCCATCTCCCAGTGAAGCCGGCGGACAATCCCTTCGGTCAAGTGAGGGTTTGCGCTCACAACCAGCAGTATTCGAACCAGGTCCCCGTCTGGAGCCAACAGGCGGACCCTGGCGATTTCCAGAATACACCAAGTAACGACGGCGAGCAAGGTCATCTTCTGAGGCGTAAACAAAGAACTCCCCCCTTCGCACTATATGCTCAGGAGGGGAGCCTTGCTTTGGTCTTGTCCTTCTATAGACGCTGCTTGGACCTCACCCGCTCGCGCTAACTCTTATGAACGGGAACTAGACGTACCTCAAGATCTCATCCTTCAGGTCCAGTTTCTCCCACGGCAGGTCAAGGTCGTCGCGGCCGAAATGGCCGTACGTGGCTACCTGGAGGTAGATGGGCCGTCTCAACTGGAACCTTTCGATGATGGCCGCCGGCCGGAAGTCAAAAGCTTTGCCTACGGCCTGCTCCAACAAGTCTTCGGGAACCTTGGCGGTGCCTTTGGTGTCCACGGCGATAGAGACCGGCCTCGCGACTCCGATTACGTAGGCGACTTGGATCTCGCACTCCTTGGCCAAACCGGCAGCCACCACGTTCTTGGCGACGTACCTGGCCGCGTACGCAGCCGAACGGTCTACCTTGGTGGGGTCTTTGCCTGAGAAAGAACCGCCTCCATGACGGGCGAACCCGCCGTAAGTGTCGACGATGATCTTCCTTCCGGAAAGGCCGCTATCCCCTTGAGGCCCGCCTACCACAAATCTTCCGGTGGCGTTAACAAGTATCCTTGTCTTGTCGTCGATCAAGTTCTTAGGGATGGTCTTATCGATGACTTCGGATATCACGTCGCGCCTTAGGGTATCGAGCCCGACGTCGGCGGCATGCTGCGCCGATACGACCACGGTGTGGATCCTGGTAGGCACCCCGTCGTGATACTCCAAGGTCACCTGGGTCTTTCCGTCAGGCCGTAGGTAAGGCATAATCCCGTCATGCCTCACTGTAGCCAGCCTGCGGGCAAGCCTGTTGGCCAAGTAAATAGCCATGGGCATGTACGTGGCTGTCTCGTCGCACGCGTACCCGAACATCATTCCCTGGTCGCCCGCTCCGAGGGTGTCCGGCATTTCGCCTTCCTTGGACTCAAGAGCCTTATCAACCCCCAAAGCGATATCCGGGGATTGATCCTCAATGGCGGTGAGCACCGCGCAAGTGTCGGCGTCGAATCCGTACTTGGCACGGGTATAGCCGATCTTTCTCAGCGTATCCCTGACGATAAACGGCATGTCTACGTAACAGTCTGTCGAGATCTCGCCCGCCACCAGGACAAACCCGGTTTTCACCACACACTCGCAAGCGACCCGGGCCGCTGGGTCCTTGGCAAGGATGGAGTCCAGAATGGCGTCGGCTATCTGATCGGCGACCTTATCAGGGTGCCCTTCAGTCACAGACTCGGAAGTGAAGTATCTTAGGCCCTTTCCGATGGTTGGCAAGGCAAAACCTCCTCAAGGCAGGCATCAATCAGCACATGGATGTTAACACCAGGGATGGAAGCGTGTCAATTTGGCACGGCGAAGGCTATAACCGCGCGGGCGGCTTCGGAGTCTCCTACAAAAACCGAGCCATAAGCACGGCCTATTCCCCGTTTCAGGGTTCCCATGGTCATAACGGCGCGGAGAGTCTCGCCGGGCTTGACCGGCCTCTTGAAGCGTGCCGACTCCACTCCTGCCAAGAGGGCTATCTTTCCCTTCATGTTCTCCAGGGAAAGCAGGGCCAAAGCACCGGCTTGCGCCAACACCTCAAGGATGATGACGCCGGGAAGTATGGGTTCTTGGGGGAAATGGCCCTCAAAAATGGAAAGGTCTTTCGGGACGTCGTATTCGGCCACGGCCTTTTCGCCGGGCTCAAGTTCAATAATGCGGCTTATAAACAAAAAAGGAGCTCTATGCGGCAGTATTGACTCAATTACCGCTCTCATCTGATCCTTGTTCAACTGGCTCAACTGGTTCATCCCCCGACGTTATCTCGGAGAGTACTTCGCCACTCTTTCGTAAATAACCTTCGCGAGTCCGATTCCTCCGGCTTGCGCCCACTTTTGCCCGATGGCTTGCTGGCCTATGACATCCCAGCCCCCCAAGTCCACGCCTGCGGACTTGGACATCTCTCCCCACAAGAAGGACAGGAACACCGCCTCAAAGTCTTGGCACGCCTTCATGGTCTTCGGATCTACATTCGTGTCCTTGGCCACCTTGCTTGCCGGGACGGTGCGCACCACAGTAGTATTCTCAGAGTTCACCGAACTTACTTGCATGTGTGCCTCCTGTCACTAGGCCTTTACGTTGTTAGCGATGGCCCACATTTGGTCCGCTGTCTCCACGGTCTTGGAATTAAGCTCAAACGCCCGCTGGGCCACGATCAGGTTTACCATTTCCGTTACAATGTCCACGTTTGAAGTCTCGAGGTAGGACCCTCTTAGAACGCCGGCTCCGTTCTCTCCGGGCATGAGCTCCTGGGGTTCGCCTGAAGCCCTGGTAGCGACGTACAGGTTACCTCCGATGGCCTCCAGTCCCGCGGGGTTCTGAAACACACACAACATGATGCGGCCGAACTCCTGGACGACCCCGTTTACGCGGCCGACGACCGCGCCGTTCTCCAGAATGGCTATGTCTGTGGCGCCCGGAGGCACTTGGATCCCGCCTCCTGACAAAAGATAGCCCGCGGAAGTGACCAAGCGTCCGGCTCCGTCCAGTCTAAACGATCCGTCCCTGGTAAAAGCTTGCCCGCGGCCTGTCTCCACGGCGAAGAAGCCTTCGCCTTCTATAGCGGCGTGCAGCGGGTCTCCCGATTCCTCCAGGTTTCCCTGCTGGAACATTCGCTGGGTCGCGACAACCCTAGAGCCGTTGCCTACCGAAGCCGTGGATCCGACGCCCATGGGAATGTTGGCGTAATAGAGGTCTTGAAACTGGACTCTTTGCTTCTTGTACCCGGTAGTGTTTACGTTAGCCAGGTTGTTTGAGATGGTGTCTATAAGGAGTTGCTGGGAGGACATTCCCGTGGCTCCAGTCCAGAGCGCTCTTAGCATGGGTAAAACTCGCCCCTTCGTTAAACTCTTCTCGTCAAATCCTTCTCGTTAGACTCTGTCGCGCCGGTAACCCGACGGGTTTGCCGGGCACGCTACACTCTGCCTACTTGGTTTACGGCTTTATCGGTGGCCTCGTCGTGGGCCTTTATGGCGCGTTGGGCCGCCTCGTAAGAACGCATGGCCCTTATCAAGTCGACCATTTCGCTGACTGGGTCCACCGAGGACTTCTCAAGAGTTCCGCACATCAAGCTGGGGACGTCGATGCCCCTCACGTTGGAATCGGCGGTAACAAAAAGGGAGTTGCCTTCCTTGAACAAATCATCTTCGTTTAGTACCTGCACTACCCGCAAGACGTCGACGGCGGTGTCACCGTCCATCACGGTCCCGTCCTCGGCAATGCTGCACGAGCGGCCTGAAGATACCTTAATGGCTCCGGATTTCCCAAGCACACGGAATCCGCCCACCGATAGGTAACCGTCAACGCCGACTTGAAGGTCACCGCGGCGCGTATACCGGATCCCGGCTGAAGTCTCGACGCATAGGTATTCGCCCGCCGGCAGCGCGATATCAAGGGGGTTACCTGTGGTTTCCATGGGCCCGACATCGCGGATCGTCTGGACGTCTTGCACCACGGTTCCGCCGGTGTATACCCCGATCGGGACCGAAAACTGCGAGGGTTGACACTTGTACATGAGGACATCATTAAAACTGGAGAAGACGGCTTTGTCTTTGTTAAAAGCAGCCGTATCGGCGTTGGCCAGGTTGTTGGCGATTACCTCTTGGTTTAGCACCTGACCTCTCATCGCCATGACGCCTGACATTATTCCTCTTAGCATAAAGTCTCCCCCCTTCTCTCTCTATCGAAACAGAAAGAGAAAAGTTGAGCCTTTTGCCCTATACGGATATCTTTTTCATGTGGTCTTGGTAGGAAGCGATGGCGTCAAGCACCTTCTCGGTGCCCCGCGCCACGCATGAGACCGGGTCTTCCACCACGTTCGCCGGCAAGCCGGTTTCATTGGAAAGGAAACGGTCCAAACCGTCCAGCAAAGCCCCACCGCCAGTGAGCACAATTCCGCGGTCTATGATGTCTCCCAGAAGCTCCGGTGGAGTGCTGTCCAAGACTTGCCTCACGGCTCGCCTTATGACCCCTAAAGGCTCGTCTATGGCTTCACGAAGCGTGTAAGAATCGATGATGAGCCCTCTCGGAAGACCTGTCACAAGGTTCCGGCCCCTGATCTCGGTCTCTTTTCGTTCCATCGGCATGGCCGAACCTACCGCGATCTTGGCCTGCTCCGCGGTACTCTCACCGATCACCATGTTGAAAGCCCGCCTGACGTATCTTACGATGGCCTCGTCGAAAGCATCTCCGCCCACTCTAGTGGATATCTGCCTGACCATCTCGTTCATGGAGAGCACGGCAATGTCGCTGGTGCCGCCTCCTATGTCAACGATCATGTGCCCGCGAGGGCCGGATATGTCCAATCCCGCGCCAAGGGCGGCCAAGATCGGCTCTTCCATGAGATACACTTGACCGCCGCCGGCCTCTCTTCCGGCCTGGGCCACGGCGCGCCTCTCAACCGAGGTGATGGAAGCGGGGATGGCAATAAGCAACCGGGGACGACCGATACTGAACCCGGGAGCGGCTTTTTGAAGGAAGTGCTTCAGCATAATCAGAGTAACGTCGAATTCGGTGATTACGCCTTTCTTGAGCGGCCTTACGGCTGTTACGTCGGTGGGAGTCCTCCCTACCATACGCTTCGCCTCTTGGCCTACGGCTATGATCTTGTCCGTGCGGTTGTTTTTTGCCACGATAGCGGGCTCGCGCAAGACAACCCCCTTGCCGGCCACAAACACCAACACAGTGCACGTGCCCAGGTCTATACCTATGTCTCTGGCCATGTACGGGTCCCCCGGTTTTGTCGATTTCGGGAGAATTCGACGGGCATAATGCCTGTTCCTTCCAGATAAACGCGATAACCCAGGAGTCTGAGTCGAAATCCCCTGGGTTATGAACTGATGTGAGACATCATAGGGAATCAGTCGGGGGCGTTGTATTTCTTCCTTGTGGCTTCACCTCCTCTTATGTGCCGCTCAGCCTTGTTTAGGTCCAGCACTTCCCGGACCATTTTGGCCAGCTGCGGTCGGATCTTAGGCAATCTATCTGTGACATCCTTGTGAACCGTGCTCTTAGACACGCCGAACGCGCGGGCCGTCTCGCGGACCGTGGCATGACTCTTTTGTATGTATTCGCCCACAGCGACCGCGCGCTTCCATATGACGTCATTCATGGCCCGGTCCCTCCTTTTCGAAGGTTCGCTAATGTATATGCCCAGAGAGATGGATCATTCGGCTTTCTGAGGCCCAAGAACGTCATCTAGCCTGGGTTAAATAGTCTGCCGGATTTTCCGCGTCCCCATTCTTCGTGATTCGGAAGGTTAGCGTTTCTCCCAGAAGTCGAGCGATGGTCTGTCCCTGGGCGACTTGGTCTCCTTCGCGGAGCGCGGGTATGTCAATCCCGCCGTATTCTGTCAGGATGCCTGAGCCGTGATCCAGGACGATGACTTTCCCCCACAAGGGATCCGTGTCTATGGACTTGACGGTGCCGGGGAGGGCCGCGCGGACTTCTCTTCGCGAATCGCCGGTTATCTGGACTCCGGACAGGTAATGCCACTCGCCCAAGTCCTGCGAGTAGTACCAACCGGGCTCCCGCGTTATCTGCCCAAAACAAGGCCAGGCCAGGTCGTTCAAGTCCGCTACGATCGCTAAGGTCTCTGTCGCTTCTTCATCTTCATTTCCTTTTGGCGTTCCCTGCCCAGGATCTTCCTCATAAGAGGCACCGGCCGGAACGGTAGGCGAGAGGTCAGTTGGCGAGAGAACAGGGTCTGACGTTCCGTCGGTCCCAGCGGGTATGGTGTAGTCAGGGATAAGAACCGGAGGGGCGGGCTCCTTGACCGACAACAATCCCATGTATACTCCGCAAGCAAAGAGAGTTAGGCAACACACCGTGACCCAAGCCATCCGCGCTACTCCTGCTTGCTCGGCTAAGGCCTTGCGTCTTGACCTGCGGCTGGCGATATCTTCTTGCTCCATGGAAAAAGAACACCTCCGGCTGTTATGATTGCCATAATTTGCCGGAGGTATGCACAGCAGCACTATGGTCGTTATCAGTCATATGTAAGCCCCGGTGTTAGGGAGGATGGAGCAAGGCGTCCAGCCGAGCCGTAGCCAATCAGTCGTCTACAGAAAACCAAGAAGAACCGAATCCTGTTAAGGCTAGAATAGGTCGGTGTCAGAAGCTGGTTCAGTCAACTTTATGGCTTTCCAGTGCCTTTTCCACCAGACCGATCATCGACTTACCAGCTCCAAGATCTACGTCCCTCAACCATCGCCTGAATCTGTCCGTGCATAAATGCACCGTCGTATTGCCACGTGTCAGATTGCTGAGTACCACCACGACATTCACATAGTCACCTGTTCTTGCAAACCACTTCGCCAACATCAGGGTGACAACGGTACCAGAAGGACAGTCAATCCGGTAATTGTCTACCAGGATCACGGGACGTTCTAATAGATCGTACTCCGGGTTTTTCCGGGCTCCCAAGGCTTCGATAATTGCTGAAGCTGCTTCTTCTGGAGAGAGTGTCACAACTAAGTCCTTGACCATGGCCCTTTGGTCCCTCCCTTCCATGGGCCCCTCATTGTTTGTTGGGTAGTATACTGTGCCGGCGTCCGCTTTACCTTCTTAGAGTGCGCGACTTCCACACCGCCACAGAAACCGACCTCTTTCCCTGGAAAACCAGTATAGTTCTCTGTTCTTGAGAGCCTATCTGGCAGGAACTTACGCGGCGCTGAATTGAGGGCGTATTACACAGTCATCCACGGCGATGATATCGACAACAGCTATTCCTCGAAGATCTGCGCGGTTGTGGCGCCCTGGTAGTAGTAGGAAAGGATTTCGGTATAGGTGCGTCCTTCTTTTGCCATGCCCATGGCGCCGTATTGACACATGCCGGCGCCGTGGCCGTAGCCTTTGACTTGAAATACTACCGAATCTCCTCTTGTTGACCAAGAGAGGTAAGTAGACTTCAGGCCTAAAGCCGTGCGGAACTCAAGCCCTCGCATAGTCTTCCCGTTAACCGAAACTTGTTTGATCCTTCCTGTAGGAGATACCGAAGTCACGGAAAACGCTTGCCCTCCCCTTATGGCCGACACCGGCACGCTGGCTCCCGCGTTGCCTAGAAGCGAAGACACTTCGGACGCTTTCATGGTCACCGTCTGAGGACGGTAGTAAGGAGAGTCCTGACAAAAACTACATTGGACGCTCTGGAGGTAAGGCACGTCACGCCCCCACACATCTTTCGCGGCTTCGGTCTGCCCCGCGCACGTGGAATGATATACAACGTCACAAGGAACGCCGTTGTAAGTGAGTATTATGCCTCGCGTTTCCTGGACCGCCCTCTCTATTTTGGGCCAGTTCAGCCAAAACGACATGGCGCCCCAGCGCTCTTTGAAGTAGCTCTCGGGGTTCCAGGCTTGATCTATGCGGTGGTCTGACGTTACATCCGCGTCGGGCCGGGATGGGTTTCCTCCCAGCACCCGCATTTTCCTGACGGCTACGGTCCTCGCCGCCACCGCTTGGGCTTTCAGGGCTTCAATACCGGCTGATACGGGCATTTCGGAGGCGACCACCCCTTTGATGTATGTCTCCAAGTCCATGGTAAGCACCTGACCGGTTGGAGCGTAGTAAACGTCTATGGTGAGAAGAGGGTCAGGGGCGCCTGACGGGGCACCGGTTCCAATATTCGACCCTCCAGATGAGGCATTGGGTATACCCAGCATAATGCCAAAGACGAATAGGAGCAGGTATATTACTCGTTTCAAGAGCGCCTACCTCCACCCAATAGCGCTTAGCGCCGTCAGTCTTGATCCCATGGCTGCCTATAGGTATTGGGTGAGGTGACCGGTTTATGACTACTTGGGGATGCCCGACTAGGTCCAAGTCTAGTCGGTAGCGTCCTTCAGGACGTGATGAGCCTATATGAGGCTGGGGATAAAGGGGATAAGCCGAACCGCCGGCTACGGTCTGGCTATGCCCCGGTGGAATCGGTTAGAAGCCTCGGTACTTACAACATCGGCGCCTAACCCGCGGAGTTTCTCGACAAAGTCGCAGTAGCCGCGTTCGATGTGCTCGGTGCCGATTACTTCTGTTTCGCCTTCGGCCGCGAGTCCCGCCAGGGAGAGGGCGGCGCCGGCCCTTAAGTCAGTGGCCTGGACCTGAGCGCCCGCCAGCCGGGGCACTCCTTCAATGACTGCGTTAGGTCCTTCGATCCGGATTCTCGCGCCCATCCTCCCGAGCTCTTCGGCGTGGGCAAAACGGTTCTCGAAAACAGTTTCAGAAATAATGCTAGTTCCGGCGGCAATGGTGCACAAGGCCATATAAGGCGCTTGAACATCAGTCGGGAAGCCGGGATACGGTTGGGTCTTTATGTTGGTCGGTTCCGGCCTTTGAAGCATCTCGATGTCAATTGATCGGGCGCCCTCAAATATGTAAGCGCCGCATTCTTTGATTTTGGCCAAGACTGAACGCAGGTGGGTCGGGATCACGTTTTCTATTGTAACCTTCCCTTTCGTCATGGCCGCGGCTATCGCGAAGGTTGCCGCCTCAATGCGATCTGGGATTATGCTGTACTCGACACCGTGCAATTCCTTTACGCCGGAGATCCTAATGCGGGTAGTGCCGCCTCCCTTAATGTCGGCCCCCATCGCGTTCAGGAAATTGGCCAGATCTACTACTTCAGGCTCTTGGGCCGCGTTCTCGATAACGGTTTCTCCATCGGCCAAAGCGGCCGCCATCATAATGTTTTCCGTGGCGCCAACAGACGGAATATCAAGGTAGATTTCCGCCCCCTTAAGCCGGTTGGCTTTGGCTATGATGAATCCGTGCTCCACAGAAACGGTGGCGCCCATCGCTTGAAAGCCTTTGAGGTGCAAGTCAACGGGCCTTTGACCTATAGCGCATCCGCCTGGAAGAGGCACTGCGGCGGTGCCGCATCTTGCCAGCAAAGGCCCCATGACCAAAAAGGAGGCACGCATCCTGCGGACCAAATCGTAGGGAGCTTCGGGCTGCAGCCGGCGCCCGGGAGACATTTTGGCGGAACGACCCGAGTAAACAGCGTTGACGCCGATGGCCCTCAAGACCGAAAGCATGGTCTCGACGTCCAATAGGAACGGCACATTCTTGATTTCCACCGAGTCATCGGTAAGGATAGCCCCGGCCATTATCGGAAGCGCCGCGTTTTTGGCTCCGTCACACCAAACCTTTCCTTTTAAGGGCTTGCCGCCTCGAATCAGGATGCTCATAGCCGTGCTCCTCCACCTGTTCTACGTTGTTAGTGTCCAGTCTTGAGAGGAGCCCTATGCCCGGAAATGGCGGTGTGTTTCAGGCAAAAAGACCAGCGGTAAAGGGCGGGTTATCTCGCCCTGACTATGTCTTTCACCTTCATAAGCCTAGACGCGGTGGAACGATCCACTTCCTCTAACCTCATTTCCACATCTTTGGCCGCCGCTTCCAACTCAGGTATAAGTACGTACTCAAGGGCATTGACTCTTCGTCTGGTTTTTTCTATTTCATCAGCCAAAAGGCCGATCTTGCGCTCTACTTCCGACAACTTCACCAAGATCGTGAGTATTCCCCGGAACTCGCGAAGAGCGTCATCCAAGTCCGAAGACGTTGACGCCAAACCGTAAGGCATTACGTCAGTATTTTGCTCATCTTCGCGCTCTCTAAGCTCCATTTCGGGCACGACTACGTTCATAATGTGCCGGTGCCTTACGGAAACTTCCTGGGGTCCGCCCGCGACCATCAAGGCCTCTTCCAAAACAGCAGGCGAAAGCCATGCCCTCGCTTGCGCGAAGCTTTTGTAGGCCTTGGCCAGCCTCGACTCGAGTTCCTCGCGCAGTCTTTGGTTCTCGTGAACTATGGCAAGAAACTCTTTCATTAACTGGTCCCTTTTGTCTTTTAAAAGCTTATGGCCACGCGATGCCATCTTTATCCTGGCACGGAGCCGTGTCAGTTCCTGACGGGTAGCGTTCACCTTGATAGTCAATGGAAAGCCACCTCTCTAACCGGAAGCCTTGCTTTGAGCCCCCGGTTTGGGCAGGTACTTCTCAGCGTTTTGGTCTGAGACGCGTTTCAGTTCGCTTCTCGGGAGTAGCGCCATCAGCTCCCAGCCGATATCCAAAGTGGTCTCGATGCTTCTGTTCTCGTTCATACCTTGCCTCACAAACCTGTTTTCGAACTCGTCGGCAAACTTCAGGAACAAACGGTCTGTGTCGGTCAAGGCAGCCTCGCCAAGTACTACCGCAAGCTCTCTTGCTTCCCGACCCCTGTCATAGGCGTCGGACATCTGGTTTAGTACGTCCGAGTGGTCCTCTCTGGTCTTGCCTTTGCCGATGCCCTTGTCCTTAAGACGTGAGAGGGAGATGGAAATGTTCACGGGCGGGTAGATGCCTTTCTTATGCAGCTCTCGAGAAAGGATGATCTGGCCCTCGGTAATGTACCCCGTAAGGTCGGGAATCGGGTGCGTCTTGTCATCCTCGGGCATGGTCAAAATAGGGATCTGGGTGATAGACCCTTGCTTTCCCCGTATCCTTCCCGCGCGCTCGTACATCTGGGACAAGTCCGTATACATGTAGCCGGGATAGCCGCGGCGTCCCGGAACTTCTTTGCGGGCGGCGGAAACTTCGCGCAAGGCTTCGGCGTAGTTAGTCATGTCGGTCATGATAACCAGAACGTGCATTCCCTGCTCAAACGCCAGGTATTCGGCGACGGTCAAGGCCATGCGCGGGGTCGCTATTCTCTCAATAACAGGGTCGTTTGCCAGGTTTATGAACAGGACGCTGCGGTCAATAGCGCCTGTCCTGCGGAAGTCGGAGATAAAATAGTCGGCTTCCTCAAACGTAATACCCATGGCAGCAAACACTACGGCAAACGGTTCGTTTGACCCCAACACCGTAGCTTGCCTGGCGATTTGAGCCGCCATCTGGGCGTGGGGCAAACCCGATCCCGAAAAGATGGGGAGTTTTTGCCCCCTAACCAGCGGGTTCATGCAGTCGATGGCAGATATGCCCGTCTGAATGAACTCGGAAGGATAAGCCCTGGCGTAGGGGTTTATCGGGTTTCCGTTAATATCCAAACGCTTGTCGGGTATGAGTTTGGGCCCGCCGTCGATAGGCTTCCCGGCGCCGTCAAAAACCCGTCCAAGAATATCCGGGGACACGGGGATCTCCAAGACCTTCCCTAGAAAGCGCACCTTGGACGCCGTAACGTCAAGACCCGTTGTGCCCTCAAAAAGCTGCACAAGCGCTCTGCCTGTCGCGGCCTCCAGAACCCTGCCTCGCCGGACCTCACCGGTGTGAGTCTCAATCTCAACCAGCTCGTCGTAGTGAACTTCTCGCACCTGCTCCACTACTACGAGCGGACCCGATATCTGAGTAATGGTCGTATATTCCAGCGGCATCGCAATTCCTCCATCACATCTCAAAACTGTCAGGCGACAGGCGTAACCTCCGCATCGATGGCAGCTAGGATCTGGTCATACTCTGAAGGCCACTTGTCTTCCGGGGTGACCCTAGCCCTGGCGATCCTGTCCCGCACCGGGAGCGTTAACAGCTTTTCGAGCTTAACCCCTCTATCGAGTGCTTCTAAGCACTTCTCGTGGAGCGTCAAGATGACCTTGAGGATACCATACTGCTTCTTTTGAGAGCAGTAGGTGTCAACGTCGTGAAACGCGCTCTGGTACAGGAAGTCCTCTCGAAGGGACTTGGCCGTCTCAAGAAGCATCCGCTGTTTCGGCGACAAAGCGTCCAGTCCCACAAGGCGGACGATCTCGTTCAATTCCTGTTCTTGCTGGAGAATCGCCATTGCTTGGTCGCGCATCTCTGGGAAATCCTTCCCCGTGGCCTTTCTGAAGTACTCGTCCAACCGTTCGCTGTACAAAGAGTAGCTGGTCAACCAGTTGATGGCGGGGAAGTGTTTCCTAGCCGCCAGCCTGTCGTCTAGGCCCCAGAACACCTTGACGATTCGCAATGTGGCCTGGGTCACAGGTTCGGACAAGTCTCCGCCGGGGGGAGACACGGCGCCGATAGCGCTCAAGGCTCCCTCGCGGTCGTCACCGCCAAGCAGTTTGGCCTTTCCCGCACGCTCGTAGAAGCTGGCCAAGCGAGAACCCAAATACGCCGGGTAGCCTTCTTCGCCCGGCATCTCCTCGAGGCGTCCGGATATCTCGCGCAAGGCCTCCGCCCATCTCGAGGTGGAGTCGGCCATGAGAGCGACGTCATAACCCATATCGCGGTAGTACTCCGCGAGGGTGATGCCCGTATAAATAGAAGCTTCGCGAGCGGCAACCGGCATATTGGAAGTATTGGCTACCAGAATGGTGCGTTCCATCAAGGGACGACCGGTTTTCGGGTCTTTAAGTTCAGGGAACTCAAGCAACACGTCGGTCATCTCATTGCCGCGCTCGCCGCAACCGATGTACACGATGATGTCGGCATTAGCCCATTTCGCGAGCTGGTGCTGGATAACCGTCTTGCCGCTTCCGAACGGTCCCGGTACGCACGCGGTGCCGCCTTTCGCGATGGGGAAGAAAGCGTCTATGACCCTCTGCCCTGTAACCAATTGCTCTGACGGGGCCAGTTTCTCCTTGACCGGTCTAGGTTGCCTCACAGGCCACCTTTGGAGCATGGATAGTTGGCGGTCGTGCCCGTCGACCGTAAGGGTGCAGATCCCCTCGGTTACCGTAAAATCGCCTTCAGCAATATGGACGACTTGGGCCTCCGCGATGTCGGGAGGAACCATGACGCGATGCTCGACAACCGGCGTCTCCTGGACGACTCCGAGCACGTCCCCTGCCCTAACTGCATCCCCGACTTTGACTCTGGGAACAAAGTGCCACTTCTTCTCCCTATCCAGACCGGGCACTTCCAGTCCGCGCTCTATATAACTTCCGGCCATTTCTTGTATGACGTTTAGGGGCCTCTGGATCCCGTCAAAAATCGCGCCCATAAGCCCGGGTCCAAGCTCCACGCTCAGAGGGACTCCGGTGGAAACCACCTTTTCCCCTGGGCCAACGCCCGAAGTTTCCTCGTAGACTTGGATGGAAGCCGTGTCGCCCCTGAGTTCGATGATCTCGCCTATAACTCCCTTGTCACCGACCCGCACAACGTCATACATGCGGCAACCTGCCATGCCTGAAGCTACAACCAAGGGGCCGGATACTTTTTCGATCCGTCCTTCAATCTGGCCTACCGCCATGCCGCATCATTCCTCTCGCTTTACCAAAATGTTGACACCGACGGCCCGCTCTACTCGCTTGCGAAGAAGCTCCATGCCCATTCCGTGGGGAGTCTTAGAGTCCGGCAAAACGGTCACAACGGGCTGCGGGCTATCATAGAGGGGCGCCAGCTCGTCCTTAAGCAGAGCCGCGATATCCTCAGTAATCAGCAATATGGCGTAGTCGCCTTTCTTTACTTCTTCCAGAGCAAGCCTGGCCTCCTCGGCGCTGTCGGCCGCGAAGACAACGGCCCCGCTTGCCTTAAAACCAAGCACCGCGTCTCTTTGTCCAAGTACCGCGACCTTAGACATAGGGCTCACGCAACCTCTCCGATATCTCCCTGGCCGAAACTTGAGACAGCTTGCCCGAAAGTATAACCCTCAAGTTTCTGGTCTCTATCTCCCGTCCATAAACATAGCCGTAGGCCGGCTCAGGCCCCATGGGACTTAAGCGAGCCCTCTTAATCACGTTCATCAAGGCGTCGTCACAGGCCTTTTCCCACGAGGTCAATGAAGCTCTCTCCGCCGTGAGCTTAATCCCCTGAATTGCCAAAGACTCGAAGGGGGAGCTTTTGAACAGTTCTTTGAGAGCCTCGTCCCGCGAATAAGCCTCAGTTAGGTCTAACGCCGCGATAGTCCCGCCCGGGAGGAACACGGACGCCATTATCTTCGCGTCCAGCCCCTGCTTCCTTCCGCGCAAAGACATCCTGAGGTTTATAAGATCAACTTCGTGCTCCGCGTAAGTTATCAAAGAATCGTACCCGTGCCGTTTCATGACTCTGACAAACCAGGCATAATACGCCCGGTCTATCAGCGCGTCCATTCTAAGCGCCACGAGAGCGGGGCCATAGTCTCCGCCGTCATCCTGCTCAAATTCGGCGGTGGCTTCGTACGTCTCTCTTAAGACGCTCAACTCGTCGTCCTTCCTAGGACGTTTCTCTTCGCTCGCGGCCAGTCCCCCTTGAAGCCACAGCTTCAATTGGCCGGGATCGAAATTGCCAATCAGGGAGAAGGCTTCTTCCTGAACCGGCATGCCCATTCTCTGGTTCTTGGCTATCACTTTCAGATTGTGAAAATCATGTCTTCCTCGAAAAGCCGCGATAACCATGGGCTCCGGAGCCATGCGCGAGATCAGGTCGTACTCCGCGGCAAGGCTTTCTCTCAAAGCGTCGTCGTACGATTCGATTCCCCGCATCTTCGCGATGTAGGGTCCATAGGTCGTATCCCGCAGCGCGGCCAAGGCCGACTCAAGGCTGGCCGATGCCGCTAGTTGCTCCAACTCCGCTCTGGACAGGAATCGCTTCTCCAGAATCCGTATTCTACCTACCGCGCTGGCCCAACTGTATTCGTCCAAGATCTACCCACCTTCAAAGAAACCGCCCCGAAAGCCTGATCTATTCGCTGAACAGACAGCGCGCGACCTCTATCTCAAGTTCATCCAAAAGCCTCTGCATTATCGCCGGGAAAGTCAGGTTAAGCGACAGCCCGCCCTGCTTAACGATAAAACCGCCGCCGCGGACGGAATCGCCGTAGCTAACGCTCACGTCTTCCGGCTTGCCTTGTGCTTTAAGTTCGGACTTAAGCATATTGAGGAACTCGGGGCCCAACCGGGCCTCGTCCGCCGATCCGAGCATAACCTCTTCTCCGCCCGTCATGGCCTTTGCGATGGCTTTCGCGAGGAAACCCCTGTACTCGGCATCGGGCATCGAAGCTAGTTCCTTCAGCGCCTCCTCGAACACAGACGCCACTAAACGCTGTTTCTCCCGCAAGACGGCTTGACGACGTTCGGTTTCCGCCCTTGCCAGCGCAATTGCTTTATCACGGTTGATGACAGACAGAGCCTCATCCAACCGCTTGGCGGCCAGATTAGAAGCCTCCTCAGCGGCCTTGGCTATCCTGGCCTTGGCCTTTTCGTCCGCGTCACTGACTATCGCCTCGGCTTGGGCGGTAGCCTGTGCCTTTATCTTTGTGAGAATATCCTCCAAGGGCATTTCCCTGCCCCCTACACTCTGACAGCGAACATAATAAGAAGCACGGAAGCCAAGAGACCCAGAACGGCGTAAGTCTCGACCATCGCAGGCATAATCAAAGCTTTACCTGACTCTTCAGGGTGCTTGGCTACGATGTCCATGGCGGCCACAGACACTCTGGCCTGGTATAAGGCTGAAATCAAGCAAGAAAGGGCCGCGGGGAGGCACGCGAAGAAAAACTGCCACCCTTGCTCCAAGGTAAGGGACATTCCGCCAGAGAAAGCGCCCATCCTAAAAATCGCCAAGAAGCCGACGAGAAATCCGTAAATTCCCTGGGTTCCGGGGAGAGCCTGCAACAGAAGCAAACGGCCGAACTTGTCAGGGTCCTCGGAAGTAATGCCCGCCGCTTTTTCTCCCGCGATACCGACGGCGACGGAAGAACCTAGGCCAGCGACAAACACGGCCACGCCGGCTCCCATCAACGCCAAGGCGTTGCCGCCCAACGCCTCACCGAAAAACGCCCCGACCGCGCCAACAAGACCCGTCACAAGAACGCCCATCGCTATCCAAGCACCTGCTGAACCGCCAAACAAAACAATCCCTCCCAATCTTCAAAACCTAGTACTCTCGACTCGAACCGAAATGGCTGCTATTAGTTCACGGAAACGTTGTCGCTCACTCTCTTGAGAGGTCTGAAGGGCCTGCCACCCCCCTCGAAAAACTTGGTGAAGAACTCAACAAACTGGAGGCGGCCTGAGTGGATAAAGCTCCCCAGAACGTTGATAACCAGGTTGAAGACGTGGCCCCCCAAGAGAATCAAGGGCACGAAGACCCAGCCAACCACCGGCACCATGCTGACCACAAGTTCAGCGATCTTGTTGACCACTACACCGATGACCGCGCTGGCCAAGCCGAGCGCGAGAAGTCTGGAATAGGACATCGTGTCGGAGAAATAGCCCACGATGCTGTAGAGGCCGTACAGGCCCGAAAAAGGCTTCAGAAGGATGTTCTTCTGCCCGCGCGAGGCTGAATACACAACCATCAGAGCTCCCAAGTAGGTTACATAAAGGGGAACGGTGGAGTCCAAGACTCCGGCCATCTGGGCTATCACGCCCATTAGTCCGGGGATCAAGATCCCCCACGATCCTTGGGACAGGATGGCCTCTTTGACCTCACCCGCCCTGATCAAGGCGTACATCTTCACGAGGATACCCACCCAAATCTGGATGATCCCCAAGATGAAGGAGATTACGAGAAGGGTGAGAGGATCTCCGATAGGATCCAACACCGCTACGGACTTGGCAAACCGTTCGATGATCGTACCGCCGAAAAACACGGTGGGAAGGTCGGCAAACCAGCTCCCCATGAGAGCTCCCATGATGATGGTTGAAATGCCCGAGTACATGAGCAGTCGAACCAGCTTCTCCCCGCCTTCGCCGAGTTTCTGGGTCTTCAAAAAGACCCAACAAACAAGGGACAAGATAATCCCGTATACCGCGTCTCCCAAGCAAATGCCGAAGAAGACCCAGAAGAACGGCGCCAACACGGGCGTCGGGTCGATTTCGTTGTACTGGGGAAACCCAAATATGTTTGTTATGACCTCGAAGGGTCTTAGTAGCGGCGGGTTGTCTAGGTACACGGGCGGGTCGTCTTCCATGCCGGGCTCTTCATCGGCGATTACCATCTCAGTGAACTCGCTGAGGCCCTGCCGCAACTTGTCCATGTCTTTGGCCCTTACGAACCCTCTGATGACGAAAGTGTACTCGGTCCTTTGCAGCGAGTTGGTGACCTCTTTGAGGTTCTTCTGATCCTGATAGTAGTCCCAAAGCCCCAACACGGCCACAAGGTCCTCCGCCATGGCTTTATCCGATGCCAATATCCGCTCCTGCTCTTGCCTGACGGCTTCGCCCTCGGCGCGAAGAGCATCTATGACCGAAGCCACAGTGCCTGTTGAACGCGTTTGCCCCGCTGCCTGGCGGAGGTCAACAACGCTGCCGCCAATTGAGGACACAAACAGGCGGGCTTTGTCGACATCTTCCAAAGAAGCCACAAACCACAAACCCGTTCTGGAGGAGTTGGACCAGACTTTGACGCCGTGGACGGCCCCGTTCAACGACTCGCCGGACCTGGACTCCCACGCCAGAGTAGGAACCACCGCCAAGAAGTTTTCGGTGTAGACCGTTTTCCGTCCGAGGTCCTTGATGGGTATGTCTAGCTCAGCCCAAGCTGAAAGGGCTTCGATCGAGGACTCCAACCCCACGAGCTTTTGCCCCAACTCCTTAAGGCGTTCCTCGTTTTCCCTGATCTTCTCGAAAGTACGGTCGACATCGTACTCCCTAACGGCCTGCCAGAGGTCGTCTTGGGAAAGCTCGGGCTTCTTACCGGTGAACATGTCGATGAAGCCCTTCTTAACCGGGTTGTACTTCTGAAAATACGAGGCGACATACTGAAGCCTGGATATCTTCGATTGGATGTCAGGCGGGATTTCTTCCCTCTCTTGATGCCTCGACTCCTCTGTTTCTCTGACCTCCATCAGTTCAAGGTCTCGGAGTTTCTCCAGGACAGCGTCTTTCTTGTCCCTAGTTATGAAAATGGTCACCTTGCGCATTCTGGCGACAGCCACGACGGCGCTGCCCGACGACAATGTCGATAGCAGCTATCCTCCCTTCACATGGCCTCGGTAATTCTTTTGGTCACCAAGTTCACGGCCTCTTTGATTCTAGGAGCGGCCATCTGCCTCAGGTTTTCGATCTCGCGAAGAGCCTCTTCTTTGGCGGCCCTTTGGGCGTCCTCGGCTTCCCGACGCGCGGCATCCATGGCGGCATTGGCCTCTGCTTCCGCCTTATCCAAAGCCTCCGCCAACAGGCGTTTCGCTTCGACCTCCGCCTCCTCGGCCAGGGACTTAGCCTTAACCTTGGCAGTCTCGATTATGTCAGCGGCTTCCTTTTCAGCCTGCAATATAGCGTCAAGTTCCTTCTGTGCCAAGCCGCACCCTCCCATACAAAACAGCCTAACTGGGGTTATTCTCTACTGTTCCTAAGAACTCCTGCGGAGGTTCCGAAGCCAATCCGGCCCTGTAAAGCAGGGCTTGCACAATACGTGTTGATGCCATGCCGTCCCCAAAGGGATTGGATGCGCGCGACATGGCATCATACCTCGTCCTATTATCGAGCAAATCCAAAACTGTGTCCACTATCAGTTGCCTATCAGTTCCGACCAGTACCAGTGTTCCGGCAGCTAGGGCTTCGGGCCTCTCGGTCTTTTCACGGCACAAGACTACCGGCACTCCGACCGAAGGAGCTTCCTCCTGAATGCCTCCTGAATCGCTGACTACTAGGTAAGAACGGCTTATGAGGTTCACATAGTCCGGATAGTCCAGCGGCTCAAACAGCACCGCGGACGGGATATCGCCTAGGTGACGACGGATGGGCTCACCGGCATTCGGGTTCTTGTGGACGGACACTAAGAGCCGGACGTCGGGACGGCGTTGGGCTATGGCCCTTAAGGCAAGGCCAATGTTCTCCATGCCTTCCCCGAAGTTCTCCCTCCGGTGGACCTCCACAACTATGTTGGTCTTCTCCCCGAAATCGAGCCGGTCCAAAGTTGGGTTCATAAAAGAATAGTCGCGTTTCACGGTCATTAGCAGCGTATCCACGGCGGTGTTGCCGGTGACGAAAATGCCGTCCGCGGGGATACCCTCTTTCAAGAGGTTGTCCCTGGACCGTGACGTCGGAGCGAAATGCACGTCTGAGATTGCGTCAGCGATCTTGCGCATCACTTCTTCAGGGAACGGGGCGTACTTATCTCCGGTCCTAAGGCCGGCTTCCACGTGTCCGACAGGGATCTTGAGATAGTAGGCGGCAAGCGCGGCGGAGCCTGTCGTAGCCGTGTCGCCGTGGATAAGCACGATGTCCGGACGTTCCGCCTGAAGCACGGGCGTAAGATGTTCCAATACCCGCCTGGTCGTCTCTGACAGGGTCTGGTTCTCCCGCATGATGTCGAGGTCATAGTCGCTCTTCAAATGGAAGTAGTTAAGCACTTGGTCCAGCATTTCCCTGTGCTGAGCCGTGACCAATACTTTCGACTCTACTAACTCTTCCTTCTGAAGGGCTTTGATCAGGGGCACCATCTTTGTGGCTTCGGGGCGGGTTCCGAAAACGGACATTACCTTGAGGCGCTTACGTGAGGGCAATTTCTCAACACCTTTCGCCTTGCTCGTATTCAGCTATCCATGGTGAGATTCGTGACCCTTGTGTTTTTTCTTCACTGATATGGTCAACAGGCCTGCCTTATATGCTACCGCCAGCAACCCTAGTATGGCCAAACCGGCGATGGGCCCTCCTTGCGTCACGGGGACGAAACTCGAGATCATTCCAAGGATTCCGAAGCCGATGCTAACGGCGTAAATGATGAGCACCGCCTGTCTTTGGCCCATTCCGAGCTCCAGGAGGCGGTGGTGAAGGTGGTCGTGGTCCTTTCTGGCAAACGAGGTACCGGCCAAGCTCCTCCGTATAACGGCAAAAGCCGCGTCTGATATAGGCACCATCAGCGTGAGAAGTGGGACCAGGATGGACATGAATACCGCGGACTTAGCCAGACCCTGGACCGACAACACCGCCAACGCCAGGCCTATATACATGGCTCCCGCGTCGCCCATAAAAATCGAGGCCGGGTGAAAGTTGAAAGGAAGGAAGCCAAACACGCTTCCGGCCAAAGCGGCCGCCGCCGTCGTTATCCCGCCCGCCCCGGCCTTAGCCGCGGCAAAGACCATGACCAGAGCGGTAATTCCGGTCACCCCCGCCGCGAGCCCGTCAAGCCCGTCGGAGAAATTCACCAGGTTTTCAAATGAAATGACCCACAAGAGCGTGAGTGGGATAGCAAAGGCTCCTAGGAGCCTTACCGCGCCGGTAAAGGGGTTTGTGACGAACGAAATACTCAGCCCCAGCCAGATGACAGCGCCGGCGGAAACGCACTGCCCCAGGAACTTCCACAACGGGGTAAGTTCATAAAGGTCATCTATCACGCCCACTGCCAAGATGATGAAGCCACCGATGATGACCGAGTTCAACGCGACGCTGTCGTTGGGCGGGAAGACCAGCATGGCTATTACTGACGCCAGATAAATGGCGACTCCGCCTAGGTAAGGAATGGGTTTACGGTGCACGCTGTGAATGTTGGGGTAACACATAGCCTTAGTCTTGCGGGCAAACCACCTTACAACGGGAGTAAGGATCAGGGATAGACCAAACGCGACCGCAAAGGCATAGACCGTAGCGTAAGATGTTCGCAACAAGTAGGGGTTCCCCCTCAAAGCGCTGCGTGCGCCGTTAGATTCCCTCTATCCGCGATTCTAACCGAGCATGTCCAACGGGTCAATCTACGGCCAAGGGCATATGCCTAACGAAACTTCTCCACCGACACCCCCGCGCCGCTCAGGAGTTCCCGGGAAAGCGGGTCCGGGTATTCCTCCCGGTAGACCACTCTCCTTATCCCGGCGTTAATGATCATCTTCGCGCACATACTGCAGGGTTCGGTGGTGGTGTAGATGCTCGCGCCCTCAATTACCGTGCCGTACCTCGCGGCCTGAACGATGGCGTTCTGCTCCGCGTGGAGGGCCCTGCACAGTTCCTGGCGCTCGCCTGAGGGAATGTGTAGCCGTTCCTTTATGCACCCAATCTCGGAACAATGAGGCAACCCGGTCGGAGCCCCGTTGTACCCGGTTGCGAGTATCCTCTTGTCCCTCACGATGACCGCGCCTATGTTCCTTCTAAGGCACGTCGAGCGCGTGGCGACCACATCCGCCACCTGCATAAAATACTCGTCCCATTCGGGCCGTTTATGACCGTTCATGTACTTTGACTCCTCCGGCTCGGTTTTGGTTTCCTGTAAAGCCCTTATTTTGACTGGTCTCTCAGCGTCTTGTCTTGTATCTCGGTCAGAGCGTAAACGGGCCTGTTGCCGCCGATAAGCTTGGGCCTTGTCCGAGCCATGGTCACATGGGCATGCCCCACCGCAATGTTCGGCAGCCTTACAGGCACGGCGACGGGGCGCAAGTGCATGCCGATGAACGTGTCTCCGATATCGATCCCAGCGTGAGCCTGTATAGACTCGACCACTACAGGGTCTTCAAGCCGCCTCAACGCGGTCGCCGCGGTGGCGCCGCCGGCATGAGGAACCGGGATCACCGACACTTCCGTTAGGTTGTACTTCTCCATGACTTCCCGTTTGACCACTAACGCGCGGTTTAGGTGCTCGCAGCACTGGACCGCCAAATAGACTCCGGTTCCTTGCAACGCTTCGTCTACGCCGTCCAGTATGGCGTTGGCTATGTCGCTGCTGCCCGCGGACCCGATCCGGTTGCCCTGAACTTCGCTGGTGGAACAACCCAAGACGAGGATTTGGCCGGGCCGCAAACGCGCGGCCTTAAGAAGCCCGGAGACCGCCTCTCTGGCTTGACTTTTCAAGACCGAAAGGTCAAGGGGTTCTGAAGAACTGTGCAAGGATCTCCCCTCCCGATCTAGGAACGTTTCCCAAACTCCGACTCAATGTCGGCTATCTTTTGAACGCGTATGGAATGCCTTCCCCCGGCGAATTTACCTGAGAGAAACGCCGAGACTATATCAGCGGCGAGGCCGGGGCCCACCACCCTGGCGCCGATGCACAAGACATTGGCGTCATTGTGTTCCCTGCCCATGCGCGCCGAAAATGGGTCAGAGCAAACGACTGCCCGGATTCCGGGGAATTTGTTCGCGGAGATCGCCATGCCCAGCCCTGTGCCGCACACAAGGATGCCCAGTTCCGCTTCCTTGGCCCGGACCGCCTCGCAGACTTTTCGGGCGAAGTCCGGATAGTGGACCGACTGTTCGCTGTCTGTGCCCATGTCGAGCACGTCGTTGGCCTCCGAGAGCCACTCGCGCAGTTCTTCCTTGAGAGCGTAGCCGGCGTGATCACTGCCAATCGCTATCTTCAATGTGTCCCCTCCTAATCCCTGCCAGCATTGAGGCCAGCCCGGTAAGCCCGCGCTTCAGGAGAAGCGCCGTTTGCCTATAGACCGCCTGCCCCATACCGATGGGGTCGTCCACGTCACCATTGACGACTCCGGGAACAAGTTCGGATAAAGTATATATCTTCTTCGCGAATAGCGGGAAGCGAGCAAGCAACGCGCTTTTGTGGGACCTCGCCATAGCTATTACCAAGTCCGCGTTCTCCATGTCCGGGACGAGGACCCCGCGGGAGCGGTGAGATGACAGGTCAAGCCCGAATTCCCTTACGGCCGTCACAGCTTCGCCGGTAGCGGGCAAGCCAGGCGCCGCCGACGTCCCCGCGGAAGCGACGGTGACCGGGTAAGGCGCCCCGACCGCTTCCCAAGCCCGCTTGAAAACAACTTCCGCCATTGGGCTCCTGCACGTGTTTCCTGTGCAGACCATGAGGATGCTTAACTTCGGTGAAGAAAGCGTCTTCCCGCCGCTGGCCCGGTCCAGCCGGTTTTGAACGGCAAGCCCCAAGCCGTGTTCCGGGAACGACTCTGCCAGGATAACGGAAGCGCCGGCGGAATCAGAGTACCTCAAGCTCGTAAAGAGGCGCGACGCGACGGGCGCCAGGTCTTCCCTGGGCCCCAACTCGATGACGACCAAGGATTGGCCGAAAGCTTCCTTAAGCCGCTCATACCTCGGCAAGTTGTCGGTGGACGCCAAAAGCGCCACCTTGTGCCCGGAAGCTATGGCGGAAACCGCGCCTGCGATGATCGAGTTGGCCTGCTCCTCAGGAGCGCCCGAGGCCAAGAACACCTGGCCTTTGGGCGCGTAGTGTCTGTACTTCATTCCCGGAGAGGGCGCGGGCCCCTCCCCTTGGAAGTGAAAAACTTCCAGAGGTCCAAGAACGCCGGACAACTCCTCCGCGGACAGCCCGCCGGGCCTCAGTATTCTGGGCGAGGGAGTGGAGAGGTCTACGACGGTCGACTCCACCCCGATCTCCGCTTGTCCGCCGTCAATAATGAAGTCCACTTTGCCGTACAGGTCCGCGATGACGGCTTCCGCTGTCGTGGGGCTTGGACGCCCGGAAATGTTGGCTGAAGGTGCCGCTACGGGAACTCCCGCCAAGTCCAAGAGCCTGTGGGCTACGGGGTGGTCCGGCATCCGAATACCTACACTGGGAAGGCCTGCCGTAACGTGTTCCGGGACGAGGCCTGACTTCGGGAAAAGGATGGTAAGCGGTCCCGGCCAGAAGTTTCGCATGAGGAGACGGGCGCTCTCGCTTATCTCCAGAACAAGCGGGGGCACCGCTTCAAGGCGGGATACGTGAACGATCAACGGGTTGTCTTGAGGGCGGCCCTTGGCTTGGAACACCCGTTCCACGGCGTCGGGCATGAGTGCGTTGGCTCCCAATCCGTAAACGGTCTCAGTGGGGAAAGCCACGAGCTTTCCTTCCCTCAACGCCTCCGCGCAAGGCATAAGAAGACTGTCGTCAGGGTGAAGCGGATCAACCTTTACGATCCTCGTCTCCACTTATTTACCCCCTTTGAACCCCAGGGCCACTCTATTTAGGCCTGCCAAGTCAGGCACGATCTTCGGGTCTTGCCAGCCCGAACCCTGCAAGAGATCCAGGACCTCCCCTGCCTGCCCATCGTCTATCTCAAGAATGAGCATACCACCCGGGCGGACAAAAGGGCCGGCTTCTCGGATGAGCCGCGCAATGTGAAGAAGCCCCCCAGGGCCGCCGTCCAGCGCCAGCGCGGGCTCATGGCGAACTTCCGCGGGCAAGCCGTCCATGTCGTGAGACGGGATATAGGGGAGGTTGGAAGCGATCACGTCCAGGTCGCGGATTTCCGCTGAGCGCAGCGGGTCCAGTAGATCGCCGCGCAAGAACAGCAGTCGTTCGGGTGTTTCGCCGTTCGGGCCGGAGGTCTCCGCCTGCAATCCCAGGGCATCGGCGTTCGATCTCGCCACCCGCAGCGCGTCTTCAGATACATCGGTCAAGATCACTCTCGCGGAGGGGCAGAACTTGGCGAGCGACAGCCCGATCGCTCCGGAACCGCATCCTATGTCGGCGACTGTAAACCTTTTAGACGGCTCCTCGCGCCCTTGGGAAAAGGGCTCACCCTCTCCTTGGGTCTCAAGAAACCTGAGGACTTCCTCAACCAGGATTTCCGTCTCCGGCCTGGGGATCAGGACGCGTTTGTCCACGGCAAACTTGAGTCCCATAAACTCCGTAATTCCGCGCAAGTAAGCTACCGGTTCCCCGTTCCGCCGTCGTGCCAGTAAGTTCATGTATTCCCGAGCGCGCCCGGAATCAAGGGGATCGGCCGGACGCAAGTAAAGGTATTCAGGGGGAGTACCGAGCACGTGGGCAAGCAGCAGGCAAGCGTCCCTGGCGGCATCCTGAGATGCCCCAGAGAGGAAGGTTCTCCCCCATACCATGGCTTCGCCGACAGTCTTCCACGGTTCTCCGTTCATTGAGCCTGTTCGAGCTTGAGTTTCTCGTCTTCCGTCGCGAGCGCGTCTATGATCTCGTCGAGGTCTCCGTCAAGGACTTCGGTCAGCCTGTGGCTTGTGAAGCCGATCCGGTGGTCGGTGACCCGGTTCTGGGGGAAGTTGTATGTCCGTATCTTCTCGGCGCGATCGCCGCTGCCGACTTGAGACCGCCTGTTGTTTGTGAGTTCCCGGTTCCGCTCCTCTTCCGCCATCGCCTCTAGACGGGAACGCAAGATTCGCATAGCTCGCTCACGGTTCTGAAGCTGGGACCGTTCATCTTGGCACGTTACAACAGTACCGGTAGGCAGGTGAGTAATCCGGACAGCCGAATAGGTGGTGTTTACGCCCTGACCGCCCTTCCCCGAAGAACAGTACGTGTCTATCCTCAGGTCTTCAGGATTGATCTCAACAGAGATTTCGTCGCCCGCTTCGGGAAGCACGGCCACGGTGGCGGTAGACGTATGGATCCGCCCGCCGGCCTCTGTCACGGGAATCCGCTGGACCCTGTGAACGCCGCCCTCGTACTTGAGGCGGCTGTAGACATCCGTCCCTTCTATGGCGAACACCACTTCCTTGAAGCCGCCCAAATCCGTTGGGTTGGAGCTCAGGATTTCCGTCTTCCACCCGCGCTCTTCAGCGTACCGGCCGTACATCCTAAAGAGTTCCCCGGCGAAAAGAGCTGCTTCTTCTCCTCCTGTGCCTGCCCGGATCTCCATAATCACGTCCTTCTCGTCGTTAGGATCCCTGGGGATCAGGGCCCGGCGAAGGTCCAGCTCCAGCGTTTCACGTTCGCCAACCAGCGCGTTGAGGTCCTCTTCAGCCATGGCCACGAGGTCCGGGTCGGTCTCGGTCCTAAGGATCTCTTTGTTGCCCTCGATATCCGAAAGCACCTTCTTGTAACGGGCATACTTGGATACGACCGCCTCCAGCCTTCCCCTCTCTTTGGCCAGGTCCTTGTACTTCTTTGGGTTGGAAAACACCTCGGGGTCCTCGAGAGAGGCGCTAAGCGCCTCAAAGCGTTCAGCCAAGGAATCCAATTTGCTTAAGAGCCCGCCTGCGTCGTGCCCTTCTATCATCACGAAACACCTCTCTCCGCCTCAATCAACAGCGCCAGGCTATTGGCGGCCACTTCCAGCTGGGAAGCGTCCGGAGTTCGGGTGGTAAGCTTTTGAAGCCCAATTCCCGGCGCCCTAATAATCTCCCATATGATGCCCTCGTGACCCGCCGAGGCCTTGAGCGCCTCGTATGACAGACCGGCTACCAGCGGCATGAGCA